>NC_014633.1:641082-961624 GCF_000165505.1 Ilyobacter polytropus DSM 2926 | reverse complement strand
TTATCATCCCAGAAAAGTTATAATTTTATCATCCTTTTTAAATTATAACATTTTTTCAATAAAAATCAAGAAGATTAATAAAACCAAGCTTTTTTTATCATCCTTGTAAAATAATAATTTAATAACTTATATCATCACCAATAAATTATAAGTTACACTTTTTTATATTTTAACTTAAGTTTTTATTATGAAAATGCTTATTTTATAAGTAGATAAAAAATAATCTGTAATATAATTTTTAAAATTTATAAAACTATATTATCCTAATTTTCAATGGATAAATTAATTATGTATATTTATTGGGTTATTCTAAAACTTTATATAAATTAGTATAAAAAGAAAGTTTAATAGTATTTAAATCTATTCTATACATGCTTTCCATATAATCATACCAATTCCTTTGAATTTTTATTTCGATATTTCTTATCATCCCTGTAAAATTATACTTTAATTTATTGTAGTTCTACTTATAAATTCCTTATTTTATTGGTTTATTTTAATATCCCTTATTAATTATAATATAAGTAATTCTATTATAACTAATCAGTGATGATATTCTACATCTATAAAAATAGATACTTTTTTATAATCCTTTATTAATTATACAATGAAAAATTAACTGGTTTTTATTATCCTTTAAATATTATAATTTCTTTTTTTTTACCTCTTCCTTTAATTAGCCTGTAAAACTAGTACTTATTTTATCATCACTTATTTATTAACCAAAAGAAAATAAACTATTTCTAAAATTCAACATTATTTATAACAATATCAAATAAAGCTTTTTATTTGGTATATTATGATTTTTAAGCAAACTTTAAATTTAGTATTTTGTTTCCAAGCCTTTATAAATAAAGGATTGGATTAATATAAAAAATTTTTTTTATATTTTATATAAAATTTTAAGTAGATTATACATAGAGAATTTTTATAAAAAATATTATTTTTGATTATCATCCTTTATTATTTATAATCAAAAATTTTAAGTTTTGCTAACTTAGATTAGCATCACTGAATAATTATAATTTATAATGTTTTATTTATTAATATAATAACATTTAATAATACCTGAATTAATTGAGATACTTTATCATCCCTTATGTTTTATAATATAAAATATATTTTAAACTCTGTCATCCTTTTATTATTATAACACTGAAAAGTATCGCGCCTTGAAATATAAGGTCCATTTTATCATCCTCATTATTTTATATCTATTCACTTCATTGAAATTTCTACTTTAGCTGTTGTCATCCTTTATACTTTATAAAAAACAATGTCTACATAATCTTATTTAAAAGCTTATTTTACTGGATTAGATTATAATCCTTTATATTTAATAATAATTTTATACCTGGTATTACTGGTCTAAAATTATAATCCTTTTGAAATTATAATTTTATTTCTTTAAATCCTCTGTATCCCTTATTTTATAAGGTATTTAAAAGAGTCATCTACTATTAATTGATTCACTACATAATACATAATACATATTACATATCACATACATATAGGTTTTGTTCAGTTTAATTTTTATTATTAAAAAATTCTAATTTTGATTTTAATAATTTATAGGGTAATATTATAAGGGAAAAGTAAGGGGGGAAAAATACTTTGAAATTTGTCAAACATATAAAAAAACAGGAGTGGGGAATAGGAGAGATAATAGAAACAAATGGTTATAAAGTTACAATTGACTTTATTAATGCTGGAGTTAAACTTTTAAATAGTAAAATTGCAATTTTAGAAGAAATTTTAGATGAGGGTGAAATAACCAAATATAAGGAAGATAGACTTTTATGTACATTAAATAATAAAAAAACAAAAAAAGTAAGTGTAAAAGAAAACTTCCCAATAGAAGATCTTATACAGATTTTTTTATCTGTTTATCCAAAAGGATTTTATGATGAAGGTTACCTTGAAAATGAAAGAAAATACAAAGAAAATCTGATAAATGAATTTAAAATGAATTTGTCAGAAGAAAAATTATCAAAAAGTCTGGAAAGCAAAGATTATTCAGAAATTGCTGAAGTTTCTAAAAAACTTATCTCAGCTAGTAAGAACATTCATAGTATTGAAAAAACAAATTTTAGAAAAGCAATAAGTAAAGTAGAAAATCAAGAAAGATTTATTCAAACACTGTATGATCTATTTTACACAGATAAAAAAACAGAAGAAGAGAGGTTCATAGATTTTAAAGATTGTTTAGAATCGATTAACTGTAATAAGTGGACGATAATAACGTACTTTATGAATATGCTAAAACCAGATAAATATTTATTTCTCAAACCAAAAATTTCAAAAAAATCTGCTGAAATTTTTGCTTTTGATATCAGTTATAATATGACTCCAAACTGGAATACATATTTTAAATTTTTAAAATTTGCTGAAATTTCTAAAAAAAATATTGATATTTTAAACCCAAGAGATTATATTGATATTGAATGTTTTATGTGGATTCTTGTAAAGAACCTGAAAAAAGCGAAAGAAAAAGCTTAATTTTTTAATAATACATTCATGAATATTATTAAAGAGGGAGAAATATTTTTAAAATGAAAAAAAGCTTAAATAAGAGTGAAATAGATCTGCTTATAGATAAATCTATTGATAAAATACCTTTTGAAATGAGAAAAATCAAATTTATTTTATTTGTAGTAAAAATAGTAAATAAACATAAAATAAAAAAAGATCATTTTATAAAGATTGTTTTATTTTTTTACATTATTTATACTTTATATTATTTTTTTATCAAATAAAAGTGTCGCCGCGATACTTTTATCTGATCTTATCTGAAGTTAAAAAATTAAATATTTAATGTAAAAAGTCTCCTAAATATTTCATAGGAGACTTTTTACATTGAAAACCTAAAAAAAGTCAAAATTCTTTTGACTCAAAGAATTCATAACAAGAATAACTAGTGAAAATAAATATAAAATTCATTGTTATTTATTTTATATTTATGATAAAATATCTATCATATAATATGAGATTCAAAACAATATATTATTAAGTAAATTAAGAGGTGAATTATGGATAAAGAAAAACTTTATCGTAGATTAGATGTTATTTCAGATAAAATTAAAGAGTTTGGATTTGATATAAAAGAGGATCTCTATGAATTGATTAGTCAACAACCGGAAATCGGAGAGAAAATATTAAATTTCAAATTAAAAAAAGTAGCTTACTTTAATGATGATGAAAATAATTCTTATGTAGGATTTACATTGGAAGATACTCAGGTAACTTTCTATGTAGAGCTAGGAGAAGATGAAGACGGTCCTTGGTACGAAATAACCGCAGAGATAATCAATTTTTAATTATAAAACTTCAAAATATTTTATTATTCATAGCTTATTTAACTTAAATCTAATCAATTAAAAAATAGAAAATAGAAAATCGGTACAGACAATAAAGTATAACCATGAAACTTGACACTTGAAAAAAAGTTCCTGTTTTATGGTTTTTTTGATAAAAATTTATACGAATTTACAAATAGATGAATCTATTTGTAAAAAAAACTAGTCTCTGATAAAAAATTTAAGTTGTTATCACAAAATAAAAATATATTAAAAGTGTCCAATAAAACTATAACAGATAGTCTTGAGTTTAAAAGCTAATCTATTGAAAAATATAAATCGGACAAGCTTTAGAATTTAATCTTTGAAGGAGTTTGATTTGATATATATATATTAGGATTGAAGAGAATATTACTATAAAAAATCGTTTTAGAAATACTTTTAAGAAATAAGTAGAATTAGAGTTAAAAGACTTAAGACAATCAAACTCAGGACGACCTTTGGGAAAAGATATTACTAATTTTGAGAATATTAAGCCTCATGAAGCTTAAAAAAAATTTATGAAGATAGAAGCAGTTTTCATTTTGATATTACTTTAAATACAGTCAAGCACATGATTAAAAGTAAATTTAAGCTTGATTCCGTTTGCTTAATTTAATTATATCAAGGGTTTAACTACAATAATCCAAAATTTAAAAAGTTATTGAAATCTAAGAAAAATTCTCAATAAATATTACGTAAAAAAAATTTCTAGGATAATGCTTTAATAAAATAATTTTTTAGACATATGAAGCATTATTTAGATTTAGAATCAAAGAAGACAACGAATAAGATTAAAAGAGTGGTGGCAAAATATAAAAATGATTATAATAAGCATAATTATCAGTAGAATTTAAAAAAGATGACTTCTATATTGTACAGAAGTCATCTTTTATACTCTTAAGGATAGTTTTTTTAGTATTCCTGCTACAAGGTATAGTTTAAAGTATAAAATTCTTTATTTTACCTCTTACTTAATGGCGTGTAATCATTGTCACCATGAACATGCTGATAAGCAGGCCTTATGATTTTCTTATCACTTAGAATTTGTTCAATTCTGTGTGCTGACCATCCAGCAGAACGGGCAGCTGCAAAAATAGGAGTGTAAAGATTCTCTGGGATGTTCAGCATATCATAAATAAATCCGGAGTATAGATCAACATTCGCACACATAAGCTTACCTTTTGAATTTTTAAAAATTTCTTTTGTAAGAGATTCTACATCACTATAAAGTTGGAACTCTTTTATATTATTTTTCTCTTTGGCAAGTTCATAAGCTTTTTCTTTTAAAAGAACTGCTCTAGGATCAGAGAGAGTGTAGATAGCATGTCCCATACCATATATTAATCCTTCGTTATCAAAAGCTTTTTTACTCAGTATTTTCATTAGATAGTTTTTAAGTTCGTTTTTATCTTCAAAATTTTTAACATTATCCTTGATGTTGCTAATCATAAGTTTAACTTTTGAATTTGCTCCACCATGTTTTGGACCTTTCAGAGAACCTATGGCCGTGGAAATAGCGGAATAAGTGTCTGTACCACTAGATGAAACAACATGAGTCGCAAAAGCGGAATTGTTACCTCCACCGTGTTCAGCATGAAGTACTAGGCATAGATCTAAAACTTCTGCTTCTGTTTTTGTGTACTTACTGTTGTGTCTACTCATATGTAAAATATTTTCAGCAGTACTAAGACCTCTTTTAGGTGGATGTATAAATAAACTTTTTTCGTTAAAATAATGTTCTGTAGCATGATATCCATATGCCATTATGGTAGGAATTTTAGCAATAAGCTCAAGACTTTGTCTGACTAAATTCTCAACATCGAGATCATCAGCCTCATCGTCCATAGAATAAAGAAAAAGTACGCTTCTTTGAAGTAAGTTCATAATATTTTTGCTTGGAAGTTTTAGCAAAAAATTTTCAGTGAACCCATCTGGAAGAAACCGCAGTTCATCGAGTAATAAATTAAATTCTTCAAGTTCATCTTTTGATGGAAGCTTACCGAAAAGAAGCAAAAAAACGCATTCTTCAAAACCCATTCTATCTTCTTTTTGAAATCCCTTTACAAAATCTTTTACCTCTATACCTCTATAATATAAAGCCCCCTCTTTTGGAACCTTAACCGCATCAATTACGTCATATCCTTGTACATAACCAACTTTAGTGAGTCCAACAAGAACTCCTGTTCCATTTTTATTTCTCAAACCTTTTTTTACACTGTACTTATCATAATGTTCAGGTTTGATAAAATTATTATTTTGTGCCATTTTAATTAAATTTTCAAAAGCTTTATTTGCATAATGCGACAAATTAATCCCCCCCTATATTTGCAATAATTTGATACTAAATATATCAAAATCAGGCAAATTGCTTATATAAATGATATTTCATATGGAAAATTAAAACAAGTACACATTTTATATACAAAACATATATTATATATATTATCTGGTAAAATATGATTTATTTTGTATATGTTTAAGAGTCTTATTAATATAAAGAGATTTATTAAAATGTGCCGTAGTACCTAATAACTCAAGACAATTATAAAAATATAACAATATTTTTAATTTTATATCTGGAAAAATTAAACTTATAACAAAATCGAGAATAAAAAAAGGAAATAAAAGAATATGTTATATAATTTTTGTAAATATTTTTATTATGATAACTTGTTTTAAGAAAAATATATAGTATACTAGGTAATAAAGGGGGGATGGTAATGACTAAGAAAGAATTTATAGCAAAGTACTGTGAAAACGGAGGTTTTGTATCTAAAGCTGAAGCTGAGAGAAAATTAAATGCTTTATTAGATACTATTGAAAATATTCTAGTCGATGGAAATGAAGTCAATTTCATTGGTTGGGGTAAATGGGAAGTTGTAGAAAGGGCCAAAAGAAAAGTAAGAAATCCTCAAACAGGTAGAAAGATGACTGTTAAAGCTAAAAAAGTAGTTAAATTTAAACCAGGTAAAAAGTTGGTAGATAAGATAGCTAACTAAATTTATATTAGATTTTTTATCTCTTAGGCTGTTGAAATAAAATCAACAGCCTTTTTCTTTTGCAAAAAAAATTAATTATAAAAAATAACTTTCTATTTTTCAGGAGAATCAATTATCATGGTGACAGGTCCATCATTGAGAAGTTCAACTTTCATATCGGCGCCAAATTCTCCGACAGAAATTTTTATATTTTTTTCTTTTACAAGATCAATAAATTTATTGTATAGAGGCACAGCAATATCAGGTTTGGCAGCTTCAATAAAGCTAGGTCTTCTTCCTTTTCTAGCATCACCATACAAAGTAAACTGCGAGATTAAAAGAATTTCACCCTCTATATCTTCAATTGATTTGTTCATTTTTCCATTTCCATCGGAAAATATCCTTAGTCCTGAAATTTTGTTAACAAGCCACTTTGTATCTTTCTCATTATCCCCGTGTGTTATTCCAAGTAGAATGAGAAGACCTTCTTTTATTTTTCCAATGACATTTCCTTCTACGGATACCTGTGCCTTTGTAACTCTTTGTACGACAACTCTCATAACAGTTTTCCCCCTTCGTTGGTAATAATAAAATTTTAATATAGTTACCCTTATTTTGCAAGGATGGAAGTTGTAAAATGAATATGATAGTGCTATACTAAATAATATTAAGCACAATAATAATAGAAATGAGGTAATTGTTTTGGATAAGGAAATTTTATTGACAGAATTTGCAAAAGTTATTAATTCTGATAGATACCAGTATACAGAAAGTGATGTATATTTGATGGAAGGACTTGAAGAGCAGGAAGCCATATTTGATATGTACTTTAGAAGAACTGAAGATGGAGGATTTGCTGTCGTATGTGGAGTTCAAGAAGTACTATACTTGATAAAGACATTAAATGCTACTTCAGAGGATGAAAAAAGAAAATATTTTTCAAAGATTATAAAAGAAAAACACCTCTTAGAGTATTTAGTAAAAATGAAGTTTACTGGAGACGTATATGCACTCAGAGATGGAGAGATAGCGTATCCAAATGAACCTGTTATAACAATCAAAGCACCTTTGATTCAGGCCAAAATATTGGAAACCCCTATACTAAACACAATGAACCTTCAAATGGCAGTGGCTACAAAGGCCTCTAGAGTCACCAGAGCGGCTGACCCTATAGGTGTATCGGCATTTGGTACGAGGAGGGCTCACGGCTTCGATAGCGCCGTATCAGGCAATAAAGCTGCTTATATTGGAGGATGTTCTAGTCACTCTAATATAATAACTGAATATAAATATGGAATTCCAAGTATTGGAACAATGGCCCACTCATATGTTCAAACATTTGGAATAGGAAGAGACGCAGAAAAACGTGCTTTTGATGTTTTTATAAAACACAGAAGAAAAAGAGAAAGTAATACTCTAATATTATTAATAGATACTTACAATACCATTGGAATGGGTATAAAGAATGCAATTGAGGCTTTTAAAGAAAATGGAATAGATGATAGTTATAATGGAATCTATGGAATACGAATTGATTCTGGAGATTTGGCGTATTTATCTAAAAAATGCAGAAAAGAATTGGATAATGCAGGATTCAAAAAAGCAAAGATAGTGTTAACTAGTTCTCTGAATGAGGAACTAATTAGATCCCTAAAAGAACAAGGAGCCTGTGTGGATTCCTTTGGTGTGGGTGATGCTATAGCAACAAGCAAATCTAATCCGTGCTTTGGAGGGGTATACAAAATTGTCCAAATAAACGGTGAACCGGTGATAAAACTTTCTGAGGATGTATTTAAAATATCTAACCCTGGATTTAAAGAGGTCTATAGAATTTATGATAAATTTGGTGCTGCTTATGCTGATTTGATAACTCTTGTAGAAAAGGACGAAGATAAAAACAGTATAATTGAAAACAGTGACCTCACAATAATAGACGAAAGGTATGATTTTAAGAGAAGTCTTTTAAAATCAGGTGAGTATACTGCAAAGAAAATAACCATTCAATATATGAAAGAAGGAGTTTTAACAGAAAGTTATAAGACTTTATTGGATGTGAAAGGCTCACGTGATTATTATATTGCTAATTTAAATAATATGTCAGAAGAGAGAAAAAGACTAGTAAATCCACATAAATACAAAATAGACTTATCAAAGGACCTTCTAGAATTAAAGTATTCACTGATAAAAAAAATTAAAAGTCAAATTTAAAAAATCCCCTTAAAGGGGATTTTTTAGTGTCGCGGCGACACTAAAAAAGGAGATAACCATGAGAGAGGGAAAAATAAAAGCTTCAAGAATAACAATCCAATATAAGATAATAAAAAGAAGTAAAAAAAATTATATTTTAAGAATAAAAGATGAAATTTCAGTAGAGTTATCTATACCCAAAAGAGATTCCTATATAAATGGAGTTAATTTTATAAATAAAAATAAAGAGATCATAGAAAAAAAAATAATTGATTATGAGAAAAAACTTAGGGTGATAAAACCAAAAGGAACAATAAAATTTTTAGGAAAAATTTTATCAGAAAAAGAAAATAACCTTACTCAAGAGAAGATGGAAGAAAAAGGAATAAAAATATTGATGAATAAAATTAAAAAATGGAGTGATATTATAGGGGTTTCTCCTTTACAGGTTAGAATTAAACCCCTAAAAACAGCGTGGGGAATCTGTTATTCAAATGGCAACATAAGCTTAAATATAAAATTAATAAAAGCAGATCCTAAAATAATAGATTATGTAATAATACATGAACTGTGTCATCTAATTCATCATAACCACTCTAAGGAATTTTGGAATGAATTAAAAAAATATTATCCAGATTATAAAGAAGCTAAAATAGTTTTAAAAAACGAAGGAAGATTTTATTAAAAATTATAATTTGAAAAGGATGATAAAAAAAATGAAATATTATCTAGGATAATTTATATTTATAATTTCCAGTAATTTAATTTTTAAGAAAATATATTGATATTGCCCTGTCAGAGTTTAGAGTGGAGAATATGAGTGGTAAAAAGTTGGGATTAAGTAGTTTGAACATAGAAGTTCAAGTTGCACCAGCTTTCTGTTAAAAGAATAGAAGTGCAACTTGAAATTTAATTTAGATTTCATTAATTAAAGCGTTAATTAATAATTCAGCAGTTCTTTTATTTGTTGCTACAGGAATTTTATGCACATCACATAATCTTATCAAAGCCTGAACATCAGGTTCATGAGGTTGACTTGTTAGAGGGTCTCTAAAAAAGAAAACAACTTTAATTTTTTCATTGGCAATGTCAGAACCTATCTGCTGGTCTCCTCCAAGTGGACCGGAAAGATATCTGTGAACTTTTAAATCTGTAGCCTGGATTATTCTTCCTCCAGTTGTTCCTGTTGAAACCAGTTCAAATTTTTCAAAAAAATCTCTATGCTTCTTTACAAAATCTACTAAGTCATCTTTTTTCTTATCATGAGCAATCAATGCGATACGTTCCATAACTTACCTCCCCATAAAATTAATATGCATCTATGTTATCACGTCTACAATAAAAATGAAACTTCAAATTTATATTTAATGTGTGGTATAATTTTATTAAAAATCTGAAAGGCTGAGAAATGAAATTTGAAAAAATAAACTACAGAGATAGAAAAACCGGAGAAATAAAACAGGAGAAGGTTCCCGGAGAAAATTATTTGAAGTTCTTATATTACAACCCATTGGGGAAATTGACCCTTGAATCTATAGTTAAGAGAAAATTTTTATCATCCCTGTATGGTAGAATAATGGACAAAAAAAAATCATGTGAAAAGATCCAAAATTTTGTCAAAAATAACAATATAAATATGGAAGAATCAGTTAAAAATATAGAGGAATTTCAATCTTTTAATGATTTTTTCGTCAGAAGGCTAAAAGAAGGTGCAAGAAAAGTATCAGAAACTAAAGATGACCTTTCGTCTCCAGCAGACGGGAAAATATTAGCCTATGAAAATATAGAGAAAAAAGATCAATTTTTTCTAAAGGGATCAAAATTTTCTCTAGGTGGATTTTTAAGGGATGACAAATTAGCCCAGAAATTTCAAGGTGGAACCTTTATAATAGTAAGACTAGCACCCTCTGACTATCATAGATTTCATTTTCCTGCAAGCGGAAAAATCAGTGGTAGTAAAAAGATAGAGGGCTATTATTATTCAGTTTCAACTCATGCAATAAAGAAAAATTTTATGATATTTTGTGAAAATAAAAGAGAGTATTCAATTCTAGATACTAAAGAATTTGGAGAAATATTGTTAAGTGAGATTGGTGCAACAATGGTTGGAGGAATAAAACAGACTTATATCTCAAATACCTTTGTAAAAAAAGGCGATGAAAAAGGGTATTTTTATTTTGGTGGATCGACCTGTATTATGTTGTTTGAAAAAGGAAAAGTAAAGATCGATAAAGATATAGTTGAAAACACTTTACAAGGAGTTGAAACTAAGGTATATATGGGAGAAAAAATAGGAAGTTCTGTAAAATAAGTCAGAAAATCATAAAGACTTAGTTATAGACAAGTAAAAGTTGCAGCAGGTTTTAAAAAAAAATAAAAGAAAATGATTTAAAGGAAGTGAAAATGAAAAGGAAAAGAAGTTATTTTAAAAAAGGTGATATTCTATTATATGCTTTTGTTTTTTCATTATTTGCTTTTTTATTATTTAACATAAAGGGGATGAAAACCCAAAAGGCTTCAAAGGCAGAAATATACGTTGACGGGGATTTAAAATATATTTATAAATTGCAAGATGAAGAAAAAAATATATTTGTAGATACCAATTTAGGAGGCATAAACGTCCAGTTAAAAGACAAAAAGGTAAGGGTTACAAGCTCAAACTCACCTTTGAAATTAATTGTCAAACAA
This sequence comes from Ilyobacter polytropus DSM 2926, assembly GCF_000165505.1. Taxonomy (NCBI): domain Bacteria; kingdom Fusobacteriati; phylum Fusobacteriota; class Fusobacteriia; order Fusobacteriales; family Fusobacteriaceae; genus Ilyobacter; species Ilyobacter polytropus. The sequence continues at coordinate 950,433 of NC_014633.1, read as the reverse complement.
GGATGGGCAAAGGTTCCTGGTGATACTTTGATAGGAATTCCTGATAGAGCTATTGTTAAAATAGTTGGAGAAAATAGTGGTGAGGAACAGGAAGATGATATAGATTTTATAATAAAATAAAATTTATAAATAATTAAAGAATCTGAAAAAGTGCATCTGATTATTAAGGTGCACTTTTTATATTTGAAATTTAAAGTTATATATTTTTGTTAAAAATCTTGTGTTTATTTTCAACTAAAGATATAATTTAAGGACATCTAAAGGTCAAGAAGTACCAAAATTTAAACATAAAATAAGATCTGAAAGATTTTATTTGATATAAAATATCGGAGGAAGAAGATGCATCTTAATAAAGAGCAGGAAAAGATATCCTATACAAAGCCTTCGGGACCTATGCTTGTAAAGGGCATAGCAGGAAGCGGTAAAACAACTGTTGGGGTTAACAGGATCCCATTTTTGCTCAACAACTATTGTTTCGAGCCTGATGATATGGTTCTTCTAATGACTTATAATAAAACATTAGTTAATTATATGGGTTATCTTTATGGAAAAATAGAAAAGGAATATAAAAAAAATTATCCGACACTGTTTGAACTACCTAGGGACAGAGTTAAGATAACGACGATAGATGGTTTGATCTATCCATACTACTTAAAATATTGTAAAAAAAACAATAAAAAATATTCTACAGATATAGGTAATAGTGAAAAATTTTCAATTATAGGGGATTATTTGGAAAAACTGTCAAAAGAATATGGCGGTATAAGTTTATTGAATCAAAATAATCTTAAATTTCTCTATGATGAGATAGAATGGATAAAGTCTTGCAACTACAATGAAGAAGAATACCAAAATGCAGATAGACTAGGTGCAACAAAATATGACGAACACAACCACAGGTTACCTAAAAATTCTAAAATAAGAAAAGCTATTTACAGTTTAATGGAGCTTTATTCAAAGGAATTATTAAACAGAAATCGAGTTGATTTTAATGATGTTAGAAGAATAGCTTTAGAAACTATGGATGAATATACTGTAAATAAATTTACCCACATAATAATAGATGAGAGTCAGGATCTTTCCAAACTTCAGCTAGAACTGTTAAAAAAAGTATATAATAAAAAAGAATATTCAAGCATAACTTTTTTGTTTGACTGTGCGCAGAGTATATATTCACAATCATGGCTTGGGAATAAAAGAAATTTTACAACTATCGGTTTTAATATGGCGGGGCGAAGTAAGACATTAAGTAAAAACTTTAGAACTACTACACAAATATCTCAGGCAGCTTACAGCCTTTTGGAAAAATCCCATGACATAATAGATGATGAAAATTATGTAAAACCTTATTTAATAGACAGGCAGGGAGACTATCCAGTCTATAGACATTTCTCAACAGAATCACAGGAGATGGACTATCTGATAAAGCTTATAAAAAATGAGCTGTCAGATTATAAAATGAATGAGATCGTAATTGTAGGAAGATCAAGAATACAATTAGAAAATGCAAAACAAATCATGAAAAATAACAATATATCCTGTGAAATAATAGACAGAGACAACAGTGATTTTGAAAAAGATGCTGTGAGGCTTATGACGATGCATTCAGTAAAAGGAATAGAAAGTAAAGTTGTTATTTTGATAAATGTAAACGAGGGGATAGTGCCTTTTTATTCCTCAAAAGATGAAAAAATAAGAGAATTTGAGGAAGTTACAGAAAAGAAACTTTTTTATGTGGGAATGACTAGGGCCACTGAAATCCTATATATCACCTCTAGTGTAAAACCATCAAAATTTATTCAAGAGATTAATTCAAAATATCTGAGGTTTGATAAAAAAAGTCAGATCAGAGGAATGTATAATCTTTCAGTAGATGAGTACAAATTTAAAGAAAATATCATTAATATCTACTCACCAGAGGAAAAGGTAAGACAGTGGGTGATAAATGAGCTTATAAATAACTATAGATATCCTTTGGAATTAATAGAAATAGAGTACCCGGTAATAATGGGTTCTAAAAAGGGATTTGTTGATATAGCAGTGAGTAGATATGAAAATGGAAAAAAGAAAACCTTTATATATATAGAGGTGAAATCTATTCAAAAAGGGATAGAAGAAGCTAGAAACCAGGTATTGAGTTATGCATCTGTATCTAAAAACATTGAATACTGTATGATTACCGATGGCACTGCTCTTGAAGTTTTTGACAGTTCTAGAGAACCAAAAGGTGATATTCCAATTTTTAATATGGAGATGATGCCGTCAAAAGCAGATATAAATATAGCATTGGACCTAGAAAAAAATAGGGAGCTTATTCTTTTTAAGGATGAAGACGGAAGTATGGAAGTTGATTTTGGAGGAATAAGTGAGAGGTATCCTAGTGAAGAAGTTTTTTCCATGCCAATATACGGGAAGGTATCAGGAGATGTTCCTGTATTCATGAATTCTGAAGAAAATGAAAGTTTTTACCTTCCTAAAGAACTTGTGAAGGATGAAAGTGGGTTTTTCTTGAGGGTGAGAGGGGATAGTATGAAGAACGCAGATATAGATGACGGAGATTTAGTTCTTCTGCGTCAGGATTTAGACCCTAAAAGCGGTGATATAATAGCAGTTGCAATAGATGGAGAAGCTACCTTGAAACGTCTTATGAAAATGAGAAATGCCATAATACTTCTTCCTGAAAATCCAGAATATGAAGAAATATATATAAATGAGCAAGATGTCAATCTTTTAGGGATTGCATCTATTGCAATAAAGAAGAATAAAAACTAAAACTTATCATCCTATTTAAATTATAATTTAATTTTATAGAGATTTATAAGGAGAAAAGTATAATAATACAGGGATGATAATACAGCAAAGTTTTAAATATGTAAAATCTTTTTATTTACGGTATAAGTGTGATAAAATCAAATAAAGAAGTTGAAAGGATATAATTGTGTTTTTTATAGGAATATTTGGTATAAATAGCAGAAGCAAAAAAATTAAAGAGGTTTCATTTAGATGTACTGGTTGCTTGAATAAAAAAGGAGAATTGACAGAAAATTCAAATGTATTTGAATTTTTCTTTATTCCTGTATTTAAGTTCAGTAAAAAATATATTTTAATATGCACAAAATGCAAAAGTATGTACAAAATACATGACAGCTCTATAGAAAAAATATTAGAAACTGAAAAAGTAGACTATGAGGATATGGAAGAGGTCATCTATGAAAATCGCATATGTGAATGTGGAGAAAAAATAGTAGACGGCTATGAGTATTGTCCTAAATGTGGTAAAAAACTATAAGATAATATGCTTAGCTGGTGAAATTAAAGTCGGTATGGTATAATAAAATTTAACTTAAATAATATATGGCGGTATTATATGAATAAAAAGAATGTTTATTTGGACAACAATGCTACGACTCAGATGGATGAAAGAGTTATAGAGGTTATGACTAAGGTTATGAGAGAAAGCTACGGAAATCCGTCTAGTGTGTATCAAATAGGACAAAAAGGAAAGAAAATTTTGGAAGAGTCTAGAGAGATGATAAGCGGACTCTTAGGATTAAAATCTAGAGAGATTATTTTTACCTCTGGAGGAACAGAATCTAACAATATGGCTATAAGGGGAGCTGCAAAGGCTCTTAAAAATAAGGGCAGACATTTGATAACTTCTGTGATTGAACATTCTTCTGTATTAAACACCTTTAAAGATATGGAGAGCTTGGGATGGGAAGTGACTTATCTCGGCGTAGATGAAAAAGGGAGAGTTAATATAAAGGAGCTTCAAAGTAGCATAAAAGATGAAACTGTATTGATATCAATTATGCACTCCAACAATGAAATTGGAACCTTACAGCCTATTAGAGAGATTGGCAAGATAGCGAAATCAAAAAATATTATATTTCATGTAGACGGAGTACAAAGTTTGGGAAAGGTGAAAATCGACTTTGAAAACATTGATCTTTTTTCTTTTGCTGCTCACAAATTTTACGGACCAAAAGGTATAGGGGCACTTTATGTAAAAAGTGGTGTGAAAATAGAAAAACTTTTGACAGGTGGATATCAAGAGAGAAATAGAAGAGCTGGAACAGAAAATGTGGTGGGAGTATGTGGAATGGCAAGGGCTTTGGAAATATCCCTTGAAAATCTATATATAGAAATGGAAAAAGAAAAAAAAATCCGGGATCATATGGAGAATAAAATACTAGAAAAAATAGACAAAATAACCATTAACGGAGATTTGAGCAATAGACTTTTCAATACTTCTAGTATTACTTTTGAAAAAGTGGAAGCAGAATCATTATTATTTGCTTTAGATATGAAAGGAATCGCTGTAAGTGCCGGATCAGCCTGTGCTTCTAGTACTCTTAGCCCATCGCACGTTTTAGAAGCTATAGCTCTTAGCGGTAACACAGCTAAGAGCACACTGAGAATAAGTCTAGGAAGATTTACAACAGAGGAAGATATAGATTATTTTGTAGAAGCGTTGGAATTGGCGGTAGCAAACGAGAGAAACCTAAATATAATCTAGAGAAAAAAGGGTGAGTAATTTGGGTATAGTTTTATTGAAGGGAATTTTAACTGGATTTATCCTTTCTCTACCTCTGGGTCCAATAGGAATATACTGTATGGAGAAAACCCTTGTAGAAGGCGAGAAAGAGGGTTTTTTTTCTGCGTTGGGAATGGTTTCTGTAGACGTTGTGTATGGTATTCTAGCTTATCTATTTTTAAACCAGATAGAAGTTTTAATACTAAAATACGAAACCTACTTGAAATTTATTTTAGGAATATGCCTCATAGTTATGGGATATAAAAAGTTTAAATCCCATTTTGAAGTAAAACAAATTGAAAATGAAGGAGAGGGCATAGTAAAAAATTTTTTTACATGTTTTTTGGTAACTTTAGCAAATCCCTCGACGGTATTTATATTTGTTGCAATTTTTACAACATTGGGAATAGTAGAGGATAATTCTAAGTTTCTTCCTTTGGAATTGGGAGGTGGGATATTTATAGGTGGAGCTTTTATGTGGTTTTTCATCACTTATATATTATATCACTGTAGAAAGAAAATAGAATTACCAATATTAGAGAAAATAACAAAGAGTTGTGGTCTTGTTTTGCTTTTTTTTGGAGCTTTGACCTTGGTTACACTTTTTTATCACTGATTAGTCATAAAAAAATGAAGGAATAGCTTTTTCCTATTTTTTTCAAAAATTTATGAATTTATATTTTAAGAAAAGAGGTAGTGGAATGGTTTTTGATTTAAATGATTTTAAAAAATATGTTGAATACAGCCCTGAAAACAATAAGTATACTGTAGCAGTAGGAATGAGTGGTGGAGTAGACAGCTCAACAGTCGCTTATATGTTAAAAAAGCAGGGTTATAATGTAATAGGGATTACAATGAAACACTGGAGTGGAATGGATGAACTAAGTGAAGACTCAAATTCAAAAACATGCTGCAGCCTTGATGATATATACGATGCCAAAAGAGTATGTGATGACCTTGATATACCTCACTATGTTATAAACTTAAAAGAACCTTTCAAGGAAAAAGTCGTAGATTACTTTATAGAAGAATATGAAAAAGGTAGAACTCCTAATCCTTGCATGGTCTGCAATAGATATATAAAGCTTGGAAAACTATTGGAGTATGGAATAAAAATGGGAGCAGACTTTGTTGCTACGGGACATTACGCAAAAATAAAAAATGGTAATCTTTATATGGGAGATGACCCTAAAAAAGATCAAGTTTATTTTTTATCTCAGGTAAAAAGAGAGAATTTAAAATATTTAATGTTTCCTGTAGGAGACCTGGAAAAGCCTCAGGTGAGAAAAATAGCCGAATATTTAGGGGTTAGAGTTTATGCAAAAAGAGATTCCCAAGAAGTATGTTTTATAGAGGATGGTAAGCTTAAAGAGTTTTTGGTAGATATGACAGATGGAAGAGTGGAAAAAGAAGGAGATATAGTAACTAAAGACGGGAAGGTGCTAGGTAAACATAAAGGATTTGCTTTTTACACAATTGGTCAGAGAAAAGGTCTCGGAATACAGCATGAAACTCCTTTATATGTTTTGAAATTGGATTCTAAAAAAAATAGAGTTATAGTTGGAGGTAATGAAGACCTTTTTAAAAATGAACTTTTTGCTGATAGTATAAATGTGTTATCTTTTGATAAAATTGAGGACATAGATGGAATAGAGTGTCAGGCAAAAACAAGATCTAGAGATATTCTTCATCTTTGTAAGGTGGAAGTTATAAAAGATAATTTGATTAAAGTGAAGTTTTTAGATAACAAGGTTCGAGCAGTTACACCTGGTCAGGGGCTTGTACTTTATGATTTTGACGGAAAAGTTATAGCAAGTGCATTCATAAAATAAGCGACCATATGGTCGCTTATTTTATTGTTTTAATTACAAAAATATTTTTTCTAAATATTTGGCAACACCATCGTTGTTATTGGTATCTATAATCTCATGGTTAGGGAGACTCTGTATTAACTTTTTGTGGGAATTTCCCATCAAAAAACCTTTTCCAACTGTTTGCAGCATATCAAGGTCGTTTAGTCCATCACCAAAAGCCAAGGCCTCTACAGGGGAGATATTTTCCTTTTTTAATATCTCTTCTATAGCAAAGCCTTTAGAAACTCCCTTTTGAACTATTTCAAGACAATTTTCAAATGATAGAGTTATATTAAGTAAATCATTAAATTTTAATTTAATAATTTTTTCCAATTCGTTTATTTTGTCAGAATCTGCACTTATAAAAATAAATTTGGTAACATCCTCATTCTTTAATTCGTCAAAAGGTTTTATGATTGAAGAAAATCCAGACTCCTTGTGAAAAACATCGAGCCCCTCTATGTGTTCTTCGAGAAACCAAAATTCATCTTTGTAAATTCCTCTATGTATTTCTTCATCAACGGGAAAGTCAATGATTTTTTTCACCATTTCCTTTGGGATGTTACTTGAAAAAATTTCTTTGTCATTTTCATCATGTATTTTTGCTCCATTTGAGGTTATAAGAAAAGAGTCTAAGCCTAAAATATTTTTAAATGCTAAAGCATCTCTATGATGACGGCCTGTAGCAATGAAAAACTTTATGCCTAGACTTTTAATTTTTTCTATTACTTTTTTGGTGTAAGCTGAGATAGTGTGTTCTGAATTTAAGAGAGTCCCGTCAAGGTCACATATAACTGCTTTATATCTATTCATAAAAAACTCCTTTATATTAAATTTTGTATATCTTTTGAAGTTTGATTTTAGAGTTGAAAAATATCCTTCACTTAAATAATTATACCAGGATTGAAGTTATGAGACCATAATTTTTTGGCTTATATATTTTATTTCAAATAAAAAATGAATATATTTATAAAAAAAATTGACAGGAGTATTTATCTGTGATAAAATCAATCCTGTTCGTAAAAAATATCGGAGCATAGCGCAGCCCGGTAGCGCACCTGCCTTGGGAGCAGGGGGTCGCAAGTTCAAATCTTGCTGTTCCGACCATTTGCGTCACTAGCTCAGTTGGTAGAGCACACGACTTTTAATCGTGTTGTCACAGGTTCGATCCCTGTGTGACGCACCACTTAAACTTTATAATTATTGGGCTGTCGCCAAGCGGTAAGGCAACGGACTTTGACTCCGTCATGCGCTGGTTCGAATCCAGCCAGCCCAGCCATTTTTTAATCTCAAATCTGTAATTTTACAGATTTTTTTTATTTTTTAGTCAATAATAGATTTTAATTTTTTTAAATTATCTAAGGGCCTAAATGTAAGGGTAGAACCATTTTTAAATATAAACACAAGGGATCCTATAGAGTAATAATAGACAGAATCAAATTCTAGCGTATTTATTTGAAAGTTTGAAAGCTCTAAAAAAACGAGATCGATAAATTCTCCTTTACTGGTAACTTTCGAAATGTTAAGAGTTTGTTTTATGTTGAGGTCACCTGATATAAAAGTCACTTCTACAGTAGTATTTAGAAAAAAGTTTTTTAAAATTCTTTCACTATCAAAAATTGACAAATTTATACTTTCATTAATATTTTTAAAATCATTCACAGTCTTACACCACCTTAGAATTGACAGATTGATATCTATTTATTCAAAATATATAATTGAAACCCTTTCTAAAAAATATTCTAATAAAATTTAGTTGAAATAAGCTTTATTTATAAACAACAGAAAAAAATAAAAAAAACGTTGACGCATGTTTTCAACTGTGATATTATACTCCTTGTGCACGAGAGAGCTGCACAGAGAAAAACAAAAGGACATTAGCAATTAAATAGAGAAGGAAGTCAAAATCGTCATCATAGATGACAAAGAAGTCCAAACAAGATTTGGACACAGTTAGGTGTTAATAATCTCGCAAGAGATTTAAATAAACTTTTTGAATGAAGAGTTTGATCCTGGCTCAGGATGAACGCTGACAGAATGCTTAACACATGCAAGTCGACTGGAATTCACCTTCGGGTGATAGTACGGTGGCGGACGGGTGAGTAACGCGTAAAGAACTTGCCCTCTAGACTGGGACAACTGTTGGAAACGACAGCTAATACCGGATATTATGGAACTGCGGCATCGCGGAACTATGAAAGGCTATATGCGCTAGAGGAGAGCTTTGCGTCCCATTAGTTAGTTGGTAGGGTAATGGCCTACCAAGACGATGATGGGTAGCCGGCCTGAGAGGGTGATCGGCCACAAGGGGACTGAGACACGGCCCTTACTCCTACGGGAGGCAGCAGTGGGGAATATTGGACAATGGACTAAAAGTCTGATCCAGCAATTCTGTGTGCACGATGAAGGTCTTCGGATCGTAAAGTGCTTTCAGGTGGGAAGAAGAAAGTGACGGTACCACCAGAAGAAGCGACGGCTAAATACGTGCCAGCAGCCGCGGTAATACGTATGTCGCAAGCGTTATCCGGAATTATTGGGCGTAAAGCGCGTCTAGGCGGCCTTTTAAGTCTGATGTGAAAATGCGGGGCTCAACTCCGTATTGCGTTGGAAACTGGAAGGCTAGAGTATCAGAGAGGTGGGCGGAACTACAAGTGTAGAGGTGAAATTCGTAGATATTTGTAGGAATGCCGATGGGGAAGCCAGCTCACTGGATGAATACTGACGCTAAAGCGCGAAAGCGTGGGGAGCAAACGGGATTAGATACCCCGGTAGTCCACGCCGTAAACGATGATCACTAAGTGTGGGGGGTCGAACCTCCGTGCTCAAGCTAACGCGATAAGTGATCCGCCTGGGGAGTACGTACGCAAGTATGAAACTCAAAGGAATTGACGGGGACCCGCACAAGCGGTGGAGCATGTGGTTTAATTCGACGCAACGCGAGGAACCTTACCAGCCCTTGACATCCCAAGAACTAGGCAGAGATGCTTAGGTGCCTTTTCGGAGGAACTTGGTGACAGGTGGTGCATGGCTGTCGTCAGCTCGTGTCGTGAGATGTTGGGTTAAGTCCCGCAACGAGCGCAACCCCTATCGTATGTTACCATCATTAAGTTGGGGACTCATGCGAGACTGCCTGCGACGAGCAGGAGGAAGGTGGGGATGACGTCAAGTCATCATGCCCCTTATGGGCTGGGCTACACACGTGCTACAATGGACAATACAGAGGGTCGCGATCCCGCGAGGGGGAGCCAATCTCAGAAAGTTGTTCTTAGTTCGGATCGCAGTCTGCAACTCGACTGCGTGAAGTTGGAATCGCTAGTAATCGCGAATCAGCAATGTCGCGGTGAATACGTTCTCGGGTCTTGTACACACCGCCCGTCACACCACGAGAGTTGGTTGCACCTGAAGTAGCAGGCCTAACCCGTTTACGGGAGGGATGTTCCTAAGGTGTGATTAGCGATTGGGGTGAAGTCGTAACAAGGTATCCGTACGGGAACGTGCGGATGGATCACCTCCTTTCTAAGGAGCACAGACGACCTTCTCTATTTATTTGGTATTGTTCTTTCCTGTAAAGGTTTGAATAATTACTGAGATGGACATTGGAAACTATATAGTAGAGAAATCAACATAAAATTTTTTTTCTGAAGAAATTTTCGAGGATGGATTTATTTCATTCGAAGTAAAATTTGTCAAGAAAGAGAGTTAGCTGATGAACAATTTAGGTTAAGATATTAAGGGCACACGGAGAATGCCTAGGTAACAAGAGCCGATGAAGGACGTGATAAGCTGCGATAAGCTGTGGTTAGCTGCAATTGAGCATTGATCCGCAGATTTCCCAATGGGGCAACCTGCTAGATTGAAGATCTAGCGCGAAAGAGGTAAGTGGGTGAACTGAAACATCTAAGTAACCCGAGGAAAATAAAGTAAAAACGATTCCCTAAGTAGCGGCGAGCGAACGGGGATGAGCCTAAATCAATACAGTGTCAAGGATGTAGCCGTTGCTGTATTGGGGTAGTGGGAAGAACGCCTGGAGAACTACAAGGTATCCGGCAATTTTAAAGACGTAACTGGAAGGAATTGGAAAGTTCCGCCGTAGCGGGTGATAGCCCCGTACAGGTAAACTCTTTAAGTTGTGCGTTCTCTCCCGAGTAGCACGGGACACGTGAAACCCTGTGTGAATCTGCGAGGACCATATCTCGTAAGGCTAAATACTCTTGTTAACCGATAGTGAATAGTACCGTGAGGGAAAGGTGAAAAGAACCCCGGGAGGGGAGTGAAATAGAACCTGAAACCGTGTGCTTACAAGCGGTCAGAGGTCTTCGGACTGATGGCGTGCCTTTTGGAGAATGATCCTGCGAGTTACGATCAGTGGCAAGGTTAAGTATAACGGAGCCGTAGGGAAACCGAGTCTGAATAGGGCGATACAGTCGCTGGTCGTAGACGCGAAACCTGGTGATCTATGCCTGTCCAGGATGAAGCTGTGGTAAGACACAGTGGAGGTCCGAACCCACCGTCGTTGAAAAGCCGGGGGATGAGGTAGGTATAGGGGTGAAAAGCCAATCGAACCAGGAGATAGCTCGTTCTCTCCGAAATGCATTTAGGTGCAGCCTTAAGCGTTCAACTATGGGGGTAGAGCACTGAATGGTCTAGGGGGCGTACCGCTTACCGAAATCAATCAAACTCCGAATACCATAGTTCTAGAGCTTAGGAGTGAGACTATGGGTACTAAGATCCATGGTCAAAAGGGAAACAGCCCAGACCACCGACTAAGGTCCCTAATTATAGCTAAGTGGGAAAGGAGGTGGAGATTCTGTAACAACCAGGAGGTTGGCTTAGAAGCAGCCATACCTTTAAAGAGTGCGTAATAGCTCACTGGTCGAGAGTCTCTGCGCCGACAATGTAACGGGGCTAAGCTATAAACCGAAGTCGTGGAATTCAACTTTTAAGTTGGATTGGTAGGAGAGCGTTCTGTAGGCCGTTGAAGGGGAACTGATAAGGGACCCTGGAGGTATCAGAAGTGAGAATGCAGGAATGAGTAGCGAGAAAGGGGGCGAGAATCCCCCTCGCCGGAAGAACAAGGGTTCCAGGGTAAAGTTTGTCTTCCCTGGGTAAGCCGGGACCTAAGCCGAGGCTAGATTGCGTAGGCGAATGGAAAGCAGGTTAATATTCCTGCGCCGGTTATAGTTTGTGATGGAGGGACGCAGAAGGGTATGCGCGCATGGCGACGGTTGTCCATGTGCAAGCATGTAGGGTGACTTGGTAGGAAAATCCGCCAGGTTATATCTGAGGTGTTACGCGGAGTCTTCGGACGAAGGTGCAAATCCCACGCTGCCGAGAAAAGCTTCTAAACGTTAAATTATAACCGCCCGTACCCGAAACCGACACAGGTGTTCAGGGTGAGAAACCTAAGGCGTACAGGCTAACTCTCGCTAAGGAACTCTGCAAAATGGCCCCGTAACTTCGGGAGAAGGGGTGCCACTGATTGTGATAGTTACAAGCGAACTAAAGCGATTGGTGGCCGCAGTGAAGAGTCTCAAGCAACTGTTTAGCAAAAACACAGGTCTATGCTAAGCTGAAAGGCGATGTATATGGGCTGACACCTGCCCAGTGCCGGAAGGTTAAGAGGAGGAGTGAGAGCTCCGAATTGAAGCCCCGGTGAACGGCGGCCGTAACTATAACGGTCCTAAGGTAGCGAAATTCCTTGTCGGGTAAGTTCCGACCTGCACGAATGGTGTAATGACTTGAGAGCTGTCTTGGCGGGAGGCCTGGTGAAATTGTACTACCGGTGAAGATACCGGTTACCTGCAGTAGGACGGAAAGACCCCATGAAGCTTTACTGTAGCTTGGTATTGGGTTTTGGCATTACGTGTATAGGATAGTTGGGAGACTATGAAGGCATGGCGCTAGCTGTGTGTGAGTCGCTGGTGGAATACCAACCACGTAATTTTGAAATTCTAATCTGTGCTTTGTACGCATAGAGACAGTGCTAGGTGGGCAGTTTGACTGGGGCGGTCGCCTCCGAAAGAGTAACGGAGGCGTTCAAAGGTTCCCTCAGGTTGGATGGAAATCAACCGAAGAGTGCAATGGCATAAGGGAGCTTGACTGCGAGACTGACAGGTCGAGCAGGTGCGAAAGCAGGACATAGTGATCCGGCGATTCCGAATGGAAGGGTCGTCGCTCAACGGATAAAAGCTACTCTGGGGATAACAGGCTGATTTTGCCCGAGAGTCCATATCGACGGCAAAGTTTGGCACCTCGATGTCGGCTCATCGCATCCTGGGGCTGGAGAAGGTCCCAAGGGTTGGGCTGTTCGCCCATTAAAGCGGTACGTGAGCTGGGTTCAGAACGTCGTGAGACAGTTCGGTCCCTATCCACTGCAGGCGCAAGAGTATTGAAAAGATCTGTCCTTAGTACGAGAGGACCGGGATGGACAAACCTCTGATGTACCAGTTGTCACGCCAGTGGCACAGCTGGGTAGTCACGTTTGGAACGGATAACCGCTGAAAGCATCTAAGCGGGAAGCCAGCTTTGAGATAAGTACTCTGTTCTATATGAACTAAGACACCTTCGAGACTAGGAGGTTGATAGGTTGGGGGTGTAAGGACCGTGAGGTTTTTAGCTGACCAATACTAATATGTCGAAGTCTTAACCTAAATCTACTATATAGTTTTGAATGTCCATGACAGACAAAAGAATATGATATCAATATATAAATGTTGATAACAGCTTGGTGAGAATAGCTGTAGGGGTACACCTGGTCACATTCCGAACCCAGAAGTTAAGCCTGCATACGCTGAAAGTACTTGAGGGGCAGCCCTCTGGGAGGATAGGTACTTGCCAAGCTTTTTTTTATTTTTTGGGAAATAATGAGACAATATATTCCCATGATATTAATTATATTATCAATTTGTGTACCGTTAAACAGCTATTATTTATAAAAATCAAAAATTTATTGTGAGAAAATTATATTAATAATAATTTTAAAGGACTTTCTTTATGAAGGTCCTTTTTGCATTAAATACAGATTAAATTCACAGTTAAATTTAAAAGTAAATTTATAACTAATAATCTAAATATGATAATTAGAATAAAGGAATTAAGAGGAATTAGACTAATTGCACAGTAAAAATTTTTAATGAGGTGTAGAAGAAAATACTGTATATAGGAGGTGGCAGATGAAAATAGCCATGATAGGTTTGGGGAAAATGGGTGGGAATATGGCTAAGAAACTCATAGAAAAAAAACATGATGTTACGGTTTATGATATTAGTCCTGAACTCAGGAAGGAATTTGAAGATATGGGAGCTAAGGCTGTAGAAAGTATAGAGAAATTATGTAAAGAGGCTGAAAAAGGAAACATTGATATAATATGGTCTATGCTTCCTGCAGGAGAGATAACTGAAAACACGATACTAGATATATCTATGAGGTGTGCAGAATCCAAAATAATAGTAGATGGAGGGAATTCATTCTATAAAAATACAGTAAAACTTGAAGAAAATATAAGCAAAAATGGACATACCCTGATGGATGCCGGAACCAGCGGTGGGATATGGGGATTTGAAAAAGGATACTGTTTTATGATAGGGGGCGATAAAAGGAGTTATGACTTTATAGAGCCTATTCTAAAAGACCTCTCAAAGCCTGAAGGTGGGTATGAATACATGGGACCTGCAGGGTCTGGACATTTTGTAAAAATGGTTCATAACGGTATAGAGTACGCTATGATGGAAGCCTTTGGAGAAGGATTTGAGATACTAAAAGAAAAGAAGGAGTTCGACCTGGATCTTGAAAAAATATCTAAGGTTTGGCAGCACGGAAGTGTTATTGATTCTTGGCTTTTAGAACTTTGTGGGGCACTTTTTGAAAAGGAAGGTAATCTAGAAGGGATAAAAGGCTATGTGGATGATTCGGGAGAGGGAAGATGGACTGTTATGGAGAGCATAGAGGAGAGAGTTGCGGCTCCTGTTATTACTCTTTCACTTCTTCAAAGGTTTAGGTCTAGAAAAGATGAAACCTTTAGTGACAAGGTTATAGCAGGGCTTAGAAATCAATTTGGAGGCCACTCTGTAAAAAGCAAAAAAGGAGGTTAAAACTCTATGGACGGACATATCGATTTGGATTCGGCACAAAAAGATTGTAAAAATAATGAAAAACTTCCTTTTACCCTTGTGATATTCGGAGGTGCTGGAGACCTTAGTCAGAGAAAGCTGACACCATCACTGAATAATCTTTTTAATTTAAATCAATTGCATAAAGATTTTAATGTCATCTCCTGTGGAATGCCTGATCTTACAGAAGAAGAGTATAGAAATATTATAAAAACTTCTCTAAATAAATTTGTCTCTGAAAAATCAGAGAAAAAATGGGGAGAGTTTCTGGAAAAATTTCATTATATATCAGGTGCTTTTGATGACAAAAAAATGTATGAAAAAATTTATGAAAAATCAATTGAGATAGCTGATGAAAAAAGGCAGGTTATTTTTTATCTGGCCATACCGCCGCAATATGCACCTATTGTAATAAAACATCTGGAAAAATCAAGCCTTTGCTCTGCAATATATGAAAAAAAAATAGTTATGGAAAAACCTTTCGGAGTGGACAAAGAAAGTGCAAAAGAACTAAACCGTATAGTTTTAAGAGCATTTGAAGAAGATGAAATTTATAGAATCGACCATTATCTAGGAAAAGAAACTGTACAAAATATATTATTTTTCAGATTTGGGAACAGTATATTTGAACCGCTATGGAATAGGAATTTTATTGACCATGTCCAAATAACAGCGGCGGAAACCCTTGGAATAGAGCATAGGGGAAAATTTTATGAAAAGGCTGGAGTAATCAGAGATATAGTTCAAAATCATGTAATGCAGCTCTTATCTCTTGTTGCTATGGAACCTCCTGCAAACTTTGATGCAGACAGAATCAGAGATGAAAAACTAAAAGTTTTCAAATCTATAAGATCGATGAATTCTAATTATCTTAAAAAGAATATTGTAAAAGGGCAGTATGGACCTGGTAAATCCGGAGGAAAAAGTGTAGTTGGATATACTGAGGAAAAAGATGTAGGAAAAAATTCAAAAATGGCAACATACATTGCAGGGAAATTTTATATAGACAACTGGAGATGGGCAGATGTTCCTTTTTATATAAGAGCAGGAAAAAGACTGAGAGAAAGAGTCACGGAAATCTATCTGCAGTTTAAGCAACCTCCTTTAAAGCTTTTTGGAGATAAATATAATAAGATAGTTCCCAATGGTATTCTGATATCTATACAGCCTGAAGAAAAAATATCAGTTAGATTAAACTTGAAATATCCTGGGAGTGAAAATTTTCCTCATCCTGTGGAGATGGACTTTAACTATAAGGATTTGGCACATATATTATCGTTAGATGCCTATGAAAGACTTCTCTTAGATTGTGTAAAGGGGGATCTGACCTTATTTGCAAGGCAGGACAGTATAGAGGCTATGTGGGAAGTTGTGGACTCTATAAATGAATATTTTGAACACAGTTATCAAGGGGAACTACCAAATTATTTTGCCGGTTCATGGGGACCTGAGAAAGCGGAGCTTCTTTTAGGAAGAGATGGAAGATGCTGGAGATTTGGGAATACATGTGAGTTCCATGAAGAGGTGGTTTTAGATGGTAATAAAAACCAGAAATGAGAAAGACCTTTTTGACAGGTCAGCTGAGATATTTATGGAAGAGTATAAAAATTATTTATCAGAAAAAGGAAGTTTTTCTGTAGCCTTATCTGGAGGGAATACTCCTAAAGAACTTTTTAAACGACTTGTAAAGATGGAAATAAATTGGGAAAACGTAGAAATTTTTATGGTAGATGAGAGGTATCTTCCTCCAACTCACGTAGACAGTAATAATAGACTTTTATGGGATAATCTTTTTAGCAAGATAAATATACCTATTGAAAATATTAAAACTATAAAGTACATGGAAAGTTTGGAAATTAGTCGTTTAGAATATGAAAAAGAAGTGGAAGATTTTATAAAAGGTAAAAAAAAATCCTTTGATTTTATAGTTCTAGGGATGGGAAAGGACGGTCATACAGCTTCTCTTTTTTCTGATAATCTGGATATGGAAGGAACTGTTGTGCCTTCGTTGGAAGGTAAAGATCATAAATACAATAGAATAAGTCTAGGTTTAGGGGTAATAAATAGTTGTAGAAAAAAATTGTTTATTTTAAAAAATGATAAAAAAGAGATACTTGAGTTAGTTTTGTCTGGAAAAAAATTCCCAGCCTCTTTTGTAAAAGGCAATGTAATTTATATAATAAATGAAGAAGATAAGTAGCGAATATTATTCGCTACTTATCTTCTTTTAAATAATGATGTTGAAAGTCATGAATAGAATCTTTTAAAAGTTCTATATTTTTAAGGTCTGTAGATTGTTTAGTTTTCATAGAATATACAGAGATTTGGTGGAGAAGCTCTAAGGATCGAATATAATCTTTGTATTCTGGACTGTTGTTGTGTGCAGGTTTTATTCTTTGATGCAAAAAATATTGAGAAACTATAGATTGATTTTTTTCAGCATGGATCTCTTTTGTATTTATCCATCGAACCAGCTGGTTGTAGTCTGGGGACTTGTCTTTTGAAATTTCAATTATTATTTTTGTAGCTTTTTCGATAGTGGCGGTATTTTCATAAAGTTCCTTGAATCTCAATTCATCATCATAAATTCCACAAGGAACCTCACAGTGAGCAAATAGATAATTTGGAATAAGAATAAGAAGAGAAAGAATTAAAACTAACTTGTTCATAAATATATACCTCCTAAATTTTAATATAAATAAAGATAAGAAAACCAATTATACTTGTCTTTTGTCTATATAATGAAGTAAAACATCATCACTACTTTTAAGACGTCTGCAGACCTCTCTTGTTATATTTAAGATGAGAATACTGAAAAGGTTTTTATCTTTTTTAAAAATTTTAAAAAATTCCTCTTTTGAAAGAACTATAATAAGAGTATCTTCACATGCAACGGCCGAAACAACGTGGGGTTGTCTACTTAGAACAGATGCCTCCCCTATACAGTTTCCCTCGCCAAATTCAAAAATCTGATAAGGGGTCATATCCAATTCCTCTATAAACCGAACCCTTCCCTTCTGTATAATATATATATTGGAAGGTACTTCACCCTGTCTGAAGATATACTCTCCTTTTTTATAATTAGACTGCTTTAAAATTTCAAAAAGGAAACCAAGTTGCTTATCATCTAGTCCTCCAAAAATAGATATTTTATTTAAAATTTGAAATATATCATCTGTATTTAGCAGTGGCATGAGTTTCTTTGACATGACCATCACCTCTTCACTATAGTCTGTGAACCTAAACTAATGTACAGGCTATGTCAAAAATTTCCTCTTAATACATAAAAAAGAGGTGCAAGAGCACCCCTTAATTGATAGAAAAATCCAAATTTCCATTAGAAAGATCTACTGTAATTTTACTGTTGTCAGGAACATCTCCTTTTAGAAGCATTTTTGCCAGTTTTGTTTCTAGTTCCCTTTGAATAAAACGTTTAAGCGGTCTGGCACCGTAATGCGGATCAAAGGAAGTCTCTGCAATATACCTTATGGCTTTATCTGTAAATTCAAGAGAAATATAACGCTCTTCTAGTTTTTTATTTATATCTGCAAGTATAAGCTTCACTATATTTTCCACTGCTTGTAAATCTAAAGCTTTAAATATAATTGTATCATCCACTCTGTTTAAAAACTCCGGTTTGAAATTTGTTTTCAATATATCCATCACCGATTTTTTTGTACTTTCAGAAAGGTCAGGGTCTTCTATTATAAACTGACTTCCTATGTTTGAGGTCATGATAACAAGAGTATTTTTAAAGTTTACAACTTTTCCCTTTCCGTCGGTAAGTCTTCCATCGTCTAAAACTTGCAAAAGGACATTAAATACATCAGGATGTGCCTTTTCGATTTCATCTAAAAGTATAACTGAGTATGGTTTTCTTCTTATGGATTCTGTGAGCTGTCCTCCTTCTTCATAACCTACGTAACCAGGAGGTGCCCCTATAAGCCTTGTGACAGAAAATTTGTCCATATATTCACTCATATCCACCCTTACAACGTTGTCCTCGTCATCGAAAAGGTTGTGTGCCAATGATTTTGCAAGATATGTCTTACCGACACCTGTAGGTCCTAAAAATATAAATGAACCCATTGGACGGTTTGGGTCTTTTAGACCTGCCCGAGATCTTATGATTGTATTAGATACAGCTTTTATGGCTTCTTCCTGACCTATTACTCTTTCCTTCAGAGAGTCTTCTAAGTGAAGAATTTTTTCCCTTTCTCCTTCCATCAACTTAGATACAGGAATTCCTGTCCAACGGGCCACTATATCTGCTATCTCTTCAGAGGTAACTTCCTGTTTTAAAAGTTTTGCAGTATTCTCCCCCTTTTTAAGTTTTTCTTCCTGGAGTTTTAATTCCTTTTCAAGGGAAGCCAATTTACCATATTTCAACTCTGCTAATTTATTTAGGTCATAATCTCTTTCTGCTTTTTCTATCTCTAGCTGAACTTCTTCAATTTTCTTTTTGATATCTTTTACGCTGGAGATTTCGTTTTTTTCTAAGTCCCACTGAGACTTTAATATTGATTTTTTGGAGTTTAACTCAGAGAGTTCTTTTTCTAAAATTCCAAGCCTTTCCTGGGACCCCTTATCTTTTTCTTTTTTTAAGGCTTCTTTTTCAATTTCTAGCTGTAAGGCTCTTCTGGTAAGTTCATCTAGTTCATTTGGCATAGAGTCTATCTCTGTTCTTATCATTGCAGCAGCTTCGTC
The DNA here is from genome assembly GCF_000165505.1 of Ilyobacter polytropus DSM 2926. Classification (NCBI taxonomy): domain Bacteria; kingdom Fusobacteriati; phylum Fusobacteriota; class Fusobacteriia; order Fusobacteriales; family Fusobacteriaceae; genus Ilyobacter; species Ilyobacter polytropus. Next base: position 931,228 of record NC_014633.1, on the reverse strand, counting down.
AATCAAATCTATAGCCTTGTCTGGAAGGAATCTGTCACTTATATACCTGTGACTTAGCGTAGAAGCGGAAACTATTGCAGAGTCACTTATTCTGATACCATGATAAACTTCATATTTCTCCTTCAAACCTCTCAATATAGAAATTGTATCTTCCACATCTGGCTCGTCGACCATTATGGTCTGAAACCTTCTTTCTAGTGCAGCATCTTTTTCCATGTGTTTGCGGTATTCGTCTACTGTTGTAGCCCCTATAACTCTAGCCTCTCCCCTTGCAAGCATTGGTTTTAGGATATTTCCTGCATCCATGGCTCCGTCTGTCTTCCCTGCCCCTACTATGGTGTGGATCTCATCTATAAAAAGAATAATATTTCCCTTAGATTCTTCTACCTCTTTTAAAACAGCTTTAAGCCTTTCTTCAAATTCTCCACGGAATTTTGCCCCTGCAATAAGTGATCCCATATCCAAAGAAAATATAGTCTTTCCTTTGAGGGAATCTGGAACATCCCCTTTGAGGATCCTTTGGGCCAGTCCCTCTACTATGGCAGTCTTCCCTACTCCGGGATCCCCTATAAGAATTGGATTATTTTTTGTCCTTCTAGACAATATTTGAATAGCCCTTCTTATCTCTGAATCTCTTCCTATAATTGGGTCAAGGCTTCCTTTTTTAGCAAGTTCCACAAGGTCTTTTCCGTATTTTGAAAGTGCCTCAAATTTACCTTCTGGATTTGGAGAGTCCACCTTTTGGCTGCCTCTCGCTTCAGTGAGAACTATTTCAAACTCTTTACTATCTATCCCCATCCTTTTTAAAATGGGAAGATTTTTTAAAAGGGCTTTAAAAAGATGTTCTACACTTATATAAGAGTCTCCCATTTTTTTCATAATATCTTCAGCTTCCATGACTATCCTGTTGGTGGTAGCTTCAAGTGTCAAATTTCCCTGGGATGAACTTTCTACTTTGGGGTATTTATCCAATTCATTTTGGATCTCCTTTATCAGCGAGGTGAGGTTGAGCCCCATTTTTTCAAGAAGCCTTGGAATAAGTCCATCATTTTGAGTCATTAAAGCCAAGGCAAGGTGTTCAGGTTTGATATTTGTGTGCTTGTATTTTAATGCATAATTATGGGCATCATTTATGGCAAGAACTGATTTTTCTGTGTATTTATCATTCATAGTAAACCTCCTTTTAATTTTTGTTAGCACTCTATCAAAGTGAGTGCTAAACTTCTTATGTTTAATATATAACTTTTTTGAAAAAAAGTCAAGAAACTGAGTTTAAGTTTTTTTTATATGTTTTAGGAAAGATATTTTGAAATATGATTCATATAGTTATTCAAAGTGAAAAATTAAAATCCTGTAAAGATAGAAAGCGGAAGAGTATCAAAGAATAAAAAAAAGCTGCTGAAATATTTCAGCAGCTGAAGAATTTATTTATGATAATTTGGAGCTTCTTTTGTAATGTTTATATCGTGAGGATGTGATTCGATTAGTCCAGAACCTGTTATTTTTACAAACTTACCATCTTTTTTAAGATCTGCTATAGTGGCAGTACCACAATACCCCATACCTGCCTTTAGTCCACCTGTAAGTTGGAAAATCACATCTTCTAATTTACCTTTATAAGCAACCCTTCCCTCTATACCTTCAGGAACAAGTTTTTTTGCCTCAGATTCTTTTTGGAAATATCTGTCGCTAGAACCTCTCTTCATTGCAGCTAGAGAACCCATTCCCACATAAACCTTGAATCTTCTTCCTTCAAAAATGATCTCTTCTCCAGGAGCCTCTTCTGTACCGGCTAAAAGCCCTCCGATCATAACACAGTCAGCACCTGCAGCTATTGCTTTTACAACATCTCCAGAAAGTTTTATTCCACCATCGGCAATAACTCCTATACCTCTTTCTTTACAAGCTTCATATACATCGTTTACCGCAGATATCTGAGGAACCCCTACACCAGCTACCACTCTGGTAGTACATATAGAACCTGGTCCTACTCCTACTTTTACTGCAGTTGCTCCTGCATCAGCAAGATCCTTGGCAGCTTCGGCAGTTACTATATTTCCACCGATTATATCAAGATCAGGGAATGCTTCTCTGATTTTTTTTACAGTTTGAATTACACCATTAGAATGTCCGTGAGCAGAATCTACTGTAATTATATCTACACCTGATTTTACAAGGGCAGCTACTCTTTCTAAAGTATCAGCTCCTACACCTACAGCTCCTCCTACTCTGAGTCTTCCACGAGAGTCCTTGCAGGCATTTGGATATTCTTCTATATTATCAATATCTTTTATTGTTATAAGTCCCATAAGCTTGGAATTTTCATCAACTATTGGAAGCTTTTCTATCCTGTTTTCCAAAAGGATCTCTTTTGCTTCTTCAAGAGTAGTACCTACAGAAGCTGTTATAAGATTTTCTTTTGTCATTATAGTTTCTACTTTTTCATCTAGATCTTTTCTGTATTTCAGATCTCTATTTGTGATTATACCGACTAAAGTTCCGTCGCTTTCTACTACAGGAAGTCCAGAGATTCTGTATTTTGCCATTATACCATCAGCATCTGCAAGGGTAGATTCCCTGTTTAGAGTTATAGGATCTGTGATCATACCACTTTCATTTCTTTTAACTTTATCTATCTCAGCAGCCTGTTCCTCAATAGCCATATTTTTATGGATGAATCCCAATCCACCCTGTCTTGCTAAGGCTATAGCCAGTTTTGCCTCTGTTACTGTGTCCATGGCAGCACTTAAAATTGGAACATTTAGTTCTATATTTTTTGTAATTTTTGTTTTGAGCGAAACTTCATTTGGTAAGATATCAGATTTTTGTGGTACCAGTAGAACATCGTCAAAAGTTATAGCCTCTTTGATAATTTTTCCATTCAACATGAACTGAATTCCTCCTTAAGATAAATTAATTCTAATAAAAATAGCCTAAGTCCAAACTTCACCTTTTAAGCTGGTGAAAGATTAGACTCAGGCCTTAAATTTGCTGAACCGCTTTCACTCATAGAGATTAATTTTAGGTTAATCGTAGATACACTGCACCTTATTAGCAGCTTATATGAGAAAAAAATAAATTTTATTTTAATATATTGGAATGATCTTACCACAAAAGACAATTGTTGTCAATAATAGAAAAACAGACTTTATTCTTTAAAAGGCGTTCTTTTTAGGTATATATCAATATAAGTATAGTGCTGTAGAATTGAATTGCGAGTATACATTATAATCAACTCATCTGCAATTTTATCTCTTCTTCTAGATTGTTTAACATAAATAAAATATGTCTGTTTATTCTCCTGTACTTTGATAAGACCTCCATAAAAATATGCTCTGGATAATCTACATTTTTGAGGGGGTCGACAAATTGGAGAGCAGTGGAGATATCCTGACATATTTTTTTTTCATTTATTATCTCCTGTATATTGGGGTTCATGGTTATTTTTTCTAGGTTTTCCAAGGACATGGCTATTTTCTCATGGTAATAATCTATCTGGTTGATAAAATTTTCAGGTAGAATAAGTTTGTTATTTATTGTTTTTTTGTATATTTTTCCAAGGCTTGCTGCATAATCTCCTAGGGATTCCATTGTGTCTGCCAAAAGAAGCAACAGCCTAATGGATTTCAAAATGTTTTTAGAGTCTGTAGAGTGAAGTAGACCTGTAAGGTTTTTAAAAATAGAGTCTTTTTTTTCATCTTGGTATTTTTCCCCTTCAAAGAGAAGCTCAGAGTTCTCTGGAGATAGTTCACTTTTTATTAGTCGGATGAAAATATATAGATCTCCTCTGAATCTGGTTATCATTTGACTAACTTCAAGTCTCGATTTTTCAAGGGATGCTAAGGGGAACTGGTATAGTTTTTCAGTTACATAAGACTCTGACTCATTTTCTTTTTTATCAACTCCTATTTTATTTAAAAATCTTAATAATATATTTATAAAGGGTAAAAATATAACGGCATTTCCAATGTTGAAAAGGGTGTGAGAAAGTGCGATATATTCGGAGATATTTTTTTCAGGAGGGGTTAACCTCTCGATTATCGAAGCATAGCCGTAGAAAAAAGGAAGTATCAAGGATACTCCTACTATCTTTATGAGAATATGGGCATAGGCGGCTCTCTTTGCATCTGACCGTGTCTTGAGAGAGGCTAGATATGCTGTTATTGTGGTTCCTATGTTTTCTCCTAAAACAAGTGCAACTGCAGTTTTTGGAATAATAAGTCCCTGAGTTGCAAGGGCCATGGTGATACCTATAGTGGCAGATGAGGACTGAAGTATAGAGGTCAAGGCAGCCCCTGTAAGTGCAGATAAGATGACGCCTCTATAGCTTTCTGCAGAAAAGATGTGGAAAAATTCTATAAATTGAGGCATATCCTTTAAGGGAGCCATTCCTTTTTTCATAAGGGTCAATCCCAGAAAAATAAGTCCTAAACCTATGAAGATCGAGGCTCTTTTTTTCCTCTTTGGATTTTTCGAAAAGAGAAAAACAAAAGCCCCTATACCGATCATAGGGAGTCCGTACTCTGTTATCTTAAAAACAAGTATCCATCCTGTTATCGTGGTTCCTATGTTTGCCCCTAAGATTATGCCTATGGCCTGTCTCAGAGTCATGAGAGAGGCGTTTATAAACCCTACAACCATAACAGTGGTAACTGAGCTAGACTGAATAATGGCCGTTATAAAAGTTCCCACAATAATCCCTCGGAATATGTTTGAGGTCATTTTATGAATTATCTCCCTTAATCTGTTTCCAGCTATTTCCTGAAAGGACTTTGACATAAGATCCATTCCATAGAGGAACATTCCCAATCCACCAGTTACCTGAAGAAAAATTGTAATAAAAAGTTCCATAAAAACCACATCCTTAAAAGTTCGGCATTATAAATTCACTGCTCTGAAGTTTATAAAGTAAGAAAAATTTTCTATGTAGAGGATTATAGTCTTATATTTATTTCTTACTGGGTCAGAAGATGTTTTGTTCATCCATTGGACATTTCTATTAAAGATGGTCTTATAGTGTTTTTCTTTATAAGTTCAGATTTCATCTTTTATTTTTATATTATTTTGTTTACTGATATTCTAAATTTATATGTATAAAAAATTTAAAAACTGGTATTATATAGTAAAAGATATTTTCAGATGAGGTGATTAATATTAGCAGTGAATATATATTTAACAAAAATATAAGAGGACGAGCTATTTTAGCAGGACTAGACGTCTACCAAAAAGGTGAGAGTATAAACCTCGAGGATTCATTAAATGAGCTAAAAGAACTGGCAGGTGCGGCCAGTATAGAGGTGATAGATATTATCACTCAAAGCAGAGAAAAAATGGAGTCTTCTACCTATATGGGAAAGGGTAAAATAGAGGAAATCAGAGATCAGGCCATAAGAAAAAATGCAGACATGGTTATCTTTGATGATGAACTTTCCGGTATACAGATTCGTAATCTAGAAAGAATAATAGGTGTAGAAATCATAGACAGAACCAGTCTTATTTTGGATATATTTGGTCACAGGGCAAAGTCTAAAGAAGGTAAACTCCAAGTAGAACTTGCCATGTTGAAATATCAGAAACCCAGACTCATAGGTCTAGGGGGAGAGTTGTCTAGAACAGGTGCAGGTATAGGAACCAGGGGTCTAGGAGAAACAAAACTAGAGCTTGACAGAAGGGTAATATCAAAACGTATAAGTGATATTGAAAAAGAACTAGAAGAGGTAAAAAAACAGAGGGAAGTTCAGAGAAAGCAACGTAAACGTACCTCTATACCTACAGTAGCTCTTGTAGGCTATACCAATGCAGGGAAGTCCACAATTATGAACCACCTTATGCAGATGGAAGAAGAGGAAGATACAAGGACAAAGTCCTTTGTAAAGGATATGCTTTTTGCAACTCTAGACCCCTTCCACAGGAAAATTAAGCTTGAAGATAATCTAGAGTTTATACTTATAGATACAGTAGGTTTTGTTAGCAAACTTCCTCATGATCTTGTAGAATCTTTTAAATCTACTCTTGAAGAAGTTGAAGAGGCTAGCTTGCTTTTATATGTAGTAGATATATCTAGAGAAGACTATAAACATCAGCTAAAGGTCACTAGAAATGTGGTAGAGGAACTAAATGTAAAGGACACTCCTTTTCTTGTGGTTTATAATAAGATAGACAAACTTAGTTCTGAGGAACTAGAAAAAACAGGTGATATCTTTGAAAAGTCTGTATATATATCTGCTATAGAGGGGAAAGGTATAGGGGAACTTTTAAAAGAGATCGAAAAAGAAATTTTTAAAACAAGCAAGGAAGTAACTTTGTTGATTCCTTTTTCAAGAGGGGATATTTCTTCATATATTCTCGACAGTACAAGGGTAATTCAGCAAGAATATACAGGTGATGGACTTCTTGTAACGACATTTCTGAAACCTGAAGATGTTGAAAAGTACAAGCAGTATATTTTAAAAGACAGCGATAAAGATTAAATAAAAAATAAAATTTTTGAAAAGTATTTTGAATATATTGAGTTGTCAAAATAATTGAGGAGAGGATGTTTATGAGGGTACTTGTTACTGGAGGAGCTGGCTATATAGGGAGTCATGCTGTGGTAGAACTTTTAGATGGTGGATATGAGGTGATTATACTTGATAACCTTGAAACGGGTCATATAGAGCTTGTAGACAGCAGGGCAAAATTTTATAAGGCTGACTTAAGAGAAAAAGAAAGTCTGAGAAATGTTTTTAAAAAGGAAAAAATAGACGTGGTTATGAATTTTGCCGCTTATATAAAAGTCGGGGAAAGTGTAACCGAGCCAAATAAATACTATGAAAATAATACCGGTGGAGTTCTCAATCTTCTAGAAATAATGAAGGAATTTAATGTAAAAAATATTGTTTTTTCATCTACAGCTGCGGTGTATGGGGAAGTTTCAGGAGACGATCTGGTATCGGAAAGTTTTGACTCTCAGCCTATAAACCCCTATGGAATGAGTAAATTTATGGCTGAGGAAATAATAAAGGATTCAGCTTCTGCATATAATATGAATTATGTTATTTTTAGATACTTCAACGTGGCCGGAGCCCATGAAAAATATCATATCGGTCAGATAGGCGAAGGAATGACATCACTTATTCCTGTGGTTCTAGAAGCTGCAAAGGGTGAAAGGGACAAAGTTGAAGTTTTTGGAGATACATATAGTACCAAGGACGGAACAGGGGTGAGAGACTTTATCCATGTTACTGATCTTGCCCGTGCTCATGTGATGGCGATAAACAAGCTAAAGAAAGAGGAAAGTGGTTTATTTAACCTTGGAAACGGCAATGGATTTTCTGTATTTGAGATTTTAGACGCAGCCAGAAGAGTGACAGGGAAAGAAATACCTGCAGTGATATCTGAAAAGCGGCCAGGAGATCCTGCCTGTGTTGTAGCCTGTAGCGAAAAAGCCAATGAAGATCTGGGATGGGAGCCAGAATATACAAATATAGATGATATAATAAAAACTGCATGGAACTGGTACAAAAATATATAAAGGAGCCTTTTTAGGCTCCTTTTTCAGTGTATTTGGTAAAGTTCCATTTTTATGAACTCTTCTTCCCCTGCAAGGGAATAGGTTTTGTATTTTGATATTTCTTCAAAACCAAGTTTTTTATAGCAGTTAATTGCCCTTTTATTAAAACTTCTAACTTTTAGGGTGATAGTAGAATTTGCATTTATTTCTTTACACTTTTCTATAAGAATACCTACTACCCTAGTTCCATATCCATAGCCACAAAGGTCAGGACGTATACCGACACCAATGATTATTTCCCCTGATCCTTTTACGATTTGTCCGAAACCGATAAGAGAGTCCTGTATAAAAAAACCTATGAACTCTTTTTTTCTTTTTTCTTTAAAAGTAATGGCCCACCGAAGTTTTGACATCTCATCCCAGGATGGAAAGTTGTATACAGAAAATTCATCTGGATATTCCCAATTAACGATCTCCTTAGCTTGACTTTCACTTAGGTTTCCTGCAGATAATTTTTGTATATTCTGGGGAAGTATAGGAGGGAGATACATATTTATAAAGTCTGGAAAGGGTTTAGAGACAACTTCATAGAAACTTTTTCCAGATAAAATAGTTCTTCTGAAAATCTGATAACCTAAATTTTCCGGAAAAGAATTAGTTTCTAAAAACGGAGAAAGATTTATCTCTTTCATCTTTTCTAAGGTGTTTGATAAAGAGTTATAAGAGTTTAGAAGTTCATTTAATTTGAGAGAATCTCCAAGAAAATGTGAGTCTGAGTAATCAAAAGAGCTAGAGCTCATATAAAGTCTGGTTGAATAAGCTGCAGCTCCTTTGTAGTGAATAAGATAATGTATAAAATCCATATAGTGGACAGGAGCTAGGTGATTTAAATCAATTTTGTATGGATGTTTACGGGTATAGAGGAAAAGAGTTGTTTTATAAATTATTTCAGGAATGATCTCCTGGTAATTATTACTGTCTATATATTTTCCAATATTTACAAAAATTTCATTCTTGCTGTTTTGTTTTTCGCCTAAAGTGAAAAAAAGCTCTGTATTCTCTATGTTGTGCTGCGGAAATAAGTATTCTGTATGTTTTTTTAAGTTATGAAACCAGACATTTTCATGAAAGGTCAGTTCCTCTATAATCTCATTAATTATGCTTTCTTTATTTAAAAAGTTTTGAAAAATCGGATTTTTCCTGAAATCTTGAATATTTTCTGAGTTACAGCAGTTATTTTTAAGAAAAATTTCTGAGAAGGGATGTGACATAAATTCTTTTAGAGTTTTGTTTTCTCTAATGAAATCAAAAAAAGTATTGGGGAAAGAATAATCAATTTTCATAAACACCACCATTTAAGAAGCTTTTTTAATAAGAGATTACTTTATAAAAAGATAAAGTTCAAGACAGCTGAAGAAGAATTTTGATTAAATAATTTAAATAAAGTACTCATCTGTTTAATTGATTAAGTATAGAAAATAGATTATAATTTAGATATAGGCTGTATTATTATATAGGAGGGGATTTTATGAAAAAAAATATTTTATTTTTATTTATTATGATTTTTTCAGTTTCTTCTTGGGGGTATAAGATAAGCAGTAAGGATGAGTCAAGATACAATATCGATTATTTTAGAGGAAGTTTTAGAATGATGAAGGTAGACTATGATAGGTTTGGAGATAAAAAGGATTCAAAGAAACTAGGATATTATAACTTTATTCCTCTTTATAAAAATGGTGAAACAGTTGGGTATGGAGCCATAACCCACATAAAGAGCTATAACAAGCATGAGGCACTTTTAGCAATAATTTCTCCTGAGGGAAAACTAATGGACTTTTATCTTCCAGATGCAAATGATAAACACCAGGAGGTTCATGACTATAATTGGAAAAACAGTTACATAGGAAAAGAATATGATGAAATGGAATTTGACGGACTTGCAGGTTCCACTTTTATTGCAAATAGTACTTATGGAGAATTGAAAAGTATGTTGAGGGCTTTTGAATACAGAAAAAAAGATATAGTTGGTAAGTAACTATTTTAAAGTTAAGTATACTTTTTACCGCTCTTTTTAAGGGCGGTATTTTTATACAAATTTTTAAAATTTGACAACTGTCCTACTTTTTTTCTTTTTTTGGTGATAATATAAGTAAAATCAAAAATAAAATTATATTTCTCTGTTATTAATTATGATAGAGACCTTTGGCAGAAACTATTAATTTTCTGATTACGAAAAAGATTTAATTATTATGTTTTTTTCGCAATGAGATTTTTTTATTTCTAAGTAATTGATAAATTATAAAAAACAAATTTAAGTTTTTAACTGCATTTAAGTAAAATTTTATTTTATTTATAGGAGGAGAAATGAACGTAAACTCTTTACCAAAAATAGAATTACATTGTCATCTAGACGGGAGTATAAGACCTCTTAGTGTTATAGAGATAGCTAAAAAGGATGGGATAGAACTTTCTACCTACGACCTTGATAAAATTAAAGAAAAAATGATAGCTCCTATAAACTGTAAGGACCTCAGTGAATACCTAACAAGATTTAGTCTTCCTGGACTTGTGATGCAGTCGAAAGAGAACCTCATAAGAGTGACCTCTGAACTGATGGAAGATGCAGCTAAGGAAAATGTGAAATACATAGAAATAAGATTTGCACCTCAGCTTCATACTCAAAAAGGACTTACAATAGAAGAGGTTATTTCTAGTGTTATAACCGGTATGAAAATTGGAGAAAAGAAATTCCAAATATACGGAAATATTATACTTTGTTGTATGAGGAATTTTGATGTCGAAAAAGCCTTTGAAGTAGTTGAAAAAGGAAAAGAATTTTTAGGCAGAGGAGTAGTTGGGATAGACTTGTGTGCCAATGAAAATAGAGGCTTTTGTGAGGCATTTCAGGAGCCGATCAAACTGGCCAAGGAGTATGGTTATAGGATAACTATTCATGCGGGAGAAACTGGTATAGGGGAAAATGTAAGGGATGCGGTGAAATTACTAGGAGCCGAAAGGATAGGTCACGGGGTGTTTATAAAAGATTGTCCAGAGGCTTATGACATTGTTAAAAAACAGGGTATAACTTTGGAAATGTGTCCAACAAGTAATATTCAGACAAAAGCTGTAAAAAAGTTTTCAGAGCATCCTGTTTACGGATTTTTAAAGGATGGGATAAAAGTTACACTAAACACAGATAATAGGACAGTATCAAATACAAACTTAGAAAAAGAGATAAGTCTTGTTTCTAAAGAGTTTCATATCACATATGAAGAATATAGGACAATATACTACAATAGTGTAAAAGCATCTTTTGCTTCAGAAACCCTGAAAAAGAATCTAATGAAATTTATGAAGTGATAGTATTCTTTAAGCACAAACTTTATACAAAAATTCCCAGTCTTTATAAAGTTTATCAACACATAATAAAGTTAGTATTTATGAAAGTTTAAGAAGGGCTTTCGACTTTTTAATAATCTAAATAAAAGATAAAAAAAAGCGTTGACAAAGCCCTGTAGCTATGATATTATTAATCCTGTTGCAAGAGGAAATGCGTCACTAGCTCAGTTGGTAGAGCACACGACTTTTAATCGTGTTGTCACAGGTTCGATCCCTGTGTGACGCACCACTTATGCCGCTTTAGCTCATCTGGTAGAGCAACTGACTTGTAATCAGTAGGTGATTGGTTCGACTCCGATAAGCGGCACCATTATTATGCGGGAATAGCTCAGTTGGTAGAGCGTCAGCCTTCCAAGCTGAATGTCGCCAGTTCGAACCTGGTTTCCCGCTCCAATAAGCCCCGTTCGTCCAGTGGTAAGGACACCAGATTTTCACTCTGGAGACAGGAGTTCAATTCTCCTACGGGGTACCAAAAATATGGTCGCATAGCTCAGTTGGGAGAGCACCTGCCTTACAAGCAGGGGGTCACAGGTTCAAGTCCTGTTGCGACCACCAAATAAGCCCCGTTCGTCCAGTGGTAAGGACACCAGATTTTCACTCTGGAGACAGGAGTTCAATTCTCCTACGGGGTACCAAAAATGGTGAGATTCCCGAGTGGCCAAAGGGAGCAGACTGTAAATCTGCCGGCTCCGCCTTCGAAGGTTCGAATCCTTCTCTCACCACCATTAATTTTTAAAAGTTGGGGCTATAGCTCAGCTGGGAGAGCGCTACGCTGGCAGCGTAGAGGTCACCGGTTCGATCCCGGTTAGCTCCACCATTATTTATAAGCCTAGATAGCTCAGTTGGCTAGAGCACACGGTTCATACCCGTGCGGTCGGTGGTTCGAATCCACTTCTAGGCACCATTGATATTCAAGCACCTAATGGGTGCTTTTTTTTTATTTCCAAACTTATACGATAGATAGAAGGTTGACTTTATAAAAAACCCATGATATTCTGATCCAGGAGAAAAATACTTAAAACACAAGAATTATGTGTGATATAAAGTTATTTTTATGTTTCTTATTAGAAATATGGCTAATTTTAGTCTTCCTTTTTATTTAAGATCAAAGTCTACCAAAAAAGTATAAATAAATTGTAACAGGTCGATTTTTTTATAGTATCAAACAACTTTTTCAATAATAAAATAAAAATAATATAGAATATATCAGCGGCAATAACTTACAATGAAAATATTAAAAATAATATATATGATAAATAAAAAAACCTAAAAAACATTTTTTAAAATAAAAATTGCCCTTATTTAAATATTAGGGTAATATAATGTAATGAATGGTTAATGTGCTAATAAAAATGATAAAATAAGTAAAATATACTGGAAATAAGGTCTGCCTATTGTGGGGAGTGGGGTATGAAAAATAAAAAAGGAATGGTAATTTTGATAACCTTCTTTATTGTGATTTTCTTGTTGTATAAAGGCGGAGTTTTCGGTTATATCAGTCTTGAAAATATAAAAGAGTTAAAAAATTGGATAAATAGTTTTGGAGTATTAGGGCCTTTAGTTTATGTGGTACTTTACATAGTAGCATGCATTTTCTTTTTGCCAGGACTTCCCATTACAGTGTTGGGAGGGATAGTATTTGGACCTATTATGGGGACAATATACACAGTTATAGGAGCTAGTCTGGGACTGTCATCGGCATTTCTTGTGGCTAGATATCTCTTCAGGAGATCTATAGAGAAAAAATTTTCGGATTCTCTGATTTTCCAAAGGATAGATCAGGGAGTTAAAAAGCAAGGTTGGAGAATTCTAATGACCACAAGATTGGTCCCTATTTTTCCTTTTAATGTTCAAAATTATGTCTATGGACTGACGGGTATCAGTTTTTTGCAGTATTGGATTCTTTCTACAGTTTTCATAATCCCTGGTACGGCTGTCTATACACTTAGTGCAGGGGCTATAGCCAGTGGTGAAGGGTTATCTACTAAAAATCTTACTTATCTTGGAATTGCTGTCCTTTGTTTTGTATTTATATCTTTGATTCCAAAATTTTTGAAAAAAAATGAAGAGTTTAAAGAAAAATAATAGTAACACAGATAAATTTTTTTACGGGAAAAAAATTATTATTTAATAGAATTAAAGGATGTGGTTTATGGTGTTAAATTTTTTCAAAAGAAAATCTGATGGGTTCAAAATAGTTTCAGTTGAAGAGGCTAAAAATCTTATTGAAATGAAAAAGGATATGATTTTAATTGACGTAAGAACCGAAAAAGAAAACAAATTTGAAGGTAATATTGATGGTGCGATTTTAATTGATTTTCTAAAGCTAAATCATTTTAAAAAAGAGCTGGAAAAACTAGACAAAGAGTTGCCGTATCTTGTATTTTGTGCAATTGGGGGAAGAAGTAAGGCTGCTGCTGCCTTGATGACTAAAATGGGTTTTAACGAAGTCTATGACATGGCAGGTGGGATCAAAGCTTGGCAAAAAGAAAACAATAAAAATATCTGATTTGAGATTACGAATGTTTGGATTTGTGAAAAAAATATGTTTATTTAATTTATTCAGATTCAAAGAATAAGCTTTTTAAAAATTGGTTTTTATATTTAGAAATTTAAATTTTAATAAAATTAGATATTAAAAAAGGTTTGAAATCTTGAAATATCAATAATTTTTTAAACAAGAAAAATTATTTTAGTTTAAATATAGTTAAATTATTAACAGTAACATAAAAATAAAATCTAGGAGGGAGAAAAGATGAAGAAATTAGTAGCTTTATTGATGATGGTGACACTTTATGCAGTTTCAGTGGCGGGAGGTCTAATCACACCGGAAAAATTGAATAAGATCAAGGATAAAAAAGATGTGGTGGTATTGGACTACAGATGGAATAAGGTTCCTGAAAAAACAATACCAGGAGCCATGGTGGTATTGAATAAAGAATTTTCAAGGGAGAGAGACGGAGTCAAGGGAATGGTTCTTCCAAAGGAAGAATTCGAAAGTTTTATGTCAAAAATGGGAATAGAAAATAAAGATACAGTAGTGATTGTAGACGATAATGGGATGATGAATGCCACAAGATTATGGTGGATACTGAACCTTTATGGACATAAGGGAGATGTCTTTATATTAGATGGTCAAATAATGGCGTGGGAAAAATCAGGTCTTCCAATGGCGGCACCTAGCAAGCCTTCAAAAACTTCAAAATATGTAGCGAAAGATGCAAATCCAAAGCTTGTTGCAACTCTGGAAGAGGTAAAAGCATCAATTGAAGACAATCAAATGGTTGTGCTTGATGCGAGATCTAAACTTGAGAGAATCAAGGGACATATACCAAATTCCGTATTTATTGAATGGAAAGAAAATATAACAAAAGATGGAAAATACAAATCTAAAGCTGAACTAAAAAAGCTTTATAGAGATTCAGGGATAACTAAAAATCTAAAGGCTATAATGCCACACTGTAAATCTGCAGTAAGATCAACTCAGTCTATGTTTGCTCTTGTGGAAATTCTTGGATATGACAATGTAAAAAATTACGATGGATCTTGGCTTGAGTATGAGGCTGTAAAAGCACCTGTAAAATACGGGATGTAAGAGTCGAGGTAATTTAGGAGGATAAAAATGGGTGTATTGCCAAAAGAAGTAATGGAAAATATGAAGGATATTGTAGATAATTGTATGGGTGATTCCAATCCGGCATGTCAATCTTCTTGTCCTATGCATACAGATATAAAAGAGTATGTGAGACTTGTAGGAGAAGGAGACGGAGAAGGTGCTATAGGGGTAATAAGAGAAAAATTATTTTTACCTAAAACTCTTGGTAGAGTCTGTGCCCATCCTTGTGAAGCGGGATGCAGAAGAGGGGATGAAGATAAACCTATATCTGTAGCAAATATAAAGAGGTATGCTGCTGATAATTTTGACAACCCGGTAAACTGGGATCTGAATAAAAAACCTGCCACAGGAAAAAAAGTTGCAGTTATAGGGGCAGGACCTGCAGGGGCACAGGCAGCGATTGACCTTTCTAAAAATGGTCATGAAGTAACTATTTACGATAAACTTCCGGTATATGGAGGTATGATGAGAGTAGGGATCCCTGCTTACAGGCTTCCTAGAAACATAATTGATGAAGAATACTCAATACTTGAAATGTTAGGAGTAAGTGTCAAGCTAAATACTGAAATAGGTAAGGATATAGATTTTGAAACTCTCAAGAAAGAAAATGATGCTGTAATCATAGCAGTTGGAAGACAGGCTGGAAGAATAGACCGTAGTCTCAAAAATCACGACGCTCAAGGAGTATATGATGCCGCAGAATATCTAAAGGAAATATCTCTTACTAATGGCTCTGAAGGAGTTGGGAAAAGAGTTGCAGTAATAGGTGGTGGAGATGTTGCCATGGACTGTGCTAGGTCTTCTCTCAGGCTTCAGGGAGTTGAAGAGGTCTATTCTGTTTGCCTAGAGCCTAGCTATGAAGAGATGACCTCTTCTATGCATGAGGTTAAGGGTGCCATAGCAGAGGGAGTAAAGTTTAATCTGGCGATGGGAACAAATGAAATCTTAATTGATGATAATGGTAGAGTAAAAGGTCTAGAGATCAAAGAGTGTATATCTATCTTTGATGATGAAGGGAGATTTAACCCTACATGCAATGAAGATAACAAAAAAATGCTAGATGTTGATACAGTTGTTTTTGCAATAGGTCAGGGTGTAGATTCTGGATTTGACAAGAAAGAAACTCTCGCTAAAAGAAAAAACGGGACCTTTGAAACTGATGAGCTTACAAAGCAGTCTGTAAATAATGAGAATGTTTTTGTGGCTGGAGATTGTGCCTCGGCTTTCATAGTTATAGAAGCTATGGCTGAGGGTAGGAGTGCTGCCATATCTGCAGATAGATTCTTAAAAGGTGAAGACCTGATGTCTGGCAGAACAACAGAGGAAGAAGCTGCATATAAGACAAAACTAGAGCTTCCAACTGAGTATTTGTCAGAAGGATGGGACGCTGCTGAAAAGGTAGAAAGAGTCATTGCTAAAGAGTTGGATCCAACTGAAAGGATAAAATCTTTCGATGAGACAGAATTTACATTCACCAAGGAGCAGGCAGAAAAAGAAGCCAATAGATGTCTTCAGTGTACATGTAAATTATGTATGAAAGAGTGTATTATGTTAAATGACTTTACAGATTGTCCTAAGACACTTTTTGAGGAATACCTTGAAAAGGGTTATGCAGCAATGGACCCAAAAATAAGTTATTCTTGCAATGCATGTTCCCAGTGTACACTCAAATGTCCAAAGGACTTTGATATGAAGGGAGCCTTTATGGGCATGAGACCGGAATATATAAAAGACAACGGAGGAAAATCTCCGATGAAGGGTCATAGTGCTATAGAGGTACATCAATATTTAGGATACTCAAAATTCTTTAATACAACAAATAAGGCTCCAGAAGGAGAGAAAACAAAATATGTATTTTTCCCTGGATGTTCTTTGCCATCATATAATCCAGAAGCAGTAGGGAATGTATTGGGGCACTTACAAGATAAACTCGATGGAGGGGTAGGTTCTGTCTTGAAATGCTGTGGGAAGCCAACTAAAGCTCTAGGTCAAAAGGAAAAATTTAAAGAGAGGTTTGGTGAGGTTCAAGCTGAGATTGATAGATTGGGAGCAGATACTGTAATCGTTGCCTGCCAGTCTTGTCTTGCAGTGTTTTCAGAATATCTGAAACAGAATGTGGTTTCTCTGTGGACTCTGCTTCCTGAAATAGGTCTTCCTGATGAAAAATATGGAATAGGTAAGGGTTCAGATATTGTATTTAACATCCATGATTCGTGTTCTGCTAGAGAGAGAAGTGATCTTCATGATGGAATAAGATGGATAATAGATAATATGGGTTATAAAGTAGAAGAGCTTGAAAATTCCAGAGAAAAGACCAGATGCTGTGGTTTCGGAGGGATGGTAGTTCCTGCAAATCCAGACTTGGCAGGAAGGGTAATGAAAAGAAGAGCTGAAGAAACTACAACGGGTCATATGATCTCTTATTGTGCAGCCTGTAGAGAATCTATGGAAAATGGGGGAGCAGACTCAGTTCATATATTAGACCTGTTATTTGGAGAAACCTATACTAAAGAAAAAGTTAATAATAGAAACATGGGGCCTGTAAAACAATGGATGAATAGATATAAGTCAAAACAAGAACTTGATAAAAAAAGTAAATAGTATAGTGTGGTGTAATTTCCTGCACTTAATGGAGGGTCAAATGAAAAAACTACTTGTTTCTGTAATCTTTTTATTGGTATTTGTGATTGGAGTAGCTAATGAAAATCCTACAGCAGTAAAAAATTATGATCAATATTCAAATTCTAAAATACTGATCAGCCCTGAAAAAGCAAATGAAATGCTGACAGCGGATAAAAATATAGTTGTATTAGATGTAAGAAAAGAGCCTGACTATAACAAGGGTCATATACCTGGTTCGTACCAGATCTGGAGGCCATCTTTTTCAGCAGATAAAGGCGAGTATGAATACGGTGGTATGAGGGCTACAAGGGAAAAAATGGCTGAAGTTCTCGGAAGTTACGGAGTAACTGGAGACACATATATAATGCTAGTAAGTGCAAAAGCAGAGTATGATGCAGCCAGACTGTGGTGGATCCTTGATATGTATGGCCACGAAAAAATGGTTCTTATAGATGGCGGAATAGATGGATGGAAAAATGCAGGGCTACCGATGGTAGCTGAGACTTCTGCAAAACCTGAATCTGTAAAATACGAGTTTCCAAAGTCTGAGGACACCTCTAAGTTTGCCACTATAGAGGATGTGAAAAAAAGTATAGGGGATGATAATACAGTCGTAATAGATACAAGGACAGACTTTGAACATGATGGGCTAGCTCAGTATAAAGGAGCTTTCGCCAAAGGAAGAATTCCTAGTGAATACTATGTTCCTTGGGATAAAATGGTAAATGAGGATAAAAGCTTCAAGTCAAAAGAAGAGATGGAGGCTATCCTTGCAGAAAACGGAATCACTAGAGATAAGCAGATCATCTCTTATTGTCAGTCGGGAGTAAGATCGGCTCATATGACCTTTGTATTGAGTCAGTTACTAGGCTGGGACAACGTAAAGAATTATGATGGTTCTTGGATTGAGTGGTCTTATAATGCAGTGAATGGGAATGTAGAGCTTGAAAAAACAAGTCTTTTCAAAGTTTTTTTCAGCTATATGAAATCTAGAGAAAAAATGGAAATGTTAATTGGAAGTCTTGGGGTATGGGCTCCTGCAGCATACATACTCATGTATGCCCTGATAACAATTACCTGTATATCTGTACTGCCTATAACTTTAGTGGGAGGGCTCGTATTCGGAGGAGTTAAAGGGGTTATCTATACTGCAATCGGTGCTTCTCTAGGACTTTCCATGGCATTTTTGATAGCTAGATATATTGCTAGAAAGCCTATTGAATCTAAATTTGGGAATTCAGAGGTCTTTAAAAAGATAAATGAAGGGGTCAAAAATGATGGTTGGTTTATCCTTGCTACAACAAGGCTGATTCCAGTTTTCCCATTCGGGATACAGAATTATGTTTACGGACTTACATCAATTAACTTTATGCAGTATTCTTTATTATCCACCTTATTTATCCTTCCAGGAACCGCTGTTTTTGTTCTATTAGCAGGAGCAGTGGCATCAGGAGATAAGGCTACGGCTATAAAGATGTCTCTTACAGCATCTCTGATATTCTTTATATTGACAGTAATAACAAAAATAATAGCTAAAAAGTCAAAAGCTTCTGTAAAATCAGTATAGTGAAAAGCCCTCTAAGGAGGGCTTTTACATTGGATAAAAATTGATAAATAATATACCGCCATCACTCCCTAAATAATTTTTTTATAAATTAAATGGTTGTTTTAAATTTTTAAGAATATATTATTACTAGATACAGGAAGAAAAGACCTCATATTTGCTAATGGAGAATGTATATTATATAATCAAGATATAAGTCTAATAATGTATTAAATATTAGAAGATTTAATTTTTTTATTAAAAATTTGAATTTTCTAATAGAAAATATGGTAAATTAGATACTGATGAATAATTGGAATGGGGGAGCACGATGAAAAAAGTTGTATTTTTGATTTTAGTCCTTATGGCAGTGGCCTGTGGTAAAAAAGAAGAGGATGCTACAAAGCTTGATTATAGCTGGGGAAAAGTGGAAAAAAATTCTCAAGGAACAGAGGTAAGCATATATATGTGGGGTGGATCTGCAGAGATAAATAAATTTATGGATACTTTTGTAGCAAATTCACTAAAAGAAAAAAATAATATAATTCTTAACAGAGTTCCAATCACAGATATAAAAGACACTGTAAATAAGCTCATCGTTGAAAATCAGGCGGGTAAAAAAAATGGAAGTGTGGATATTATATGGATAAACGGAGAGAATTTTAAACTTCTTAAAGAAAGTAATGTTTTATGGGGAAATTTTGTGAAAAATCTTCCTATAATAGAAAAAGTGAAACAAGAAACTCTGATAAGTGACTTTGGAGAACCTATAAACGGGTTGGAGGCTCCCTGGGGAGAAACACAGTTTAATTTTATATATGACAGCTCTACTGGAACCCTACCTTTCATAGATCATGAGACTCTCAAGGAATATGTAAAAAACAACCCGGGAGTTTTTACATATCCGGCTATCCCTGATTTTACAGGAAGCGCTTTTGTGAGAAATATGGTTATAGATATAATAGGAGAAGAGAAGGCTCAAGGTATGAGTAATGAAAAATTTAAGGTAGCTCTTGAAGAGGTATGGAATTACTTTGAAGAGTTAGAACCTTATTTATGGAGAAAGGGTGAAACCTATCCTGAGAGTGAAGGGAAACTGGATATACTATACTCCAACCAAGAGATTGCTGTAACTATGGGATATGCAGTCAATAAAGCGAGCAATAAAATCACATCTGGAGAATTTTCTGAGAACAGTAAAAGCTTTCTTATAGAAAAAGGAACTCTGTTTAATAATCATTATTTGAGTATACCTGAAAACTCTAAAAATAAGGCAGGAGCCTTATATGTAGTAAATTATCTGTTGTCAGAAGATGCACAGCTAGCAAAACAGGATCCAAAAAACTGGGGGGATTCTACTATTCTAGATATGAGTAAATTATCTCAAGAGGATAAAGAAAATTTTGAAATACTAGGACAGTCAGATGCACTTCCTACGCTAGAGGAAAGAGCGACAAAAAGAGTGAGAGAGCTTTCTCCGGAAAAGCTTGAAATAATTGAAAAGGGATGGCTAGAGAAGATTGGAAAGAATTAAAAGATATATCTATCTGATGCCTGTAATTTTATTCATAACATTGTTTTTTGTTTATGGATTTATCTATGGGCTGTTGCAGAGCTTCGGACTAAATAAAATAATTGGGAAATCCGAGTTTACACTAAAGTATTACATGGAGGTTCTAGGCAGTGAAAGCTTTTTGGATTCGCTGGTATTTACATCAAAAATGGCAATCTGTTCTTCAATGTTATCTCTATTGGTTTCTATAGGATTGCTTTTTTTTCTATATATGAATATAAAGGGCAGATATTTCAAAGGTAATTACTTAAAGAAAATAATAGAAAGCCCTTTACTAGTGCCTTACCTAGTGGCATCTTACCTTATACTGATCCTTCTTTTACAGAATGGATTTATCAGTCGTTGCCTAGTGGCTACTGGATTAATAGAAAGTTACAGGGAGTTTCCTATCATAACAAATGACGAAAAAGGAATTGGGATAATGCTAACTTATATATGGAAAACCTGTCCCTTTGTAGTTATGATGTCTTTTCCGGTTCTTCAGAGAATAAATAAAAAATGGGATTCGGTAGCTTATATTTTTGGTGTGGGGAAAATAAGGTTTTTTTTCGAAGTGGCGCTTCCATTGATGGGCCCATCTCTTCTTATGAGTTTTTTTATCATAATTGCTTATATGTTTACAGCATTTGAAACGCCTTATATACTTGGTGTGACTTATCCAAAGGCTCTGGCAGTAATGGCTTATGATATGTATTCTAAGGGGAATCTTGCTGACAGGCCAAACCTTATGGTGATAAATATGTTTATCTCATTGGTTAGTATGACAGGGGGAGTATTGGTATACTGTCTTCACAGATTCACCGTAGGTAAAAATCAAAGGGCGTGGGATTAGATGAAAAGATTAGGAATGAAACTAATTGGGGTTATTATAATGATATGTTTTATACTTCCCTTTGGAGCTCTTATATACGAAAGTTTAAACTTTGATTCATGGCTTTATATAATAAATGACAAAAAAACTTATGATGCTTCAATTACCACTGTTATAACAGCTATGCTGACCCTTTTTCTTAATATTATGCTTGGGACTCCAGCTGCAAATATACTGGCAAGAAAGAATTTCAAAGGTAAAAAAATTATCCAGGGGCTGGTTTTTCTCCCGTTGATTATTCCATCTTTTGTTACCAGTATGGGAATCTATTTTACTTTTATCAGGCTAGGGCTTTCAGAAACTCTTATAGGGGTTGTTTTTATACATACGGTACTTACCCTTCCGTATTACATTCATTCTACAACCATAGGGTATGGGACTCTCAATGAAAATTATGAAATAGTTGGTAAGATGCTAGGGGCCAACAGAATACAGAGATTTTTTTACATTACTTTGCCTCATATTATGCCTTCTGTAATCGCAGGTGGTAGCCTGGTGATAATAGTATCCTTTGCACAATACTTAAATACCCTCATAATAGGAGGGGGGAAGGTTTTGACCATCCCTATTTTGATGTTTCCGTATATATCGGGAGGGAATATAAAGGTGGGGGCTGTATACAGCGTACTCTATATATTTATAAACTTTTCTTTACTCTTTATTTTGGAGAGAAAATTAAAGAGGATCTACAATAAAAAAATGACAGGGGACATAGTATGGTAATTTTGGAAGATATTGGTAAAAATTATGATAATTTTAAAATGAAAAATTTTAATCTAAAAATTGAAAAAGGTGAGTTTGTAACCCTTCTGGGAGAATCTGGATGTGGAAAGACCACTTTGTTAAATATAATTTCTGGATTAACAGAAGACTATGATGGGGAAGTTTACATACAGGGTGAAAAAACTAGAGGAAAATCCCCTAAAGAAAAAGGCCTGTCAATGGTTTTTCAAGATTCCCTGCTTCTTCCAAATCTAAATGTAGAGGATAATGTAGCCTTTGGCCTAAAAATGATGGGAATAAGTAAAAAGAAGAGACTGGAAAAGGCTAGAGATGTGTTGAAAGAGCTTGGACTAGGTGGTTTTGAAAAAAGACATCCATATGACCTCAGTGGAGGCCAGAAACAGAGGGTGTCTATAGCAAGAGCACTTGTCATGGAACCTAAACTTCTTCTTATGGATGAACCTTTCTCAGCACTAGATGAAGGACTCAGAGGAAAACTACAGAAACTTCTAAAAAAAATTCAGAAAAAACATAAAAGTACTGTACTCTTTGTGACTCACGACAGAAATGAAGCATTTTATCTATCGGACAAAATTGCCATATTGGATAATGGAAAACTTGCTCAGTTTGATACTCCATTGAACCTCTATAAAAAACCGTCCTCACCCTTTGTGGCAAAATTTATAGGAATAAATAACATATTCACTGGAAAGATCAAAGATGGTATCTTTTATAATGAAACCATAGAATTTCCTGTAAAATTTAGTGAGGCTGAAAAAGTCTGTCTGGCTTTGAAGTCAGAGGACCTAAGAGTAACATTGGAGGAAAAAACAGATGGTAATGAGGGTGTTTTCAAAGGCATAGTAAAGGACAGCTCCTTTAAAAGTGGCTTTTATCATTTGGATATTGATATAGGCGGAGAGTGTATAGAGGTGATTCAAAACCGTGTTGAATTTCCTATAGAGAATCATATGGAACTCTATATAAGGTATAACAAAGATAATATTATATTGATATAAACAGAGGTGCTAAAAATGCTAGACACACACGCTAGGAAACATGTACAACCAATTATTGAAAAAGTAGCAGATTTTTTTATGAGATATAATTTTACTGCCAATCAAGTTACTGTTATGGCTTTTTTTATGGGAATATCAACGGGGATTTTTATCTACTTTAAAATGCCGCTAATGGCCATAGCAGTCTTGTGGTTGTCAGGTCTCCTCGATGCGGTAGATGGAACTATAGCCAGGGAAAATGGGTCGACCCCCTTTGGAACAGTTATGGATATAACCTTTGACAGACTTGTGGAAATATCCGTTATATTAGGGCTGGCATTTAGGTTTTCAAATACTAGAATGACAATGCTAATTTTGACTTGCAGTATAATATTTTCCATGACAGTTTTCCTAACCACCGGAATGATGGCCGAAAAAAAGGGAAGTAAGTCCTTTTATTATCAGGCTGGAGTGGCTGAAAGGACTGAGGGGTTTATATTTTTTACAATGATGATGCTTTTTACAAAGTATATAAATCCAATAGGGGTGGTATTTTTATCAGCGGTTATTTTTACAGCATCCCAAAGACTTTTAGAGGCTAGAAAAATACTGGGATAACTTTTATTTGAACACATAAAATCTAATCTTTGTATAATTAAAAAAGGAGTTTGTACAAACTCCTTTTTGTAGTTTAATTTATTTTCATAATTACACTAAGATGTAGTTTTTTTCTTTGCCCATTTTCCATTAATAAGTTGATAAGTTAATTTTTGGTGCACTCCACCCTCTATACCCTCAAGGAATTCGATATATTTAGGAGTGATATCATAACCTCCCCAAAATTTCGGGCAGGGAATAGAGTTGTCCTTGAATTTGTCTCTGATTTGATCAAAATGATTTTTTAATTCGTCTTCTTTTAAGATTGCCTTTCCTTCTTTTGTAGCCCATATCATGATCTTATCTTCCTTTGGTTGTTCATTAAAATAATCCTTAGATTCCGATGCAGGTATTTTTTCGAGATCACCTCTTATAAAAATCTGTCTTTTTGTTTTTTTGAAAAAGAAATGAACACCCACAGAGCTTTTGGAACCTAATTCTGAATTATAATAATTATCATAATTACCGAAAAATCTGAGTTTTTCATTTTTAAAGGATTTTAGAGGAACAGTGCTCATTGTGACACCGGACTGGGTTACTGTGCTAAGAGTCATGGTATTTGGAAAATTTTCTCCTTTTTCATAGGCTTCTATAAGCCATTCGTGAAGATGCTCTAATGGGTATTCCTGGAAATCTTTGATAGGTATTTTCCCTCTTTCATAATCTCCTTTATAAATTCTAAGATCTGAAACCATATTTTCACCTCCTTCTTTATACTTTTAATTTTATAAATTTCTGGTTGTTTTCCTTTTCAATAAAAAAATAAATTATATAAAATTGTATAAAAAAAGTAAAAAATGAATAATTACCGAAGGTATTTTTCGTCAAAAATATGTTTTTACAGGTATAAATAAAAAAAGCTGTCCCAATATAAGGACAGCTCATAATATTATTTGAATTTATTATCCAATTCTCTAGGGTTTGGATTGTTTTTACCGACCTCTTTTTTTAATTTTTTTAAAAACATCCCCATTTCATCTGCACTTCCTACAATTCTATTGAATATTCCCAGGTATTCAGAAAGAATAGGATTGTCTATATCATATGGGTATCTTATTATATGGTCTATTTCGCTCCAGGCCTCTTCGAAAACAGTTCTCACCTGAATCTCTACAAAGACTTCCTTTTGAGGGCTTAGAGAGGCTCCTATAAGGTAGTGTACAGATCTGTAACCGTGTTCTCTCACAATAATATCACAATTGTAGTTTTTTATCCCTTCCCTCAGCTTATCAAGGTTGTAGTCTCCCCTTCTTATATTGATCTGAGGGGTTTCTTTTGTTTCCCATAAATCGATTATTTCTTCATGTATGCTTTTCCAGTCATCTTTGAATAGATGTAAAACTCTAACCCCTATAAGGTCAGTTACAATTTTTTTGTAAGTTTTGACATTGATGCCTCTGTCTGTGTATTTCTTTCCCTTTCTTATGATTTTTTCAATAAGATGTTCCGGTTTTTTTACCCGACGTCTTACAGAATGGACATCTTTTAATGCCATTATATATAAAACGATCTCTTCGGCTCTCTTTTCCATAAGAGGAACCAGTAACGTGTAATCTTGATATATTTTTTCAAGCTCACTCCACTCTAGTCCGGTACTTTTAAAGTACTCTTCGTCTATAGAGAATTCTTTAAAAAAACTCTCTCTATTTAATATTTCAGAACTGCTCATAAAATCACCTCATAATCTTCCTAATGCCTATATTACTTCAATCTTCTTAAAAAATCAATAAAATAAAAGGTCTATGCAATTTATTAAAGTAAAGTAGTTGTAGAGAGAAATATTGGAGGGGTATTTATGAATATGATTTCTTTAGAGGCAATGAAAGCTATATGTTATTTTTATGGTATGTTTAGCCTCGTGACTCAGTTTAGCATATCTCCTGAAAAAACTCCCACGTGGTTAGTTATACTTATCTCTTTTTTCTCAGTGGTCGTATTTATATTTATAATGATGAGATTTAAAGAAGAATTGAACAAACGGCTGAATAGTGTAAAGATGGACAGGGTAATAATAATAATGATATATCTGTCTATTGCCGGATATGCCACATCACTATTGGGAAGAGCCTATCCCCAAAGTGTTGTCTATATGCAGCTTTTCCTGGGTATAGGGGGTATAGTTTTAGACGTTATTTATGCTCTTTTTTTGAAAAATTTGGATGCTCCCCTTGAGAAACTTGAGAAAGTAAAAAGCCTGAAACTTTATAGTAACTGCATCCTAGTTGCAGTATTTATGATATTTACCATAGTGGGAATTATTTTTGCAGTATTCCTTATTAGTCTCAGTTATTTTATTCTTGGAAATATTTTTATGGAGATGAGTTATCTAGAAGAGGCCAAGGAGTAAAAAACTCTATTATAAAGGTGTGATTTTTATGAAAGAGGTATCTCTTAACGTGATGAAGCAAATATGCTTTTTTTATGGAGGGTATAACCTTGTTCTCCAGTCTCTTCAGATCACCAAAGAATCTCAGAGACCTCCTTTCTGGTTCATAACAATGGGGACATTTATTTCTGTTTTAATTTTCACTTTTATAATGCTGAGATTTAAGGAAGAGCTAAATAATAAACTTCACAGTTTTAAAATGAATAAAATAATAAATCTGATGATATGTCTCACCATTGCAGGTCATGGTGGAATGATTTTGGCAAAATCTTATCCTATGCAGCTTTTCTGGTTTCAGCTAGCCTTTGGAGTTGCAGATCTTATTCTCTTGGTAATTTATGCAGTTTCTTTAAAGAGGCTAGATGCCCCTTTGGAATTGCTGGTAAAATTAAAAGACCTTCCCCTATACACCAATTGCATACTGACAGCAGTTTTAATGGCTCTGAGCCTCATAGGAATAGTAATATCTATTTTCCTTATAAGTTTAAGTTATTTTATACTAGGAGGAATTTTTGCGGACCTAGAGGAGATAAGCTAAATTCAGAGGAGTTAATGAAAGCTAGATAAAGAAAACCTTATAAAGAGGTTTTCTTTTTTTTATTTCCCGTGTAAAATTGGTTAGGGTGATGATTTTATGAGAAGAGTTATTTTAGGAGAAACCGGAAGTGGGAAAACAAAAAATGCCATAAAAAGATACTGCCGTATGCTGTCAGACGGAATAAACTCCAATGATATACTTGTTCTTGTTGCCAATAGGACAGAGAGAATAAAATGGATGAAAAATGTTGATTATAAGGTAACCTCGCAGCTTAGAATTTTCTCTTATTTTGGTTTTATCCAGAGGGAATTAAAACTATTCTGGCCATTGATTTTGGACAAGTGCAGTCTTGTAAAAAAACATGAGATTGAACCTGTTTTTATGCACTATGAAGCCTCGCAAAGCTTGATGTCCAAGACAGTGGAATTTTACAGAAAAAAAGATTACTTAAAGGGAATCATAAGCAGCGATGAGGAAATATCTAGGAAACTTTTGTCAAACATCACAGGGGCCTCATTGTCTAATACAAGTTATAAGAAAATTGGTGAAAGGATATATAAGAGCAAGACAGAAGACGAAAAACTAGAATTGGAATTTTACAAAGAGATAAACGAAATAACAGTCCGATATATCGAGAGAATACTTGAAGAGGGGATTGTAGACAACGCAGTATCAATTTATCTTTATTTTAACTATCTTCTAAAAGATGGAAAATACCTGGAACATCTTCAAAATAACACAAAATATCTCGTGGTGGACAACCTAGAAAATATATCTATATCACAGGGAGATTTTATAATTGAACTTTCTAAGTGGGTAAAGGGAAGCATCCTTTATTACAATACTGATGGGCCTTATGGGATATACCAGTTTTCAAGAAATTATATAGAAAAGGAATTACTTCCAAATTTTCAGGAGGAAAGGCTGGAAGAAAATAAAAATGCAGAAAAATTTAGAGAATTTATAGAGGCTCTTTCAAAAAATCTCATGCTGGACACCGAAGAAATATCTGAAAATTCAGCTATAAAAACAGATCTTGACAATGAATTCAGAAGTAAAGAGGACAAGAAGGTTCTAAGACTTGTGGCTGAACTTTTGGAACAGGGAGTACCCGGAAATGAAATATCAGTAATTACCCCGAGATATAATGTGACTTTGGATTTTGGACTTTCCAGAATATCAGAGAAAATGGATATAAAATACTTGTATACCTCCAAAAATGATAAGGTTACCGATAATCCCTATGTTTTTGCTCTGATTATTTTTGCCTTGGTTTTTTACAGGTTTGACAAAATAAGAATAAATTATGATGAAATGAAGGTCTTTATAAATATAGTCCTGCAGATGGATCTCATAAGTTCCGCCCTTTTAGCCGATTATCTGTCTAAAAGAGACTACAGACTGGAAAAGGTAGAAGACAAGCAGCTATTAAAAAGGCTACCTAAGGAGAAAATAGAAGAATACAACAACATGGTTGAATTCGTAGAATCCTTGGACAGGGAAATGACCATAAATCAGTTTTTCACGTCGGTGTATCTAGAATATTTCGTAGGCAGAAGTGACGATGCCAAGGATATAAAGGCCTGTAGGGAATTAATGGATTCATCAGAGGACTTTGTGAGGGTGATGGAGAGTTTTCAGATGCTAAAGGATGCAAATTATGAGTTTATAAAATTTATAAGGGAGGGGGCTAAGACGACGCCTACTTTAGAGGATATAGGGGTTAAATTAGAAGGAGGTTACATGTCCCTATCCACTCCAGGGAGTTTTATAGGAACTGGTAGAAAGAGTAAAATACTCATACTTACTGATGTGAGAAATCCCCTCTATACCCTTAAAAGTTATAATGAATTTCAAAACTTATGGTCCTTAAATAAAGACTGGCCTGTAGGCAGAGTCTTCACAGGAGAGGATGAACTTCAGATGGAAAAACTGGATTTAGACGCAGTGTTGAAAAGACTTTTTAAAAGTGTTACTGAAGAAGTATATTTATTTGGGACAATCTATTCAGGGCGTGGGATGGAGCAACACAGTCTTTTTTATGATGCACTTTTAAGGACACTAGATTAAAGTATTGAATTTATTGGGATTCGTTACTTTTCTCTTGAAAGAAAAGCACCCCAAGAGTGTTTCCTCCCTTCGGTCAGGGCATAACCAAAAGTTCAAGCCTGTGAAAAATCAGCTAAATAACCTTGAAAATCCAAGAAGAGTAATGAGACTCAGAAAACAAGTTTCTGAGAACCAGAAAATATACTCGTATAACTCGTTATTTTTTGGCTACTCGCTACGCTCAGACAGTCGATTTTTTCTAAGGATTTCGCTGCGGTTATTCTTAACGCTGATTTTGTCAATGGCAAAAGAAAAGGGATAAAAAAACCTTTCGCAAAAGAGAGTGTTTATAGTTTCGGTTTTAACTCTGTGAAACTCTTTCTCTTTTTCTCTGTGGTCTCTGTGGCCAAAAGGTTTTATCCTTATTCGTGTTAATTTTTTTGCCTTTTATTGGTTTTCATTCGTGACAAAATCTTTTGACTCTGATCTTAGAATAAATTCATCAATTTATTTTAAATAAAAAGAAGCTCACAGGATATTTATTTCCAAGAGCTTCTTTTTCTATATTCTTCTCTGTTTATTATATTCATCAAGTATATCTCTAAATTTTTCCACATGATTGGCTGAGAATCCTTCCTGAAGTAGGATATCAAATTCAAAATTATCAAGGTCGGAGGCAAATTCCATATAGTTATCACTGAAATAATTCAAAAGTTTTCTCTGACGGCTGAAAATCTTTGAGAGTTTATCTCCCTTATAGAGGTATGTTTTTATTTCCCAACTTGTTTTTCCTGAAAAATAATCTTCAAGAACTTTTGAGGCTGTTTCTATATTCTTGATCCCCTCTCCCAAAATTTCAACAAGAGATTTTTCTTTGAGCTCTCTTACTAAAGAAAAGTTCATCTCGGCAAGGGCAGTTTTAATCTCTGAAAATTTTGAGGCAGAAAAAAGCTCCTCTATAGGCAGTTTGTATCTGATTTTATCAGATTTTGGACTGAGGGCCTTGGCCAACCTTTCCCTAAAATCCTCCACCATAGATTCCTTGTTCAAGAGTTCAGAATCCAAAGCATTTATTTTGTCTCTCTGTTCACCGCACAACTTGTTTAAAGAGTCAATTTTGAGTCTCATTTCTTCTAGCTCATCCTTGGATATAAATGAATCTCCTAGGATCTGCATCTGATTTCCTTCGTCTTTCAATTCGTTTAAACGGTTTATCTTTTCTTCTAGCTGGTTTTTAACTTCCTCCTTGGAAAGTTTTAGGTTTTGATTTTCTCCCTCTATAAGTCTGTATGTTTCTGAAAGCTGCAAGTATTTGGTTTTTATTTCATGATTCTCTTCCCTAAGATATTTAAGTTCTAGAGATGATTTTTCGTGGTTATTTTTTAAATTCTCTAAATTTTTCTCAAGTTCAACCTTGGAATTTTTTAAATCTAGGATATGATTTGAAAGTTCAAGGTTTTTCTTGTCCTTGTTTTTTAGGTTCTTTTCATAGATTTCAAGCTGCTTTAAATCGATCCCTACTTTTTTTTTCTCCTCAATGAGTTCTTCCTTCATCTGATTTATGATCTGGTTTCTCTCTTCGATGATGCTGTTTAGAATATCTACCTCATTTGCCTCGTCATTTCTTTTGTTTTTAAAAATACTTCCAAAAAAACTTTCTTTTTTAGACATAAGTTGCCTCCAAAACATATAGATTCTATCAATATAAATTATAGTTTATTTTCTTTAAAAGTTCAAATAAATGAAGATATTTTCCTTTTGAGTAAATTTTATAAAATACTATACTTTATAGTAGACTGAAAATAACAAATAAATTTTAAAAAAGAGAGGTTTTTATGATAATATATATAAAGTAAGAATTTTTATAAAAATGCTATATCATCAAATAAAGTGCACCACTTGAAATAAAAAACTTTGAGAGGTAAAAAATGGAAATAATTGTTGACCATAAAAGGTGTAAAGTTTTTTTTGATACGGAAAAAAATGTTTTCGTAAAAAGATTTTATCCTAAATTTGAAAATAGATTAAAATTCTTTTTACGATTTAGAAGATATCCTGGAGAAAATTTTAGATATATCTCAGAAGAATTAAGGAAAATAGGAGTAAAAGTGCCTCAAATCGTATCTTCAAATAAGTATGAGGTCATTACAAAAAAGATTGAGGGTGTTATATTATCTAAATATTTTGATGAAAATGGCTATGATGATGAGGTTGTAAAGGAGTTTCTAAATATAATTGTAAGAATACTGAATTCAAATATATATTTTGGAGATTTTAATACAAGCAACTTTATTTTTTCAGATGGCGAAATATTTGCAATAGATTTAGAAGACTACAGAAAAGAAAAACTTCTAAAGAGAGATAAAAATGAAGCTTTAAGAAGGCTGAAAAAAACTTTAAAAAATGATAAGTGGTACCGTTATGTAATAAACCTTATTGAAGAAGAATAAGTTTAGAGAGTAACTATATTTATTAATATTTAAATTATTAGGGGTTGATTATGTTAAGTAAAATTAATCGAGTTTTACAAGATTGGTTTAGGCCTAAAAGACTGGCCATAGGAAGATATTTTTGGGATCGTAAGGACAATAAAATTGAAAATATAGATATGGATAAAGTAAAGAAAATATTGTTTTTGAGATATGATGGGAAAATAGGGGATATGATCATTAATACTTTTATGTTTCGAGAAATAAAAAAAGTATACCCTGATATTGAAATCGGTGTAGTCGCTCGTGGTGCCAATAGACAAGTAATAGAGAATAATCCTAATGTGGATAAAATATATGAATATGATAAGAATAGTAAAAAAATTAAGAGTCTGGCTAAGAAAATAAAAGAAGAGAACTATGACCTTTTGATAGATTTTTCTGAAATCCTTAGAGTAAAACAAATGATGTTTATTAGTCTCTGTGGAGCCAAACAAAATATAGGCATAAATAAAAATGGCTGGAATATTTTCGATGTAAGCCTCGATTACAAGGAGGAAAAAAAACATATAACAAATAGATATTCTAAAGTTTTGGAATTATTTAATATAAATAATGCAGATATATCTTATGATATTTATCTTACGATTGAACAAGATAAAATGGGGGAAAACTTCAGAAAAAATATACCACAAAAAAAATTAGTGGCATTAAATCCATATGGAGCCAGTAAGTATAGGACCTTTAATACAGAAAAAATACTGGAAATAGGAAGAAAAGTTTTGAGTGATTCGGAAAGTGCATTAACTTTTATTTTTTCACCAGATAAGAAAAAAGAGATAGAAATATTTGTAAAAGAACTTGGCGAAAGAGTTTACCTTTGTGAGGAGGCAATAGATATAATGGACTCGGCGGCTATCCTAAAATATTCAGATCTTATAATTACAACGGATACCTCAATAGTTCATCTAGGCGTTGCACTAGATAAGAATATGATCACTGTGTATAGAAGTGATGAAGGAACCAGAGAACACAACAGTCTAGTGTGGGGTCCGAATTCAGACAAGGTAAGTATAATTTATTCTGATCCCAATTTTATAGAGGGTGAAGAGGCAGATATAAACAGATTTGAATTTAAAATATAAAATTTTGGAGGGGTTTAAAATTATGAACATAGTATTTTCAACAACAAGACAGTGGAATCCAGGTGATGAATTTATATTAATGGGAGCTATAAATTTACTGAAAGAATATTTTGGAGATTTTAATCCTGTAATTTACAACAGGAATCCACAGACGAGAAGAGCCAGAAAATATGATGTTGTAAAAGCAACAGACAAATTATTGGGCGGGGAAGTTATTGAAAAGTTTTTGGATAACTCTGTAAAAGACGGGATGGATCTTTCGTTTGCGGATTTAATTGTTTTTGCTGGATCTCCAGAGTGGAGAGGTAGAAGAGTGGAAAGCTTATATAAATATGCAAAAGATTATAATATCCCTGCAATATTTTTAGGGATAGGAACAGGTGGAGAATTTAAATTTGAAGATAAATCTTTTAGCGACCTAGAAAGAGAAATTTTTAGAAAATCTAAAGTCATAACTGTGAGAGATCATACAACACAAAATGGGTTAGAAGGTTTAGATGCTAGATATATCCCTTGTCCAGCACTTTTATCTGCTAAAAAAGAAAGGGAAGTAAAAGAAGTAAAGAAGGTAGGTATAATGTATGCTACCAATAAAGCTGTAAAAAATAACAATGTTTCGGCAGAAACATACGAATACATAATGTCTTTATATAGGGAATTTTTAGTGAGATATAAAGATAAATATGAAATAGAATTTGTTGCTCATTATATTGATGAATTACCTGAATTCAAGAAAGACTTTCCGAATGAAATTATAAATTATTCATATGATTCTAAAGATTATATAGATATTTATGGTAAGTTTGACTTAATTATAGGAACAAGGGTTCATGGAGTTGGAATTTCTGCATCACAGGGAATACCGGGGATAATGTTGGCACATGATTTCAGAGCAGATACAGTTAAAGGTTTCAAAGGTGAACTTGTGAAAATTGGAGAAGATGAAAATGTATTCTTTGATACAATTGATAAATTAATTTTAGAGATAGAAAATAAGTCTAAAGATTTGATAACTCATAAGTGGTGTTATGATGGTTTAGTAGACAGTTTAGCACTCAAAAATATATAATAAAAAATAAACATATTTAGGAGTGGCTATGATGGAAGAAAAAAGAAGATATGCAAGATTTTCAGAGGAGAAACAGAAGCAAATCGCTGAGCTTTCTTTCCTTAAAATAAAAACAAAGGTAGAGCTATCAAATGAATACGGTATTACCACTAATACTGTTGCTGCCTGGGAAAAGAAATACTTTGGAGGTCCTAAGAAGGACATGGAGTTAAGCGCTCAAGACAAAGAAATTATCAGGTTGAAAAATCTACTTAAGGAAAAAGAAGAGGATATAGAGATCTTAAAAAAGGCTACAGCCATATTCTCAAGGAAAAAAAGATAACTAAGAGGGAACTCTTTATCTTCGTTGAAATACACAGAAATGTTCATTCTATATCTCAGATATGTAGAGCCCTAGAAGTCTCTCGAAGTGGTTTTAATAAGTTTCAGAATAACAAAACTACTGAGAGAAAGAAAAAGGATCAAGGGATTCTAGATAGTATTCTAGAGGTCAGAAAGAACAGACATAAGAGGAGCTATGGAGCCCCTAGACTAAAGGTTGAGCTCAAAGATGAATATGGCATAATAACAAGCGAAAGACGAATAAATAGAATAATGAAAGAAAATGATATATCAGTTAATTCTACCAAGAAGTTTAAAACAGGAAATGAAAAGAGTAAAAGAGAAAATATCACAGGAAATATTGTAAAAAGAAAATTCAAAGTAGGTAGAAAAAATGAGGTCTGGGTTACAGATATCACATATATTTGGACAAGCGAAGGTTGGCTATATTTAAGCACAATTATGGATCTTTTTTCTAGAAGGATTATCGCCTACGATATAGGTAAGCGCATGACTAGTGAGTTAGTAATAGATACTTTAACAAGGTCATTTTTACTGGAGGAACCAGAGGAAGAACTGATAATTCATAGTGATCAAGGATCGCAATATTCGAGTAGGGAGTACTCTAACCTTGTAAAGAAGCTAGGATTAATCCAATCTATGAGTAGACGTGGGAACTGTTATGATAATGCAGTAATAGAATCCTTTCATGCTTCTTTGAAGAAAGAGATGATTTATGTAGAAGGTTTAGTAACTAAAAGGTATATGAAGGCAATGGTATTTGATTACATAGAATTTTATAATAAAGAGAGGAGACACAGTTTCTTAGGAAATGTCTCCCCTGTTGAGTTTGAAAAAATACAGAAAAAATTGGTGTTAGGTTGACTACTATATTGACAGAAGACCATAAGAAAGAAGTTAAAGATATTTACTTAAAACTTTTCAAAGAAAAGAAACTTTAAGACGGGTGAATAAAAGTGAAAATAAGTGTAATTGTAACTGTTTATAACAGGTTTGAATATGCAAGAAACATCTTAAAATGTCTTATAAATCAGACATGCACGATACACGAATTAATTTTTGCAGATGATGGATCTAAGGAAAATTTATTTGATGCAGTAAAGGATTTGATACCTAAATGCAATTTTAAAATAAAGCATATATATCAAGAAGATTTAGGATTTAGAGCATCAAAAAATAGAAATAATGGTGCAAGAGAAGCGGAAGGGGACATACTATTGTTCATGGATCAAGATGTTATATTCCCTGATAATTTTATAGAAAAATTTTTAAATGATAGTCAAGAAGGGAAATTTATTTTTTCTAGAGCTATTAATAGTACAGAAAATGAAAAATTAAGAATAGAAGAATTAATTAATTTAGATGGAAAATATTCAAAAATTTATAAAGATGTTGACTATAGAGAAAAAATAAAACAAAGAAAGCAGAAAAACAATAAAGATATTTTTTATAATTTTCTTTACTCTATAAAATTAAGAAGTAGAGGTGCTAAGATTCCTTCAATGATATTTTCTATAAATAAAAATGACTTTATAAAAGTCAATGGGTTTGATGAAAATTTTGAAGGGTGGGGGCATGAAGATGATGACCTTTTTAATAGACTCTATAAAGCTGGCTTTGCGTCAAAACCTATATTTTTTGATATGCCTCCTATTCATATGTGGCATCATCATGAGAAAAGTAAAAAGGAAAGTCCGAATGAAAGATATTATAGGAAAAGAAAAGAAGAAATTTCAAGAAAAAACTACAGGTGTGTAAATGGATATAAAAATTCATCTAAGAATGATAATAAAATTCATCTTAAAATTTTAAATTAATTTAAATTATATTTGTAAGTCGGGAGTGACTCAAATGCAATGTAAGTCAACAGAAACATTTATTTCAAAGGGAGTCTTATTATGATTTATCTATTTTTTTACATACTTTGGAGTTACATTATCTTCAAAAAAAACCGGAAAGGGTCTTTTCTTAGAAGTTTGCCTCGAGACATAAAAAAATTAAACCTTGGAAGTTCACATGGGGTATTTTCTTTTGACCATACAGGGAAAAATGAATTTAATGGAGCTCAGGACTCCCAGACATTTTATTATGATTTAAAAGTTTTGAAAAAAATATATTCGAATATTCAAGAGGGGGCAACAGTATTACTACCTGTAAGTTATTTCTCTTTTTCAAGCAATGAATTGTGGTCATCTCGTGACTTGATTAAATATTTAAAAACATTTTCGTTAGGAGATTTTAAAGGGAAAATAAAATTAGAATATATTTTTTATAATTTTTTTCCTTTATTTTACAGTTTAAAAAAGAAATTAAATAAAAAGAAAATCAGGGTTAAAAAAACTAGAGAACAAAGAATTGAAGGACATGTAAAACTTTTTAGAGATAAAAAATATTTAAAACATAATGAAAGTCTCTTATCAGAAATAATATATCTTTTACAAAAAAAGGATTGTAAGATTTTCTTAATCACTACTCCATTCTATAGAGAATATAATAATTTTTTCTCAAAGGATGAATTACTAGTTTTTTTTACTTATTTAAATAATTTTGCCACAAAGCACAATGCTACTTATTTAAACTATTCAGACAATAAATATATTGCCAATAATAGGGACTTGTTTAATGATTTCGATCATTTAAACCTTGAAGGTAGAAAAAAATTTCTAGAAATTTTGAGTGGCGATTTTAAGGCTAAATTATGAAAAAAAGCAGGGGTGAGATAAATGCTTATAAGTGTTTTGGTTATAACGTATAACCAAGAAAAGTATATTAGAAAATGTTTGGATAGTATATTAGAACAGAAAGGAGATTTTCAACTGGAAATTCTAGTAGGAAATGATAAGTCTCCTGATAGCACAGAAAGAGTATTAAAAGAATATGAAAATGATAAAAGATTTATTATTCTGAACAGAAAAAAGAATATTGGAGCTACTAAAAATTTATATGATCTATTTAAAAAAGCTAAAGGTGAGTATATAGCTGTTTTAGAGGGGGATGATTTTTGGACAGACACCAAAAAAATTCAAAAGCAAATAAAAGTTTTAGAAGATAATGAAGATGGGATATTGTGTTTTTCATATTCTCATACAGTTGATGAAAATGGTAATATAGTAGGGGAAAAATTCCAACCTATATACACAATAAATAATATAAAGGAGTTAATCTTAAACAGAAATGGAATTCCCACAGGAACAATTCTTTTTAAAAATATTTTTTTAGAAAATAAAGAAAACAATTGTGATGGCAGAGGAATAGAGGAATTTCTTACAACTAGCAATATAATCGGAGATTTACCTCT
This sequence comes from Ilyobacter polytropus DSM 2926, assembly GCF_000165505.1. Taxonomy (NCBI): domain Bacteria; kingdom Fusobacteriati; phylum Fusobacteriota; class Fusobacteriia; order Fusobacteriales; family Fusobacteriaceae; genus Ilyobacter; species Ilyobacter polytropus. The sequence continues at coordinate 894,478 of NC_014633.1, read as the reverse complement.
TTTTGCTTTTTTAATTAAATTAGGTAAATTTTACAATTTAAAAGAGAAAACAGGTGCTTATAGATACATAAAAAGTGACTCTACTTCTTTTTCATCAATGGCAGCAATTAAACAGAATATTGAATTGGAAAAAGTTATAATAGGAATAAAAAAATATTATGGATCAGAATATTCATTTTTTATAAATTGCTATCTAAACAGAAGAAGAAAGGCACATATAAAAATTTTAAAAAAAGAAAAAAAAGATTTTAAAAAATATAGAAACTCTTTAAATCTAGAAGAAAAGGTAAGCTTATTTTTATATAATATATTTTCTCCACTTGATAATTTAAGATATAGCCTATATAAGAAAAAAATAAAAAAATCTATAAATAATAATTTATTCAACCTGTGAAAATTTAATATTATAATAATAGGGTTTAAAAACTATCTCCCTGTTCAATTTTTGCTTAAATATTTAAACTTTTAGTTCTTTTAAGTACTGCTTTTTAAAAAGTAACTTTTAAATTTTAACCTTAAAAAGCTTTTGCTCTATTATTATTTCAAAATTATGTGTCATATGTGTGGCACCTCAAAAATATAAAGCTAAATAATGTAAAATAAATTTTTTGTATAAGTCGAATATTAAACAAACTATATAACAGGAGGCGAGATGTCTTTTTATAATAAAGAAGAACTCAAGGGTATCGGATTAAAAAGTTTTGGTGAAAATGTTTTAATTAGCAGAAAAACGAGTATATACGGGGCTGAAAATATTTCTATTGGTGATAATGTAAGAATAGATGATTTTTGTATACTTAGTGGGGTTATAAGTATAGGATCTCATATTCATATAGCTGCAGGAAATTATATTTTTGCTGGTAATGCAGGAATAGTATTAAAAGATTTTGTAGGATTATCTTCTAGATGTTCAATATATGCTGTATCCGATGACTACACTGGAGCAGCTTTAATAGGTCCAATTATACCAGAAAAATACAGGCGAATTAAGTCACGGAAGGTAATCTTAGAAAAATATACCGTTTTAGGAACTGGAACAATACTTTTACCAGGGGCGTATCTTGAAGAAGGGGTAGCTGTTGGAGCGAATAGCTTAGTTTATAAAAAGTTGAAAGGATGGTCCATATACAGTGGTTCTCCAGCAATCAAAATTAGAGATAGAAAAAAAGAACTTCTTGAAAAAGTTAAAGAATTTGAAAATGATTATTAAAGAGAGGAAAAATTATGAGAAAAAAATCTGATTCCCCTATTATGATAACAAAATCTTTTCTTCCGCCAATAGAAGAATATAAAAAAGAGATAGAAAGAATTTGGGAGACAAACTGGCTTACCAATATGGGACCCATTCACCAGGAGTTTAAATTAAAACTGAAAAAGTATTTAAAGTGCGAGAACATTTCTCTTTTTGTTAATGGTCATCAATCACTTGAAATTGCTTTAAAGTCTTTGGAATTAAAAGAGGGGGGAGAGGTAATAACCACTCCGTTTACCTTTGCATCTACAACTCATGCGATTGTAAACTGCGGATTTAAACCTGTATTCTGCGATATTGAATTAGATACTTATAATATAGATGTTGAAAAAATAGAAAAACTTATAACTGAAAAAACAGTAGCGATTGTTCCGGTTCATGTATTTGGTAACCCATGTAATGTTAAAAAAGTCGAAGAGATAGCCAAAAAATATAACATAAAGGTTCTCTATGACGCTGCCCACACATTTGGAGTTGAAATCGATGGCAAAGGAATAGGAAGTTTTGGCGATATATCCATGTTTTCACTTCATGCCACAAAAGTTTTCCATTCAATAGAGGGAGGGATTTTAACTTATAGAGACGAAACTTTAGGAAAAAACCTTAAGAATTTAAAAAATTTTGGAATAACAGGTCCAGAAGAAGTTGTAACTGTGGGTGGAAATTCAAAAATGAATGAATTTCAAGCAGCAATGGGGATTGTAAATTTAAGGTATGTAGATAAAGAGATAAAGAGTAGAGAAAAAGTTGCAGAAAAATATAGGGATGGTCTTAAAGATATTTCTGGTATTAGATTTTTAAAAGATATTCCAGGAGTGAGACATAATTATGCTTATTTTCCAATTTTGGTAAATGAAGAGAAATTTGGCATAACTAGAGATGAGTTGCATGATAAATTAAAAGAATATAATATTTTCACAAGAAAATATTTTTATCCAATTATTACAGAATACGAGTGCTACAGGAGTAAATATAAAACAGAAAATTTAAAAAATTCAAAATATGTTGGAGAAAGAATTTTAACTTTACCAATGTATGGATCTTTAAATATCCAAGATATTAATTATATTTTAGATAGTATTAAAAAATGCCAGTTAGTTTAATAAATTTGTATTCAAGTTAGGGGGGAGAAATGATTTGAAGGGAATAATACTTGCCGGTGGCTCAGGAACAAGGCTTTATCCAGTAACGAAAGCTATAAGTAAACAGATAACACCAATATATGATAAACCAATGATTTATTATCCTCTATCGGTTTTGATGCTAGCTGGTATAAGGGAGATACTGGTGATATCAACCCCGAGAGATATAAGTGTATTTAAGGAGCTCTTGGGGGATGGGAGTGATTTTGGATTAAAAATTGAGTATGCTGTCCAGGAGAAACCAAATGGTCTAGCCGAGGCTTTTATAATTGGGGAAGAATTCATTGGGAATGACAGTGTAGCCCTTGTTTTAGGGGATAATATTTTTTACGGGTATGGATTTGGAAGTATATTGGGGAATGCCGGTAAATTATCAGAAGGGGCAAAAATTTTCGGGTATTACGTCAAAAATCCAAGTGCTTTTGGAGTGGTGGAATTTGATTCAAGTGGAATGGTTATTTCACTCGAAGAAAAGCCTGAGCAACCAAAATCTAACTATGCAATACCTGGTCTCTATTTTTATGATAAAACAGTTGTTGGAAAAGCTAAAAAAATAAAACCATCTGTCAGGGGCGAATTAGAGATAACAGATATAAATAGACTTTATCTTGAAGAAGAGAATCTGAGCTGTATAAACCTTGGGAGAGGTATGGCTTGGCTGGATACAGGGACATTTGAGGGACTTTTAGATGCCACAAATTTTGTCAAGGCTGTGCAAGACAGGCAGGGGATAATGATAGCTTGTCCCGAGGAGATAGCATATCTAAAAGGGTGGATATCCAAAGAAAAAATTAAAGCGTTAACAGAACCACTTTTAAAAACACATTATGGACAGTATTTGATAAACTTGATAAAATAAAGGGGTATAAAATGAATTATTTAGTGACAGGCGGAGCTGGTTTTATAGGTGCCAATTTCATAAAATATATTTTGAAAAAATATAAAAAAATAAGCATAATAATTTTAGATAAGCTTACCTATGCTGGAAATCTGGGAACAATCAAAGAGGAACTTTCAGATAATAGAGTTACCTTTGTAAAAGGTGATATCTGTAATAGGGAATTAGTTGAAAATATATTTATGAAATATGATATAGATTGCGTTGTAAACTTTGCAGCAGAATCTCATGTGGACAGAAGTATAGAAAATCCAGGTATATTTTTGAAAACCAATATCATAGGGACGCAGACTTTACTGGATGCAGCCAAGGCACATTGGACAATTGGAAAAGATGAAAAAGGATACCCTCTATATAAAGATGGTAAAAAATTCCTCCAAGTATCAACAGATGAAGTTTATGGAAGTCTTGAGAGAGACATACCTGAAGGTACAGAGTTGAAAGTTGAAACTGAAGAGTTGAAAGTTATACTTAAGGACAGAGAAGTAATGCCAAGGATTTTTGGAGAAAATTTCTTTACAGAAAAAACATCCCTTGATCCGAGTTCTCCTTATGCCACATCTAAGGCTGGTGCTGATATGCTTGTGAGGGCATATTGGGAAACCTATCATATGCCGGTTAATGTAACCAGATGTTCAAATAACTATGGACCGTACCATTTTCCGGAAAAATTAATTCCATTGATTATAAAAAATATATTAGAAGGGAAAAAACTTCCTTTGTATGGTGACGGAAAGCAAGTAAGAGACTGGCTTTATGTGGAAGACCACTGTAAAGGGATAGACATGGTAATCAATAGTGGCAGACTTGGAGAACCATACAATATAGGTGGATTTAATGAAGAGCAAAATATAACTATAGTGAAGTTAACTATAGATACTATAGCTCGACTCATGAAAGAACAGCCAAATTATCAGAAGATTTTAAAGACTAGTTTAGAGAATATAAATCATAATTTAATTGCTCATGTACATGATAGACTTGGACACGATGCAAGATATGCCATAGATCCTACTAAGACAGTAAGAGAATTAGGTTTCTATCCAGAAACTTCATTTGTAGTAGGGATAGAAAAAACTATAAAGTGGTATCTTGATAATCAGGAATGGGTAAAGGAAGTGGTTAGTGGAGACTATGTAAAATACTATGAGAATATGTATTGTGAAAAATAGTTGTTTACGAGGTGGCGGGAAATATGGTAAATAGGGAAAAATTTTTAGAATATTTTGATGAAAATAAAACAAAAGAAAAAAAGTGTATACAAAATACAAAAAATAGAAGAATTGTATTTATGGAAGAAATTAATGGGGAAAAATATTATATAAAAAAATACATACCACGGAAACAAAGAAAAAGATCCATAGCTTTTGGGCTTCAAAGAGACAGGGCGGAACACTATAAATTTATATCGGGAAAACTAGAAAAACTAGACATCCCACATATAAAGCCGGAGTTTGTAATTATTAACAAAAAATCATTTTTTGAAAGAGAGTCGATATTGGTAACAAAAGATGGAGGAGTGCCGCTTGTAGAAATTTCAAATTTTCATCAAAATATGAAACTTCTAGATAAATTTTTTGATTATTTTATAAGACTTTGTAAAAATGGTATATATCCTACTGATTATAACTATAAAGGAACTTTAGTAAATAATGATGAGCTTTATCTAATAGATTTTGATTCCTATAGAACGAAATTAGTTGTTACAAAAAAATTTAAAAAATATGTTATTTACAAATTAGCTAGAAGAACATATATGGAGACAAATCTTGGAAAAGAATTTGATCACTATTTGAAAAGTCAAGTTTTTAGAGTCCGTAAGGAATTAGGTTGGTAAAAAAAATAAATGGAGCGTACTAATGAAAATACTAGTAGTCAGATTTAAGCAGATAGGGGACTCTGTATTGGCAACCCCTATCTGCGGAAGTTTAAAAAAAACATATCCAGACAGTGAAATAGATTACGTGGTATATGAGCATATAGCTCCTCTTTTTGAAAATCATCCCTGTATAGACAATGTAATATCCATAACAAGAGAGGAACAGAAAAATCCTTTTAAATATCTTTCCAAGGTATGGAAGGTTACCAGGAAAAAGTACGATATAGTTATTGATATAATGTCCACTCCAAAGAGTGAAGTTTTCACTCTTTTATCTCCAGGTGCAAAATACAGGATAGGGAGAAGAAAGCCAAAGAGGGGTTATACATATACTCACAAAACGGACGAACCAAAAGATGCAAAGGACAAAGTGGATAAATTTCTGAAAATGCTGAAACCTCTTGAAAATGACGGAATAGACGTGAAATATGATTCAGATTATAAAATCTATGTAAGCGTTGAAGAGAAAAATATTTTCAAAAAAAGAATGGAGAAATCAGGCGTAGATTTTGACAGGCCTGTGTTTGCCTTCGCTATAAATTCCAGAAGGCCTCATAAAATATGGAAAAAAGAGCATATGATGGAGGTTATAAAGCATTGTATAGAAAAATATAATGCTCAGATAATATTCTATTATTCTCCAGCGGAAAAGGCCTATGCCAAGGAAACCCACGAGATAATGAATTGGAATGAAAATATATTTTCCAACGTAGAGACTAAATCTATAAGAGAACTGGCCATGCTTCTTGCAAACTGTGACTTTTTTACGGGAAACGAGGGGGGGCCAAGGCATATAGCACAGGCCTTAGATATTCCAAGTCTCGCTATATTCAGTCCTAGTGCTTCTAAAAAGGAGTGGCTATCCAATGCAAATGACAGGCATCAGGGTATAGAAACAAAGGATATAGGGGCTAAAGAATATTTTGATATAAAGCCCAGTCATGTAATAGAAAAACTGGACGATATGATAGACAGGTATGTTGAGAAAAGATAATTTTCTGTTTTTAACTTTGAAAGGAACCTTATGAATGATTTTATAGAAAAAGAGTATAAGGGATATAAATTGTTTTTTTATGATTCCGAAATCGAAAATATTTTAAAAAAAATAGCAGATAATGACATTGAAATAAAAGAGGAGTTTAAAAATACTCTGCGTAATTATGTAGTGAAAATAAATTATGATGGTAAAGATTATGTTATGAAATCTCCAAGAAACGAATTTAGAATACCCCAGAGGAAATTTTTTACTCTTTTCAAGTCTGGAGAAGCAGTGGAGACCCTTAAAAATATTAATATCTTAAAAGAAAAAGGTTTGGATATCTTTGCTATGCCTCTAGGAGCTATTGTAAATAGAAAATATGGTATGATTGAAGAATCCTGTATAATTTTCGAGATGGCAGACGGGGAAGCTGTTTTAAAAAATAAGCATATGGCGGTAGAGGCTACAAAAGAAATGCATAAGTACGGAGTCTATCATGGAGACTGTAATCCGAGTAATTTTATAATTACAAAAGAAGGTGTCAAGGTGATAGATACTCAGGCCAAAAAAATGTGTTTTGGAAATTACAGGGCACATTATGATATGGTCACTATGAAAAATGACTCTTATAAGGAGATGATATACCCGTATAGGAAAAATATTTTTTATTATCTCGTACTTTTAGTGAAATTTTTTAAAAGAAATCCCATAGTGGCAAAGATAAAAAAGAATAAGAAGATCTTGAGGGATAAAGGTTGGAAAATATAGATTAGGAGATGATCTAATGAAAAAATACCTTGTAACTGGTGGAGCAGGATTCATAGGCTCACATCTATGCGACTACTTGCTCGATAGAGGACACAAAGTAGTGGTTGTAGATAATTTTAATGCCTATTATGATGTGGAAATAAAAGAAAGAAATGTAGGGAGTAATCTAGATAATCCAAACTACAAGTTGTATAGAGGGGATATAAGGGATATTGATTTTCTCAAAAAGATATTTCAAGATGAAAAGATAGATGCAGTTATAAATCTGGCAGCCATGGCTGGGATCAGACCTTCTCTAGAGAACCCGATGCTTTATGAAGAGGTAAATATAAGGGGCCTAATGAACCTTTTAGAGCTTAGTAAGGCTAATGGTATAAATAAATTTATTCAGGCATCCTCTTCATCGGTGTATGGTAATAACAAAAAAGTGCCATTTAAGGAAACGGCAGTGGTGGATTTTGCCATATCCCCCTATGCTGCAACAAAAAAATCCGGAGAAGTGATGGGGCATGTGTATCATTACCTCTATAACATCGATATGATCCAGCTAAGGTTCTTTACAGTGTATGGTCCTAGGCAGAGACCGGATCTTGCTATACATAAGTTTACAGGGATGATAACAGCTGGAGAAGCAATTCCTTTCTATGGTGACGGGACAACTCAGAGGGACTATACTTATATAGATGATATTATAGACGGAATAGTGAAATCAATAAGATACCTCGAAAATAACGATAATGTATATGAAATCTTTAACCTGGGGGAATCTCACACTATATCTCTCAAGGAGATGGTAGGAACTATAGAGGAAGAGCTAGGTATAGAGGCGAAGATAAACAGACAGCCTATGCAGCCTGGAGACGTTGAGAAGACTTATGCAGACATAAGTAAAGCAAAAGAGATTTTAGGTTATAATCCCAAGACTGAGTTTAAGGATGGGATAAGAAAGTTTGTACAGTGGTATAGAGAGAATAATAGCTGATAATTATATTAAAATAAAAGAGTTCCGAAATAAAAATTCGGAACTCTTTTATTTTTTTACAGAAAACCAGTAAACAACACTGGGGTCTTTAAAGGGGTTTCTATATTTATGAGGGGTAAATTTTTCCAAATAGACAGAATCTCCTTCGTTTAGATTGAAAATTTCATTATTCACCTCTATCTCTAGAGCTCCTTTGATTACAACTCCTATTTCATCATAATCGTGTCCCCAAGAAAGATCGCTGTAGTCACTGTTTCCATCGATGGTAATGGCAATACTATTAAGTTTATGTGATCCCTTTGTGAGTAGCTCAATTTTTGTGTGGTCGCTGTTAGAAGAAAAAACTTCTTTTCTATCTTCTTTTTTTACCACTGGAGATGAATCAGAGTTAACCTGTAGGATCTCCATTAAATTGATAGAAAGCGCCGCACAAATTTGCTGAAGATTAGAAACAGAAGGACTGTTTTGGTTTCTTTCAATGTTGCTGATAAAGCCAACGGACAACCCAGTCATATCTGAAAGCTTTTTTAGAGTAAGCCCCTTTTCTTTTCTGCAAAATTTAATTTTTTCTCCTAAATTGTTCACTATTTGTTCCCCCTGAAAATCTGATGATGAAGATTTTGAAAATTATATCACAACTTTTTTTTTAAGTAAATTGATTTTCCTTTAAATCAAGAAAAAAATAACAACTGTAATTCTTAAATAGTATTTTTCATAGTAAGTTAATAAAATAATAATACAAATAAAAAAAGCATCCTTCAAAGAACAAAGATGCATTTTAACTTCAAGATGGTGCCTAGAAGTGGATTCGAACCACCGACCGCACGGGTATGAACCGTGTGCTCTAGCCAACTGAGCTATCTAGGCATATAAATGGTGGAGATAAGCGGAGTCGAACCGCTGACCTTCGCAGTGCAAGTGCGACGCTCTCCCAACTGAGCTATATCCCCATGCATGATACACTGACAGGAAAACTTAACTCCAGATCAAATTGGTGTATTCAGGACAGAAAAATAGTATCATATGGTAAAAAAAAAGTCAACAAACTTTTAAATTATATATATTTACTTTAGCTGTATTTGAGAGAAGTTTTTATAAATTACTGACTTTATTTGAACCTGTTACTTTTCTCTTGAAAAAAAAGTAACCAAAAGTTCAAGAATTTTCAAATGTCTAGGAAGTAGGTATTTCTTTTATCGCCTTTGTAAGCTACAGTCCTCGGTTCCCTGCTCATCCACAGGATAAGGTGTTTCATAGTCGCTATCGCTCCTTGAACTCCCTTAACTTATTCTGTAGAACGGCTGAGCGCAGGTTCTTTCCTGTATAAGCCCTGCGACTTGAAATTCAAAAAAAATAAAAAATACTCCTATAGCTATGTTTAGATTTACAATATTCAAAATCTTTTGATCTACTTGGCCATTGATAAAATAAGCGTTAAGAATGACTGAGAGAAATCTCTAGAAAAATCAACTGTTTGAGCAAAGCGAGTTTTGATTTTTACTTAGATTTCCGAAGGCATTTAGCTTATTTTTCACAGGCCTTGATTTTTGGTTACTTTTCATCAAGGAAAAGTAACAGAAGCTTTTGGAGAAATTCATTACTTTAATTCAGATATAGGCAGTAACCTAGTTTAAATTTGATAATTAGAAAATTATTTGAATCTTCATCTGTATTTTTCCTTGGTTTAGAAAAGTGTATTTTTAATGTTTGCTATGTATTTTTTTGGGTTTTAGAGCTGTATCTAGTATAATTAAATTAGATATAAAAAAGTTAAATATTCGAAGGGAGCAGTCTAATGGTTACATTGAAAACAGAAAGATTATATCTAAAAGTTCTTGGAGAAGAAGCAGTTTCACAAGTAGCAGAATATTATAAGAGAAATAGAGATTTTTTCAAAAGATGGGAAAGCTCAAAAAGGGATGATTTTTTTTCAGAATCATATCAAAAGATGCTTTTAAAATTAGAACAAGAGGATATTGAAAACGGTAACAGAATGAAATTATGGATTTTTAACAGGAAAAATAATAAAATTATTGGGTTTTTAAATTTTGGGAATATAATTAGAGGAGCCTTTGATTCATGTTTTTTAGGTTACAAATTAGATAAAGATGAAACAGGGAAAGGATATATGACTGAAGCGTTGAAGGAGGGGATGGCTTTTTACTTTGATGTAATGAAATTACACAGGATAGAGGTTAATTTAATGCCACAGAATAACCTAGGAATAAAGGCTGTAGAAAGAGTCGGTTTTATAAAAGAGGGAATTTCAGAAAAATATCTGAAAATTAATGGAAAATGGGAAGATCACTTACACTATGTCATGCTCAAAGAAAGATATGAAGAGTTGTATAAATAAAACTTATTATATTTACCTTTGATATATGTTACATATAATTATTTAATTTTTAAAAATAATAATTATATGTTATTAGTAGAGGTAACGCAGAAATTAATTTCAGAGTAGTTTAATGCAGAAAAATGGGAGTGTTTTTATGTGGGATTGGAGTAAATTAAGTATAGTAAGAGGCGATATCACAAAGCAAAAAGCTGACGTGATAGTTAATGCCGCCAATGTATCTTTACTAGGAGGCGGTGGAGTGGACGGAGCTATCCATAAGGCAGCAGGTCCAGAGCTTTTAAAAGAATGTAAAAAATTTCATGGGTGCCCTACTGGAGAAGCCAGAGTGACAAAAGCGTATAACCTGAATGCAGAGTATATAATTCATACTCCAGGGCCCATATGGAGAGGAGGTTTTTTTGACGAAGAAAGTCTACTGCGTAAATCCTATGTTAGTTCGTTGAAAAAAGCCATAGAGTTAAAAGTAAAATCAATTGCTTTTCCTTCTATAAGTACAGGAGGGCATAAGTTTCCTTTGGACACGGCCAGTGAGATTGCTTTAAATACAATTTCAGAGTTTCTGAACAGCGAAGAAAATGAAATAGAAAATATTTACATAGTCTGCAAGAGCGAAGATACTTTTAATCAGTATGAAGAAAGCAAAAGAAAACTTGTTGGTTAATTTAAAAAGATTTGAGCAAGTAAAAAATATTCCCTGTATAAAGGGAATATTTTTTATATATTTTATTAAGGATTTATGATATATGAGGAATATAGAAAAAAAATTCTCTAAGTCTAGAGTTTTCATAAACAATGGTTTTTTTACAAAAAAATCTTTATTTTTATCTGAAAATATTGTATACTTATTTCGTTGACCCTGTAGCTCAGATGGATAGAGCGGCGCCCTCCTAAGGCGTAGGCCGTGCGTTCGAATCGCGCCAGGGTCGCCATTTTTATTTTTTGGAGAAAATAAAAAAAGTCGGGAAACCGACTTTATTTTTTTAGACAAAATTCCTTGAAATGAGGCAGAGTTTCACACCACTCACAAAAGCTTCCCCAATCCTCTTTAAGCTTATGATGTCTTCTTTGCAAATAGATTGTCTTTAGCTGGAGATAGTTTGAAGTGACTCTCATGGTTTGCTCAAATCCTAGAGGAGCATTTGAGATGACCTTCATAAAGATCTCGTACTTAGAATAGGCTTTACCCTCTATACGAATCTCATTCATCCCAGCCTCAAAAGAATTGTAGATATCTACCCATTTCTGAAGGTTTTCGATAACAATATCGTCCACATATTTGTTGCAGCACTCTTTTAGGTTCATTTTGGTCATTCTATGCATCTTACTGTTTGAAGATACTATGTCGTGAAATGAATATCTCTGAAATTGAGGTGTCCAGTAGTTGGGGTATCTCACGTCATACTGTACGACTATTCCCTTCAAAAAATTATCGTGTCCACTCCCTGTAGGGACTGTACCTAGTTTAATAGCTCTTGATACATCTTTTTCAGTAAGTTGGACTTCATCATCACTCCATTCTGTTATCTCATCAGCCCTCATGGGATATCCCCCCGCGATGATGCTCTCTTCCAACCCGTATACCCTGGTGTTAAAAACCTTTAACATCTCTTTCCTCCTCTATTAGTCATAATCTTTTGTACAGACTATACCCTCACTGAGGGAAGCCTTTACATCCACAAGTCTTTGATTTGAGCTTCCTCTGTAAAAAAGCTCAGGATTTGCAAGATTTTTCTCAAACCTACCATCCACTAGGACATCTATATATTCTAGGCATTTTTTTGTGATATCCTTTTTAAGCAATTCTTCAAAGGTGTATCCAGTATATGCCCATATATTTTTATGTGTTTCCTCTTTGAGACGTCTCAGAAAGCCTAAAAGCTCTTCAGGAATGAAAAACGGATCTCCTCCAGAAAGAGTTACGCCATCTAAAAGGGGGTTGTTGCTTATCTGAGATATTATTTTTTTCATATAGGTTTCATCTAAGACTTCCCCTATATCTCCCTTCCATGTCTCGGGATTATGGCATCCTTGGCAATAATGGCTGCACCCGGAAAAATAAATACTATATCTGAATCCAGGTCCGTCTGAGATGGTCTCTTTAAATATTTTTATTATTTTCAAAATTACTTACACCTGTGCTTTCTGTCCTCTATACCTCATAAAGATAAAGTTTAACCTTTTCCTTTAGCAGCTTTAAAAAATTCATCCCAAGTAGAAAAATCAGTGTACTTATCAACCGCTTCATCTATCATCCATATTTCAACGGTGCTGTATTCCTCTATAGGTTTTATCTCTATTTTGCCAAAGTAGAAAAAGTCCTCTATATCATCAAATTGTGTGTTATCTATCATAAAATTTTCAGAAAAAATTTCCTTATATTTGTTTATTGTACCATTATCGTTAATTTTCTTTAGAGCTGATTCTAGCTCAAACAGACCTTTTAACTCCAAATTATATCCCTTCCTGATTACATGAAAAATATTTAATAAAAATTACTTTTGATTTTTGATCAATTTAAAGGGGGGAATAGTATCTCTCCCCCTTTAAAATTTATATTATTACATTCCGTGTTTGACTCTGTCCTCTTCTTCTTTTTGTTTATAAGAGTTCCAGTTGTCAAGGTCTCCAGTAAGATAACCTGTGATTCTTCTTGTTTTTGAGATATTCGTACTCCCACAAACAGGGCAGTTGTCCTGGACTATTCCTTTGTAACCGCACTCTTTGCATCTATCTACAGGATGATTTATAGAACCGTAACCAATACCGGCTTCGTGCATCTCTTTTACAAGCTTCATGATAGCCAGTACATTTTTCTTTGCCTCACCGTCTAGTTCTATGTATGTAATGTGCCCACCTCTTGTCAATTCATGGAAAGGGGCTTCTTTTTTTATTTTTTCAATTGCTGAGATATCTTCTTTTACATCTACGTGGAAAGAATTTATATAGTAGTCTCTGTCGTTTACTCCAGTTATCTCACCGAATACCTGCTTATCTATTTTTGTAAATCTACCAGATAAACCTTCCGCAGGAGTCGCAAGAGCAGAGAAGTTTAATTTATGTTTTTTACTAAGTTCTTCAGCAGTGTCCTTGATTATTTTTACAGCGTTATACAGAGTTTCGTAGGCTGTGTCGTCTGAACCATGGCCTTTACCAAAAAGAGCCATCATTGCGTTATGTCCGCCGATAAAACCGATTCCTAAAGTACCGCTAGACAGTGCGTCTCCTACTTCCTCATTTAGACCTAGAGTTTCTCCGCCGTTCCATATGCCGTTACTCATCATAAATGGGAACTGTCTGGCAAGAGCGGTCTTTTGAAAGGAAAATCTGTCAGCTAGCTGTTTTCCTACAAACAGAGACATATTTTTTACTCTGTCATAAAATTTTTCTATGGCTAATTTTTGGATTTCATTTTCAGAAGCACCATTTAGTTCTCTTTCTGCATCTAACTTCGCCCTGATTGCAAGTCTAGGCATATTTATAGATGTAAATGAGATGTTACCTCTTCCTACAGATGTCTTTTCTCCGTTTACATTTTCAAATACCCTTGTTCTGCAGCCCATTGTGGCTATTTCGTACTTGTATCTGTCTGGGTCATTTATATCCCATTTTTCATTATGGTTAAATGGTGCATCTAAAAATACAAAATTAGGGAAAAGTCTCTTTGAAGAAACTTCACATGATCTTATAAATAGATCAAAGTTAGGAGTTTCAAACTCTAGTTTACCCTTTATAGCCTTATCCCAGTTTTGGCAGGCTAATTTAAAATCTTTTTCAGAATAAGTTATTCCTTCTTTTATCTTGAGTATCTGTATTGGGAATATTGGTGTTTCAGAATCCCCTAGTCCCTCTTCAGTAGAGTTTAAAAGTTCAAAAGCAACCATTCTTCCCTCTGGAGAAGTATCGGTACCATAGTTTATAGAACTGAATACTACCTGATTACCTCCTCTAGAATGCATTGTATTGAGGTTGTGTATAAATCCTTCCATAGCCTGATGAGTCTCATTTTTTGTATCGTTATATGCAATAGTAACAAGTCTGTTTACTGTCTTTAAAGGCAGATTTAACTCAGATGCCAATTTTTCCTTTGTCTTATCATCTACATCTATAGTAGTCACAAGGCTGTTTACTATTAATTTGACCTCTTTGCTTTTCTCTTCTATATAGTCAAATTCTAAAAAAGTGAGGGCTCTATATCTAAAATGCCTTCTGAAAGACTTTAAAACTCCAGGAGCCATGAAGAAATCAAAAGCAGGAATTGCCTGACCACCGTGCTGTTCATTTTGATTTGTCTGAAAGATAATTGTAGCAAGTACAGCATAAGTTGATATAGATTTTGGTTCTCTTATTTTTCCATGCTTAGATGAGAAGCCGTTATCAAAAAGTTTCTTCAAATCGTACTGCACACAGGTAGACGTTTTAGTCGGGTAATAGTCCAGATCATGTATATGGATATCGCCGCTCATATGGGCCCTTGAATATTCCTGGTTAAGAAGATATTTATGTGTATAGTCTTTGGTAGTCTCACTGGCAAATGTCATCATCTGACCACTTGGTGTGTCCCCGGCCATATTTGCATTTTCTTTGTTGATATTATTTTTTTCCACTGTGACAATTCCGTCAAAGGCTTTTTTTATGTGTGTTCTTTTGTGCCTTTCTACATTTCTCATATCTCTGTACAAGATGTATTTTTTTGCAACTTCCGGATATTCCTGCATTAGTTCTTTTTCTACCATATCCTGAATAGACTCTACTTCTGTATCTGAACTTAAATTCAGTATTTTTGACGCCGCAGTCACTGAAAATTCTTTAGGTATATCTTTACCTGCTGCAATTCCAGCCTTTTCAATGGCATTGATTATTTTTTCTTTGTTGAAGGGAACTTTTGTTCCGTCTCTTTTTATAACAAACATGAGAAACCCCCTATATTTAGTTTAAATCTAAATTAGATGATACCATATGTGGTATTTTATGTCTAGTTGAATGATAGGATGTTAGTTATATATATTTTATATTTTGTCCTCAAAATTTGGATTTTAAAAGGCTGTTTAATGGGACGCTAATACTATTTATAAAAAATATAATTTTTTAAATAGTGATCCTGTGGTAAAGTTGTACAAAAGATAACAATTTGTAATTATTATAACTTTTGTTTTGATTATTTTTGACAGATATACAGGTAAAATAAAAAACTTCCAGATTAATGCGACGCTACATTAATCCAGAAGTTAATATCAAATTTTTTGAACATTTGGATAAAAAAGTCAATCTTTTCTGTTTTTCTTTCCCCATTCATATAGCATGTCCATTATAGGGGCCAAAGTTTTACCATATTCAGTAAGTGAATACTCTACCTTTGGAGGAACCTGATGATAAATTTCTTTGTGAATTATACCGTCACTTACAAGCTCTTTAAGTTGATTACTGAGCATCTTATGTGTTATTTTTCCAATATTTCTTTTTAACTCTCCATATCTGATAACTTCTTTGTCATAGATATGCCACAAAATAACCAACTTCCATTTTCCAGCGATTCTATTCATTGTATATGCCATATGACAGATAGCTCCGTTAGAACAATCCCCCAAGATATCTTTATTTTCCATGATACTCTCCTTTACTACTATATAAATCATAAAACTATATACTTGTTAAAAAAGTCTGTTTAATAATATGATTATATCATAAAATAGAATAAAAAAATTACTCTACCAAAAAATAATGTATTAAATGTATTATGAGATAGGTTATTTTTTCTATTTTTTTTCCATTATCTAAATTAAAGACGTGACTACTTAAAATAATATGATTTCGATTAACTTTAATAAAATATCAGATATATGATAAGATATAATAGTAATTTAAGATTAAAATTTAAAATAAACAATATAGGAGGTCAAAAATTTGGAGAAAGATAAAGATTTTTTAAAAAATATAATTGATTTTGAAAATATACATATAAATTATGAAGTGGGCCAACCGGTTCTAGAGAATATTAACCTCAAAATCAATACAGATGAGCACTGGGCTATTTTAGGAGCCAATGGAAGTGGGAAATCAACCTTGATTAAATTGATCTCAAATGATCTGCATCCAAATACAGGTTACCCCTTTAGAAAAAAATTATTCGGAGAAGACAGATGGAGTTTATTTGAAATCAGAAAAAGACTTGGGATTATCACAAATGACCTTCATAATCATTTTGGCATCCATGGAAAATTTGAAACTGCCTATGAGGTAGTCTTAAGCGGATATTATAGTTCTATTGGAATCTACAAATATCACGACTTTACAAAAGAACAGCATGAAAAGGTTTTGGAGGTTTTAGAATTTCTTGAGATTTTAGAAATAAAAGATAAAAAAGTCCATCAGATGAGTACAGGACAGTTGAGGCGTTGTATTATAGGAAGGGCATTGATTCACGATCCCAAGGCATTGATACTAGATGAACCCACAGTGGGATTGGATATAAAAGCTCAGGACAGTTTTATAAAATTTATACAAAAGCTTTCTAGAAAAACTACTATTATACTAGTTACGCACCATATCGAAGAAATTTTTCAGGAAATTACCCATGTGGCTTTGATGCACAACAAAACAATTTTTAAACAGGGAAAGAAAAACGAAATACTTAATTCAAAAAATTTATCTAAAATTTTTGATATAAAAATTGATTTACAAAAAGAAAATAACAGATATTATATCAAAAGTATAAACAACTAATAATTTCTTTTGATAAAATTGTAAGATTTTGATCTTTCGGATATATTTATATGAAGAATCTTGAAATAATATCTAAATATAAAAGAGCCCCTATATAGGAGCCCTTAAAATAAAATGCAAATTTGATTATTAATTTTTCAAGATGAATTTTTTCTTGGAAAAATATTCATCCTGAACATCTTCTGAAAAATATTTTAATCTTTTTTCTTTTATAATTTCTAGTTCCTCTATACTTTCTGCATCATGTATAAGAAATATTGTAAGCTCTTCCTCTTTATTGAGATTTTCAGAGATGTATTTTGTACTTTCAAGACTTCTTTTTTTGTCATGATAAAGGCTTTCTACAGATTCTGTAAAATATTTTGAGTGGGTGGCCTTTATTCTGGTCAATTCTTCAATATTGTCAGCCTCGTCTATAAGGAATACAGTCTCTTTTATTCCGTTTTCAAATTCCCTATAGTCATTTTGATTGTTTAAAGTTACCAGTCCAAATATGGTAACTGCTGCTGCAAAAGGAATTAGCAGTGGATCTTTACTAAAGTGAACATGTTCAAAGGGTCTTGCCTGGGAAAAAGAAAAACACCCCAGTAACATCAATACAATCAACATTTTTTTCATAGGCATACCTCCATTTAAATAAAAATTTTAAATTAGATAATAACTAAATAAAATACTAGGTATCCTATGTGTCAAAATTGTGTTTTTTTAATTAAATTTTATTAAAAAAAGTATTGGATTTAAATTTAGTATATAATATTTATAATCACAGGTTTTTTACCAATGAATAAAAAAATAATAACATTGAGATACTAAAGGGTATTTCTTTTAAACTAGGGAGGTATTTATCATGAAGAAAATATTAAGTTTGATATTTTTTATGGCAGTTTTAAGTTTAGCCTATGGAGAGACATCCTATAACGTCTCGAGATCTGTTCTGACTGACGCTATAGTTCAAAAAGAACCTGCTCCCCATAGAAATTTGTTTTATTTTGGAGAGCGAGCGGTATTTTTTACGGAACTTACAGATATAGGAACAGATGAAAAAAAAGTTTTTCATAACTGGTATCTATTAAAAGACGACGGAACAAAAGAAATGATGGCATCTGTTTCACTTAAAATAAAAGGTTATAGATGGCGTACATGGTCATCCAAAAATTTATATGACAAAGGGAGCTGGATAGTCGATTTGACCGACGATAACGGAGTAATTTTGGAATCTAGAGAGTTCACTGTACAGTAATTTTCAGAGCTAATATTTTCCCAGAATGAATACCCTAAATTGTTTTTATTTAAAAATCAGTGTATAAATAGCAGTTTTCAGTGCACTGATTTTATTTTTTGTTATAGATTGTGAATTATATAACTGTATTTCAAAAAAAGTTACAGCTTGAATTATTTACAAAAAGAATTCTAAAGATAAATTTTATAAATGTTTTGAATTCGAAGAAATTTCAAAACGTGTGTAATCAAAACATTTTTTATGTTTTTTTAATTTTTTTTAAAAGCGATTATAGAATTAATTTCTTTGGTATCACAGGGGCAGAGGGGTAATATATACTCTATATATGACTAACATTGATAAAAAGTGATTGAATATAATGCTAAAAAAGAGGTATACCTTTAATGTGAATGATGTTACTAAACGATAATTACAGAAAATTTTCTCAGGGGTGTTGCAATGGGAAATAGAGTGTTAGTCACAGGGTATTCAAAAATACCAGGAGGAATTTCTGCATCTGACGTTTATTCCGTTATAGGTGTTAGCATGGAAGTAGATGTAGAAACTGGAGAAATTATTAAAGCAGACTGTTCGCTGGTAACGAAATTAGCTAGAGAATTTGTAAAGAGGATACTTGAAGGAGAGAAGCTGACTGATATCAGTGCTCTCGAGCATAAATTCAAAAACGATTATCATGGCTCCACTAGGAAGGCATTAATAACTGCGACGAAAATATGTTGTGATCGATACCTCAAAGCTTTAGAAAACAGAAAAGCCCTGGAAACTAGTAAGTGACGGTTTTGCCGCGGGAATAAAGCGACCCTTTGTTCTTTAAACGGTAAAATAAAAGTTGATTTACTTTCTTTAAGAGAAGTATATTAGGCGTGAAACATTTTTATGTAACCGCTATAATGTATGGACCGAGGAGAGAGTATATCAACTTTTTTATTTTATAGAAACATACTAAAATTTTCTTGAGAAAATAGGATCCGGACCCTAACAGCATCTTAAGAATCTTTCGGGGCAGCTTTGCTGACCTTGCGTGTACATCTTTTAGGAATACTATAGCTTTATGAGTTATTATTTTCACCAAAACATAACGAGGGAGGAATTATGAAATTTGATTTGATGACTTTTATGATGGACCAGTTTGTTCTGATGTTCGTCGCAGTTGTTACAGGAATGATACTTGGTAAACTTTTAAAAATAGGAACTTCAGGGACCCTTTTTACAGGACTTGGAATGGGATGGGCAGTAAGAAAGATGGCAGTAGATACTGTCGCAGCAGGAGATGTTGCTAGTCATGTAAAAGCGGCTCACAAGCTTCTAAAGATATCAGTTGTAGATAAAATGTTCTTTTTACTTTTCTTGATACTATTCGTTGCAGCGGTTGGACTTCTTGCAGCAGACAAGATCGGTATTATTATTAAAAAATACGGTGCAAAATTCATAATTCTTGGATTTATCATCACTCTTTTAGGAGCGGCTACTACTTACGGACTTACTCTTATGAGTAAAAGTGCAAGCCCTTATGAGGTTTCAGGTGTTTATACAGGAGCTCTTACAAGTTCTCCAGGACTGGCAGCAGCCATCGAGACAGCTAGAGAGCACGCTAGAGGATGGGCTGAAGACTATAGCAACCAAAATGATCATAATAAAGAAAGAATACTAAACATCCTTGGTGAAGAGGCAGTAACACTTGAAAATACAGCTTCTCTTACACCAGAACAAATTGATGAATTCGTAGTAAAAGCAGAAGCAGGAGTTGGAGTAGGACATGCTATCGGATATCCATTCGGAGTAATAATAGTTATCTTAGCTATGAGATTCTTCCCAATTTTATTCAGACTTAATGTAGATGAAGAATATAAAAAGTTTAACGAAGAGATGGCAGCAGCAGAAGCAGCTGGCGGAGTAAAAGAGATAGAAACAGTAACTTTTGACCTTACAGCATTTATACTTGCATGTGCAGTAGGTTACTTTATCGGTAAGATCAAAATATTCTTAGGACCTCTAGGTTACTTCGGACTTGGTTCTACAGGAGGAGTACTAATAGCATCTCTAGTATTTGGTTACATTGGTAAAGTTGGAATGTTCCACTTTAGAATGGATAAGAAAATCCTTGCAGCTATAAGAGAAGTAGGACTTGCTCTTTTCTTAGCAATAGTAGGACTTAGATATGGATTTGCAGTTATTGATTCACTTACTGGATCAGGACTTTTCCTAGCATTTGTTTCACTAATGGTTGGAATCATTGCAATGACAATCGGATTCATCGTAGGTAAATACGCTATGGGAATCAACTGGATCATGCTTTCAGGAGCTATCTGTGGTGGTATGACATCTACTCCTGGACTAGGAGTGGCAATCGATGCAGTAGGTAATGATGACCCAGCAGCAGGATACGGAGCTACATATCCATTTGCACTCTTTGGAATGGTACTGTTCACAATAATCTTACATAAAATGCCTATGTAATAAAAAATGGCAGAACACAGATTTGAAAACAACAATATCTGTGTTCTGCTCAAAATAAACTCAGTAATTTGAAATCAGTTTTATTTTTAAAATATATTTTAGTGTATTGAACTCTAAATAAATAGCAAAAACATATTATAAGACGAGGTGGGATAAAGTATATGTTAAAAGAACGTATTCGTTGCGAAGAACTGAAGAAAAAAGTTACCACAGCAGAAGAAGCTGCAAAGCTTGTAAAACCTGGAATGACTCTTGTTACAAGTGGATTCACGCCAGCAGGTTATCCTAAAGCTGTACCTCTTGCATTAGCAAAGATGGCAGAAGCTTCAGAGGAAAAATATGACCTTACTCTTATTACAGGAGCATCTGTAGGGGATGAGTTAGACGGAGCACTGACTAGAGCAGGAGCGATCGCAAGAAGATTCCCATATCAGACAAACAAAGATATGAGAAAAGCACTAAATGCAGGAACAGTGGCATACCAAGATATGCACCTTAGCCATGTACCTAGATATATTGACTATGGTTTCTTTGGAAACATAGATATAGCCATTGTAGAGGCAATTGCAATAACTGAAGACGGAGGAATTATACCTACAACATCAGTAGGAGTATCTCCACAAGGAATAGCAAATGCAGATATCGTAATCGTTGAAATCAACTCGACTCAACCTATGGAACTTGAAGGTTGTCATGACATATATTCAGTGAAAAAGCCACCATTTAGTGAGCCTATTCCATTAAAAGATCCAGGAGACAGAATAGGAACTACTTATATTCCATGTGATCCTGCTAAAATCGCAGCAATCGTAGAATGTGACATTCCTGATAACGTTAGACCTCTAGGAGCAATAGATGAGGATTCTAAAAAAATATCAGCAAACATAATAGAATTCTTCAAAAAAGAGGTTGCAGAGGGAAGACTTCCTGAAAATCTTCTACCGCTTCAATCGGGAGTGGGATCTGTTGCAAACGCAGTACTAGGTGGACTAGTAGATTCTGATTTTAAAGATCTTACATGTTATACAGAGGTTATTCAGGATTCAATGTTTGACCTTATCGATGCAGGAAAAGTAAGGGTTGCATCAGGAACTTCATTCACACCTTCTGACACAGGATTGGTAAAATTAAAAGAAAACATGAAACATTATGCAAAATACTGTATACTAAGACCGATGGAAATTTCTAACAACCCAATCTTAACAAGACAGCTTGGTGTAATAGCAATGAACACAGCTATAGAAGTAGATATGTACGGACATGTAAACTCAACTATGATCATGGGTAACAGAATGATGAATGGTTTAGGTGGGTCTGGAGACTTTACTAGAAATGCTTATATTTCAATATACACAACTGTTTCTACAGCTAAAGGAGGAGACATCTCTTCAATCGTACCTATGGTATCTCATGTAGATCATACTGAGCATGATGTGCAGGTAATTGTTACTGAGCAGGGTACAGCTGACCTTAGAGGTCTTACTGCAAGAGAAAGAGCTAGAGCTATAATAAATAACTGTGCTCACCCTGACTATAGACCTGCATTACTTGATTATCTTGAAAGAGCTGAGAAAGAGGTTGGAGGTCACGAGCCGCACATTATTGGTGAGTCACTTTCTTGGCATGATAGGTTCGTTAAAACTGGCAGCATGAAAATTAAATAGATAAATTTCCAACAAACTAATTATTTTATTCAAGGAGGAACTTCATATGTTCAAAGCGGAAAAACTCGCTGAAGTGAAAGAAGGATTTGCAAAGTACGACGAGAAAACAAAAAAAGGTCTAGAAAAAAGACCTGAAATGAGATCCCAGTTTGTAACTGGATCAGGAGAAGAAATTGAAAGACTTTATACACCTGCTGATGTAGAGGGTGTAGATTACCTTTCAGAATTAGGTTTCCCTGGAGAATATCCGTTTACAAGAGGGGTACAGCCTACAATGTATAGAGGTAGATTCTGGACAATGAGAATGTACGCTGGATTCTCAACTGCAGAAGAATCAAACAAGAGATACAAGTATCTTATCGAGCAAGGATCAATGGGACTTTCAGTTGCATTTGACCTTCCTACACAGATAGGTTATGACTCAGATCACGAATTATCTGAAGGAGAAGTTGGAAAAGTTGGAGTTGCTATCGATTCACTAGCTGACATGGAGATCCTATTCGGAGGAATCGATCTTGGTAAAGTAAGTACTTCAATGACAATCAACGGACCTGCGTCTGTACTACTTGCTATGTACATCGTAGTTGCTGAAAAGCAAGGAGTTTCTGCTGATAAACTTAGAGGAACTATCCAAAACGATATCTTAAAAGAATACATTGCTAGAGGAACTTACATATTCCCACCTACTCCATCAATGAGACTTATAACTAATATTTTCGAATATTGTTCAAAAGAAGTACCTCAGTGGAATACAATCTCAATATCTGGATACCATATCAGAGAAGCTGGATCTACAGCTGCTCAAGAAGTAGGATTCACTCTTGCTGATGGTATCGCATACGTTGATGCAGCTGTAAAAGCTGGACTAGACGTAGATACATTTGCTCCTAGACTTTCATTCTTCTTCAATGCTCACAATGACCTTTTAGAAGAAGTAGCAAAATACAGAGCTGCTAGAAGACTTTGGGCTAAGATCATGAAAGAAAGATTTGGAGCTAAGAGTGCAAAATCAATGGCTCTTAAATTCCATACTCAAACAGGAGGATCTACTCTTACTGCACAACAGCCTGAAAACAACATCGTAAGAGTTGCTATCCAAACTCTTGCTGCTGTAATGGGTGGAACTCAATCTCTACATACAAACTCTAAAGATGAGGCTCTAGCTCTTCCTACTGAAGCATCAGTTATGGTTGCACTTAGAACTCAACAAATAGTTGCAGAAGAAAGTGGAGTTACTAATACAGTAGATCCATTAGCAGGATCTTACTACATCGAAGCAAAAACAAAAGATATCGAAGATAAAGCTATGGAGTTCATCAAGAAAATTGACGAGCTTGGTGGAGCACCAGCTGCTATCGAAAAAGGTTATATCCAAGAAGAGATCATGGATGCTGCTTACAACTACCAAATGGATATCGAAAAAGGTGACAGAGTCATCGTTGGTATGAACAAATACATAATCAAGGAAGACGCACCAAAAGATCTATTAAAAGTTGATCCAGCTGTTGGACAAATGCAGACTGATAAAATAAACGCACTTAAGGCTAAGAGAGACAACGATGCAGTTGCTGAAAAACTAGCTGCTCTAAAAGCTGCTTGTTCTACAGATGAAAACCTAATGCCTTACATTGTTGATGCTGTAAGAGCATACGGAACTCTTGGAGAAATCTGTGGAGTTATGAGAGAGGTATTCGGAGAGTACAAGCAAAGCATCAAGTTATAATAATTAATAATAGATTTTAGGAGGATTTAAAAATGGATAAACCTATTAGAGTTTTAGTAGCTAAACCAGGTCTTGATGGACATGATAGAGGAGCAAAAGTTGTAGCAAGAGCACTTAGAGATGCAGGAATGGAAGTTATCTATACTGGACTTCGTCAAACACCTGAAGAAATCGTAAATGCTGCTATACAAGAAGATGTAGACGTAGTTGCTTGCAGCATCCTTTCAGGAGCTCACAGCACACTACTTCCAAAAATTGCAAAATTACTTAAAGCTGAAGGAGCAGACGATGTATTATTCGTAGGTGGAGGAGTAATCCCTGCAGATGACATCCCTTTCTTAAAAGAAAATGGTTGTGCAGAAATATTCACTCCAGGAACTCCAACATCAGTTACAATTGATTATATCAAAGCTAACGTAAAAAAATAGTTTCTTAGGAGAAGTGCTATGGAAGATTTTAAGCAAGGACTTTTAGAAGGGAAGAAAAGGGCTGCTGCTAGATTGATATCCATGGGTGAAAACGGACAACAAGAGGCTTTAGATGTGATAAAAGAGCTTTATCACAAAACTGGTAACGCCTATGTTATAGGTGTTACCGGCCCTCCTGGGGCAGGAAAAAGTACTTTGACAGACAAACTTGTAAAAGTATGCAGAGCCGCAGGACACAAAGTAGGAGTTATTGCAGTAGACCCTACAAGTCCATTCACAGGTGGAGCTATCCTTGGTGATAGAATAAGAATGAGCGATCTTAATACAGACCCAGGTGTTTTTATAAGATCAATGGGTGCTAGAGGAAATCTGGGAGGAATCTCAGAGGCTACAGGAGTAGCTGTGGATGTATTGGATATATACGGCTGCGAGTACATATTTGTTGAAACTGTGGGAGTAGGACAGTCAGAAGTTGACATCGTAAAATCATGTGATACAACACTTATGGTAATGGTCCCAGGATTAGGGGACGATATCCAGGCAATCAAAGCAGGAGTTATGGAAATCGGAGATGTGTTTGTAATAAACAAAGCAGACAGAGACGGAGCTGAAAAAACAGCACGTGAAATTCGGATGATGCTCGAATTCAATAAAAATGAGTGGAATCCTCCGGTTAATATGGCTATTGCTGTTGAAAATCAGGGTATTAAAGAGCTGCTTGACTCTATATTTGAACACCGTGAATATATGACTGGTAGTGGAAAAGGTCATGTCAGAAGAGTAGAGAACAGAAAAAGTGAGCTTTTGACAATAGTTAAAGAAAGAATGACAAGAAAGCTTTTTGAGAAAACATATAACGGTGAAGTTATAGATGATTTATCTCAAAAGGTTGCCAAAAAGGAAACAGATCCTTATTCAGCTGCAGAAATGATATTAGAAAAAATAAATATGAATTAATAAAAATAAATGGGAGGTAAAAATGAAAGCATTAAAAGTAGATCACATTGGTATTGCTGTAAAAGATCTTGACGCTGTTGTAAAATTTTATGAGGACGTAATGGGTATCCCACTACACGGAATCGAAACTGTAGAAGAGCAAAAAGTAAGAGTTGCTTTTATGCCAGTTGGAGACACTGAGATTGAATTATTAGAGTCTACTTCTCCAGACGGTCCTATTGCAAAATTCATCGACAAAAAAGGTGAAGGAGTTCAACACGTAGCTTTTAAAGTAGAAAACATTGAGGAAGCTATTGCAGATATGAAAGAAAAAGGATACAGAATGATCGACGAATCTCCTAGATATGGTGCTGGAGGAGCAAAAATAGCATTTATGCATCCAAAGGGAACTTGCGGAGTATTAATCGAATTAAGTGAAAGACAATAAAAACTAAGGGGGCTATAAAATTATGTCTGTTGCTGCTTCTAAATTAGAGAAGATGCTAAAAATGAAAGAAAAAATTTCTCTTGGCGGTGGTGCTAAGAGAATAGAAAAACAACACGAAAAAGGTAAAATGACAGCTCGTGAGAGACTTGAGTATTTCTTTGATGCTGGAAGTTTTGTAGAAATCGATGCTTTCGTACAACACAGATGTACAAACTTTGGAATGGACAAACAAGATCTTCCATCTGAATCAGTAGTAACTGGTTACGGAATGATTGACGGAAGACTTGTATATGCTTTTTCACAAGACTTTACTGTAACTGGTGGATCACTTGGTGAAATGCACGCAAAAAAAATATGTAAAGCAATGGAGATGTCTGCTAAAGTAGGAGCCCCTTTCGTAGGGTTAAACGATTCAGGTGGAGCTAGAATACAAGAGGCTGTAGATGCACTTTCTGGATACGGAGATATCTTCTACAGAAACTCTATATACTCTGGTGTTATACCTCAAATCTCTGCAATAATGGGACCTTGTGCAGGAGGAGCAGTTTATTCACCAGCTCTTACTGACTTTATATTCATGGTAGATCAAACTTCTCAGATGTTCATCACAGGACCTCAAGTTATCAAAACTGTAACTGGAGAAATAGTTACGGCTGAAGAGCTTGGTGGAGCTATGACTCACAACTCTGTAAGTGGATGTGCTCAATTTGTATCACAAGACGACAAAGCTTGTCTTGACGATATCAGAAGACTAATCGGATTCTTACCATCAAATAACATGGAAAAAGCACCTGAATTTGCTTTCGATGGTGATTTAAATGTTATGTTAGATGATCTAAATACAATTATTCCAGACAGCCCGAACAGAGCTTATGAGATGTTTGATGTAATATCTCAGTTAGTTGATGACGGAGACTACATGGAATATCAGCCACACTACTCTAAAAACCTAATAACTTGTTTTGCTAGAATCAACGGTAAATCTGTAGGTATCGTAGCAAACCAACCTAAAGTAATGGCTGGATGCTTGGATATGAACGCAGGGGATAAATGTGCTAAGTTTGTAAGAACTTGTGACGCATTCAACATTCCTCTATTAACAATAGTTGACGTACCTGGATTCCTTCCTGGAACTACTCAGGAATACGGGGGAATCATCAGACATGGAGCAAAAATGCTTTATGCTTACAGTGAAGCAACTGTACCAAAAATCACATTAATTACTCGTAAAGCTTACGGTGGAGCATACCTTGCTATGAGTTCTAAGGCTATGGGAGCAGATGTAGTGTTAGCTTGGCCTACAGCTGAAATCGCAGTAATGGGAGCAGCTGGAGCTGTTAACATAATCTTCAGAAATGACATCAAAGCAGCCGCAGACAAGGATGCTATGGCTAAGAAAAGATTTGACGAGTATACTGAAGAATTTGCCAGTCCATATCAAGCAGCAAAAAGAGGTATGGTCGATGACGTAATCGAACCTAAGACTACTAGGCAGAGACTAGCTGACGCCTTTAATATGCTTGAAGGTAAGAGGGAAAAATTACCTGCTAAAAAGCATGGAAATATCCCTTTATAAAAACCAATTGGAGTGATGAATAGATGAATATTGCAGAACTTATGAAGTTGTTTGGTAATCCTGAAACCATCAAATCCCTTAGTGCCGGGGATAAAATGATGGGTGTAGGTGTAACTGTAATACTAGGAATGGGTATCACAGTGTTAGCACTTATATTTATAATGTATTTAATAGGATTTATGACAAGCGTTATGGCTGAAAAGCCAAAACCAGTAGCAGAGAGTACACCATCTGCAACACCTGCTCAATCTGCACCAGTACAGGAAGAAGAGGTTGCAACAAATGATGAAGAGCTAGTGGCTGTAATAGCTGCTGCAGTAGCGGCTCAGTTAGGAACTTCAACAAGTAACCTTGTTGTAAGAAACATCAGAAGAGTTGCAGATGCTGCTCCAGCATGGGGAAAAGCAGGTATTGTAGATCAGATGAGCACAAGATTTTAATTTTTAGTAGATTAAAAAAACATTTTGATTTTAAATGAATCTTAGGGAGGAAAAATTAAATTATGAAAAACTTCAAAATAGTAGTTAATGGAAATGAGTATGATGTAGCAGTAGAAGAAATCGGAGGAGTATCTTCTGCACCAGCAGCAAGACCTGCAGCAGCGCCAGCAGCGCCAAAGCCAGCAGCACCAAAGCCAGCAGCAGCACCAAAACCAGTAACTACTGCAGCAGGGGCAGGAGCAGGAACAAATACAGTAACTGCACCTATGCCTGGTACAATAATCAACGTAGGATGCCACGCAGGAGCAAAAGTTTCTAAAGGTGACATCTTAGTAGTATTAGAAGCAATGAAAATGGAAAATGAAATTATGGCTCCTCATGACGGAACAGTTTCTGAAGTAAGAGTGCAGCAAGGTGCTTCAGTTAATGCAGGAGATATACTAGTAGTATTATCTTAAATCTAGAGGGGGACAATTGTTATGTTACAAGCTTTAATGGATTTTTATACTAGTACAGGTTTTTATGGTATAAATATAGGTTCCATCTTAATGATGATAGTTGCCTGTATTTTCCTTTACCTTGCTATAGTAAAAGGATTTGAGCCTCTATTATTGGTTCCTATCTCTTTCGGAATGCTTCTTACTAACCTTCCATTTGCAGGTATGATGGCAGAGCCTTTAATGGAAGTAAAAGAGCATATAACAGCTTCAGGAGCTGTGCAGTATGTAGTTCATACAGCAGAACCTGGAGGATTACTTTATTACTTATTCCAAGGAGATCACTTGGGAATATTCCCTCCATTAATCTTTATGGGTGTAGGGGCGATGACAGACTTTGGTCCGTTAATTGCAAATCCTAAATCACTTCTTCTTGGAGCAGCAGCTCAGTTTGGTATCTTCGTTACTTTCTTAGGAGCTATAGGTTCTGGACTGTTTACAGCTCAGGAAGCAGCTTCAATCGGAATTATCGGAGGAGCAGATGGACCTACTGCGATCTTCCTTTCTTCAAAACTGGCTCCGCACCTAATGGGACCAATAGCTGTAGCAGCTTATTCATATATGGCGCTTGTACCAATCATTCAGCCGCCTATCATGACAGCTCTTACAAGTGAAAAAGAGAGAAAGATAAAGATGTCTCAACTAAGAATGGTAACAAAGAAAGAGAAGGTAATCTTCCCTATCGTAGTTACTATCATAGTATCTCTAATAGTACCTCCAGCAGCAACTCTAATCGGAATGTTAATGCTTGGAAACCTATTCAGAGAATGTGGAGTAGTAGGAAGACTAGAAGATACAGCAAAGAATGCGCTTATCAACATTATCACAATCTTCCTAGGTGTAACAGTTGGAGCAACAGCAACAGCTGAAGCCTTCCTAAAAGTAGAAACTCTAGCTATCCTAGCACTAGGAGTAGTTGCCTTTGGAATAGGAACAGGATCAGGAGTACTTCTTGCTAAGCTTATGAATAAGATGAGCAAGACCCCTATAAATCCATTACTAGGATCTGCAGGAGTATCTGCAGTACCAATGGCAGCAAGGGTATCACAGGTAGTGGGACAGAAAGCTGACCCATCAAACTTCCTACTGATGCATGCAATGGGACCAAACGTTGCAGGAGTAATAGGATCTGCAGTATCTGCAGGTGTACTACTTTCATTATTTGGATAAAATTTACAGATTCCCTCAAATGCAGCTTTAAGGGCTCTTTTGAGGGAATTTTTTTAAACTGTGAAGGAGTCGTTGGGAACTTATGAATTTAAAGAGATTTATAAATGAAGATATAACAAAAGAGGAAGCCTTAGAGCTTTTTAAAGTAAAAGGATCCAAATTAAATGAGCTTTTTTCCGTTGCAAATGAAATAAGAGAAAAATATTGTGGAAACACCATTCATACCTGTACCATTTCCAATGCAAAATCAGGAGAATGTGAAGAAGACTGTAAATTTTGTGCCCAGTCGGCTCACTATAATACCAACCTTACAACCTATGATTTGAAAGAAAAAGACACTCTCATGTCTGAATATAAAAGAGCAGAACAGCTTGGAAGCAGTAAATTTGGACTGGTAACAAGTGGAAGAAGTATAAAAAAAGGATCTGAAGAATTTGACAGTATAAAAGATTTTGTAAGAGATGCTAAAGAAGAAAACATAAATACAAATATCTGCTGTTCTATAGGTCTCCTTGATGAAAATGAACTAAAAGAACTGAAAGATACTGGTGTAACTAGGTTTCATAGCAACATGCAGACTTCTATAAGTGCTTACAACAAAATAGTGGCAACAACACATAAGATAGATGACAGACTAGAAACTATAAAAGCTGCTAAGAAAATAGGTATGGAAGTATGCAGTGGCGGTATAATCGGCATGGGTGAGACCTGGGAGGACAGGATAGACATGGCCTTTACACTAAAAGAGTTGGAGGTAGACGGGATACCTATAAATATTTTGAATCCTATAGAGGGGACGCCTTTAGGAGACAGAGAACACCTTTCTATGGATGAAATACTCAAAACTATAGCTGTTTACAGGATAATATTCAAAGATAAAGTTATTAAAATAGGCGCAGGAAGAGAAGGAATCTTAAAAGACTTTATGGGGATGGCTTTTATGAGTGGTGCTAATGGGATGCTCGTAGGAGGTTATCTTACAGTTAAGGGAAGAACTGCTGAAGAAGATTTTGCATTCATTGAAAATATAAAAAAAATGTGGTCATAATTTAGAAAAGGGGAATACCTATGATTGATAAGAAAAAAGTGAATCGAAATTTTTCCAAAGGTGCTAAAACCTATGACGAATACGCTTTAATCCAAAGACACATGGCTGATAAATTAGGCATATTTATTGAAGATTCAGAAGAAGTTTTTAATATACTTGAGATAGGATGCGGAACAGGTATATTTTCAGAAAAAATACTGAATAAATTTCCTAATTCAAACATAGATTTTTTAGACATATCTCATGATATGATAAAAAATGTCAAGGATAAAATAGGTTCTAAAGAAAATTTGAATTTTATAGTGGAGGATATTGAAAAATATCAACCTCAAAAAAAATATGATCTTATTTTCTCCAATGCTACATTTCAGTGGATACAAAATAAAAAGGGGCTGTTTGATCATTTAGACTCTTTTCTCAAACCTGGTGGGCTCATTTTATTTTCAACCTTTGGTAAGGATACATACTTTGAGCTAAGGGAAAGTCTTAAGTCCATTGATCCAGACTTGGAATATTCGCAAAACTTCATATCCCTTGAAGATCTAAAAAAAGTTTTGGATGACAAATACAAGATACTTGCTGCTGAAGAGGAAAGGATAAAGGAAAATTATCACTGCGTGATGGATTTTTTAAAAATGATAAAGGGTATAGGTGCCAATAGTGCTTTGTCCAATAGTAAACCTTTTACCCGGGACAAATTTAACAGGCTAGAAGATGAGTATAGGAAAAATTACTGTTCTGGAGACAGTATAGAGGTTACTAATCACCTGATATACATGATCTTAGGTAAGAATTATTAAATATAAAAATATCAACCTTCCTAATTATTAAAAGGTTAATTAGGAAGGTTTTTTTATCGGGGAGACCTAAAAAAGCATTTATACGAATATTATGATATAATTAGGCTATAGAGTAATATATTGAGTAATTGCAATTGATGTTAATTTTTGAAAGGGGTCTAAAATGGAGCTGGATTTAATAACTTTGCTTGGAAATAAATTAGGGATTTTATTTATATTTGCCTTTGTATTATCGAGATTAAAACCCTTTAGAAGTTTAGTTGCCAAAAAAAATATCAATTTATCTGATAAAATATTATTGTCAATTGTTTTTGGAATTTTTGGTATAGTGGGAACGTATTTTAGTTTTGAATATTATGGCGGACTTATAAATACACGGATTATAGGTGTGGCTACAGGTGGACTTATAGGGGGTCCCTTCGTAGGTCTGTTATCTGGTGTGATTGCTGGTGTACACAGAGGTCTTATAAAAAGTGGGGAGTTTACAGGTCTTGCCTGTGCTGTATCTACTATATTTGAAGGTCTTATGGCAGGTGTGATGGGTGTTTTTATACGTAACAGAAACAATAAATGGGTCTATGCAGCACTGACTGGAACAATAGCAGAACTAATGAGAAAAGTCTCTGTTCTTTTGATTTCTAAACCCTTTGAAAAAGCTCTGGAATTTGTCAGTAATGTCTGGCTGCCTATGATAATCATTAATTCAGTTGGACTGGCACTTTTGTTTATGATAATTGAAAATATATTTAAAGAACAGGAAAAAATGATAGCCTATCAATCAAATCTCACTCTTAAAACAGTTGATAAAGCTTTACCGTTTTTAAAAAATGGTTTATGTTCTGACAATGTAAAAAAGGTATCTGAAGTCATATACGAAATGACTGAATTTGATATAGTTAGGATAATGGAGTCTGGAGTTTTAGTAGCTCATACTGGTTTTGGAATAAAAGATGAGATCAAAGAAGAACTTACTAATATCGCTTATGTAACTGAGAGTGGTAAACCTCTTGTTGTTGATGTATACATAGATATAAAAAACGAGAAAAAAACACCATATACTCTTCTTATGTTGCCTCTAAAAGAAAATGGAAAAGTTATTGGAATTCTTGAATTATATAAAAAGTTATCTAGGTCTATGAGTTCTGTAGATTTAGAAATTGGAAATGGATTAGCCAAATTATTTTCAACTCAATTGACTCTAACCAAGCTTGAAAATGATTCGAAATTATTGGAGCAATCAGAATTAAAAATTCTTCAGGCACAGATAAATCCTCATTTTTTATTTAATTCTCTCACAGTGATAGGATCTCTGTGTAGAATTGATGTCGAAAAATCCAGAAATTTAATAATACATTTGAGTGACTTTTACAGAAGATCCCTTAATTTAAGAAAAGATATGGTTGATCTTCAGACTGAAATTAATCACGTAAAATCATATGTATATATAGAAATGGCTAGATTTGAAGAAAAGCTTAAAGTGATTTATGATGTGCCTGAAAATTTAAATTGTTTTCTGCCACCTTTGACGCTCCAACCGATTGTAGAAAATGCAATTAAACATGGTATACTTCCTAAAAAAAATGGCGGGATAGTTAAAGTGTTTGGGCATAAAAATTCTAATGTTGTAAATTTAGAAATTTCTGATGATGGCGTGGGAATCGATAAAAATAAATTAGATGACTTATTATATGGAGATTTAAACACAGGGGACTCGGTTGGGTTTAAAAATGTAGATATGAGATTAAAGGGTATTTTTGGAGAAGAATATGGTCTCCAGGTATTTAGTGAAAAAGATAAAGGTACTACAGTATCTTTAAGTATTCCAGTGGCAGAAGAGTAATTAATAAGATAGAAAAAAGGACTTTTTAAAGTCCTTTTTTCTTTGGATTCAAAGTAATATAAGATTTATAATTTAACTAAATCAATACCAGACTGGAATGCCTTTTTATTTAATTCTTTTACATGGGCAGGAACTCTTCCAAGGATAGTCTCTTCTAGAACATCTCTGTCTACAATATTTGTAGCTGCCTGTATGGCACCTAGAGATACAATGTTTGCAACTATTGAGTTTCCTACTTTTTCCTTAGCTGTTTCAAGAATAGGAAGTTTTACTACATTTAAACCTTCTGGAGTCTTAACACTTGAATCGATTACTATGATACAATTTTCTTTGTTTCCACTTGAATATGTATCAAAAGATTTCTGAGTCAGTGAAAGAAATATATCAGAATGATTTACCTTCGGGTAAAGAATCTCAGTATCACTTATGATTACCTCTGACTTACTGGCTCCTCCTCTTGCCTCAGGACCGTAAGATTGTGACTGAACAGCTACTTTACCCTGATGTAAGGCAGCTTCTGCAAGGATGATACCTGCCAAAATAAGACCCTGTCCACCTGAACCGCTTAATCTGATTTCCTTTGCCATTTCTTACACCCCTCTTACTTTATCTATGATTTTTTGATATTCTTCTGTGTACTCAGGTCTCTGCTCATTTTTGAATTCTCCGATAACAAGCTTTCCTTCTACTTTTTCCTTTGGAAGTTTTGCAACAGCAGCCACAGGAACAGTGTTGTCTCTCATATACTTAAGCATAGCTGCAGGATTTCCCTTGAATCCTTTGTTTTTTCTTCCGTAACTTGTAGGACAAGTACTTACTGCCTCTACAA
The DNA here is from genome assembly GCF_000165505.1 of Ilyobacter polytropus DSM 2926. Taxonomy (NCBI): domain Bacteria; kingdom Fusobacteriati; phylum Fusobacteriota; class Fusobacteriia; order Fusobacteriales; family Fusobacteriaceae; genus Ilyobacter; species Ilyobacter polytropus. Next base: position 860,403 of record NC_014633.1, on the reverse strand, counting down.
GAGAGAATCCTTTGTGGTTGATGGCATTTTCAAATAATTTTACAAGAGCATCAAAGTGATATGCAGTACCTCTTGCAACATAACTAGCTCCGGCACCGTCTACAAGCTTTACTATATCAAAGTTCGGATCGATATTTCCAGTTGGAGTCGTAGTAGCATAATCACCAACAGGAGTAGTAGGAGAGAATTGACCTCCTGTCATTCCGTAGATGTTGTTGTTAAAAATAATTGCTGCGATGTCGATGTTTCTTCTTGCAGCATGGATTAAGTGGTTACCTCCGATTGCAGTGAAGTCACCGTCTCCTCCTAGTGCGATTACTTTCATACCAGGTTTTGCCATCTTTATCCCTGTAGCAAATGCAAGAGATCTTCCGTGAGTAGTATGTAAAGTGTTGAAGTCTAAATATCCAGGAGCTCTAGATGAACATCCTATTCCAGATACTACACATACGTCGTCTTTATTTAGACCTATATTTTCTATGGCGTTAACCAGTGCGTGCATTACTATACCGTGAGCACATCCAGGACACCAGATGTGAGGTAATTTATCTTCTCTATAATAGCTTTTATTTTTACAAGTATCCATTATTACATTACCTCCCCAAATTTTTCAACTATTTCAGCAGGGCTTATGAACTCTCCGTTACCTTTACCCATTAATTTTACAGGACAGCTTCCGTTGGCAATACGCTCAACCTCAAGTACCATCTGTCCAAGGTTCATCTCAGCCACAAGAATTCCTTTTGATTTTTGAGCTAATTCTCTGATTCTATCCTCAGGGAAAGGCCAGATTGTAATGGCTCTGAATAGTCCTGCTTTTATACCTTTTTCTCTAAGGTCCATAACCGCCTGCTTTGAAGATCTGGCTGTACTTCCATAAGAGAATATAACATATTCAGCATCTTCCATCATGTACTCTTCATACTGAATAATGTCATCTTTATTTTTTTCAACTTTATCCATTAATCTTGTCATTAACTTATCTGCTACTTTTGTACTGTTTGTAGGGAAACCTGTCTCGTCATGCACAAGACCTGTGATATGGTATCTGTGTCCCTCCCCAAATGAAGACATTTTAGGAACAAGTTCGTCTCCTGAAACTCCGTAAGGAAGATAAGAAGCATCGTCTTTTGCAGGCTTCGCTCTGTCTACTATTTCCTCAATAAGAGTCGTGTCTAAAACCACTTTTTCTCTCATATGTCCAACAACCTCATCTAGCATGAAAAGAACAGGCATTCTATATTTTTCAGCAAGGTTGAAGGCTCTAGCAGTAAGAGAATAGCACTCTTGCACTGTAGATGGTGAAAGAGCAATTACAGGATGGTCACCGTGAGTTCCCCATTTAGCCTGCATCATATCTCCTTGAGATGGTGATGTAGGAAGACCTGTACTTGGCCCGTTTCTCTGAACGTTTACTACAACTAAAGGAATCTCGGCGATTACTGCATATCCTAGGTTTTCCATTTTAAGTGAGAATCCAGGTCCGCTTGTTGCAGTCATAGACTTTGATCCTGCAATTGATCCACCGATTGCAGCAGCTATACCGGCAATCTCATCTTCCATCTGAATAAATTTTCCTTCAACTTTAGGAAGCATTTCAGCAGATTTTTCCATAACTTCAGTTGACGGTGTGATAGGATATCCTGCAAAAAATTTCATTCCAGCAGCGATTGCACCTTCAACACACGCTTCGTTTCCTTGCATAAACTTAATTTTGCTCATTATCCATTCCTCCTAATACCGATAGCATAATCAGGACATAGTTTACCACACATATTACACTGTATGCATGCACTGATATTTTTAACATTGACTTTTCCATCTTTCATGTCTAAGACGTCCTTTGGACAGAATTCAACACAGATTTCACAGCCCTTACACAACCCTTTTTTTACAACAAGTACTTTTTCTTCCACACTGGCCTCCTTGCTAAAGTAATTTTTATGATTAGATTTATTGATTTACATATAAATGGTAATAAAGTTTAAAGACAGGTAGATTTGTAAATTGAGATAATAAAGTTTTGAAATTAATTCAATTTATTTAGTCTTAAACAATATTTATATTATAATTGTAATATATAAAAATTTATTAGAACATAGTTTACTGTTTTGTTGCATTAATTTTTAATTTAGTGCATTATTTTCAAATAAAGTGTAAAATAAGTTTAAAGTTACAATGAAACTGCTTTTTTTAGATCTAGAAAAGAGTTGTATATTGAAAAACTTTATAAAAAATCTATAAAGATTAACAAAAGTTCTTATTAATAAAGTATAATATATTGTATAAATGATTTGTTTTTGAAAATATTTCTAGTAAATACAGTTGATATAATAAAAATATCCTTAATATGTAAGAACATCTGAAATCAGGCAGGGTTCTTAGATACTTGTTTAAGCTACAATTTAGGAGGAGGTAAAATGATTAGAATTTTTATCGTAGATGACGAAAAATATATCAGAAATGAGATCAGATATTTTTTAGAAAAATATAATGATGTCGAAATATGTGGTGAGAGTGGAGACGGTGACGAAGCTCTAGAAAAGATAGAGGAACTAAAACCAGACTGTGTATTTATGGATATAAACCTGCAAAACAATAGTGGGATGTTGATTGCTAGAAAAATATCTGAAAATAAAAATCATCCGTTGATTGTTTTTGCAACTGCATATGATCATTATGCTGTGCAGGGGTTTGAAGTGAACGCGGCAGATTATATACTAAAGCCTTTTTCAGAAGACAGAATAAAGCTTACCATTGATAGGGTCAGAGATAAAATAATAAATAAGAATCTTAATAATGGAGAAAAAGATAAGAATACTGAAAGTGAAAGTAATACTTCTCTTGAAAAATTGTGTATTCAAAAGAATAATAAGTTAGTGTTAATAGATGTAAATAAGATAATCTTTATTAAATCAGAAAAAAATGTAATTTTGGTACATACTTTAAATTCTGCTTATGAATGCAGTCATTCTTTAAAGGAATTGGAGACTAGATTAAGAGAAGATAAGTTTATGAGAATACATAAGAGTACGATAATAAATATAGATTATATAGATGAAATTATACCCTGGTTTAATTATACATATAAAATAGAAGTAAAAGGCTTGAAAGATTGTGATATACAAGTTAGCAGAAATTATTTAAAAAAATTCAAGAATTTTTTTGGAATTTAATACAGGACTTAGTCCTGTATTTTATTTTGCGATAATGTATTTTAATTTCTAAGAATGTATGATAAATAAAAGATATTCTTATTTCGGAAATAATATACTAAAATCCTATTAGTTAGAAAAATTAGATTGGGAGGGTTTTTAATGAGAAATAAAAGTTCTGTATTAGTTGGATTTGTTCTTTTTATGTTAATGGTAATGACTGGATGTAGCGGTGAGAAAGAGGATGGTGCACAAGGTAAAAAAGCTGAAAATGTTTTTGTAACTATTGCAACTGGTGGAAGTTCAGGGGCTTATTTTGCTCTTGGAGGAGCTATATCAAATCAGCTTAATCAGAAAGTTGAAGGAATCAACTCATCTGTACAATCTACAGGAGCTTCTGCAGTAAATGCAACTTTATTGGGAACTGAAAAAGTTGAACTTGCCTTTGCTATGAATGACGTAGTTAGTTATGCATATACAGGAACAGAAGTATTTAAAGAAAAGGGGAAGGTAGAAACCTTAAGAGGTATAGCTGCTTTGTATCCAAACTTTGTTCAACTAATAACAGTAGAAAAGACTGGAATTAAAGAAGTTTCAGACTTAAAAGGAAAAAGAGTTGGAGTCGGTGCTCCAGGAAGTGGAACAGAGGTTAATGCACGTCAAATATTGAAGGCTCATGGAATCACTTATGACGATATCAAAGCGGATTATCTGTCATATGCAGAGGCAATAGAGCAGATGAAAAACGGAGCTGTAGATGCAGCATTCCTTACTTCAGGTCTTCCAAATTCTACTATAATGGACTTATCAACAACTCAAGATGTAAAGATTATACCTATAAGAAAGGAATCAGTTGAAAAACTTGCAGAAGAATATCCTTTCTATGCATCAGAAGTTATCCCAGCAGGAACTTATGACAATGAAGAAGATGTAGAGACGGCAGCAGTACAGACTCTTCTTGTAACAAGAGCAGATCTAAGTGATGACTTAGTATACAACATAACAAAGACTATATTTGAAAATTTAGATGCATTAAAAGAAACACACTCAGCAGCAAACAGCATACAGCTTGAAGCAGTTAGAAAAGGGATGCCTATACCACTTCATCCTGGGGCAGAAAAATATTTTAACGAGCATAAATAGGAAGCTTATTTAAGGGGCATTGTAAAATGACCCTTAAATATATTTGTTTGTTTTATAGAAATTTGGAGGTGTAAAATTTAAAATGAAAAACGATGAAGTAAAGGAAGAAAAAATAATTGACTGTACGGATTATTCTTGTGATATCAAGCCTGAAATAGCTGATGAAAATTTACTTGAAAAATTTGATACAGAGGCTAGATTTAGAAAATTTGGTAGAGAGACCACTTCTGGTAAGATTGTATTTTTAGTGGCGGTAGCTTTGTCTATTTTCCACCTCTATACCGCTTGGAGTGGCCCATTAGTTACTCTTGTACACAGATCTGTACACGTTTCTGTAATAATGTCCTTAGTTTATCTTCTTTATCCGGCCAGTAAAAAATCCTCAAGAGAAAAGCCCTCTATACTGGATTGGGTTTTTTCCGGATTGTCCCTGAGTCTCGCAGGATATATTGTTTTAAATTATAATAGTTTGGTTATGAGAGCAGGTATGCCAAATAACCTTGATATAGCCTTTGGAATTATGGCTATAATATTAGTGCTTGAAGCTGGAAGAAGAATAACAGGAAAAGAGATCGCTATTCTTGCTAGTATATTCTTACTTTATGCATTTTTTGGATCAAAACTTCCCAATCTAATAGCACACAGAGGATATGGAATAAGAGATATAGCTGATTATATGTACCTTTCAACAGAGGGAATATACGGAATTGCTATAGGGGTTTCTTCTACTTATATATTTCTTTTTGTACTCTTTGGATCGTTTTTACAAAAGTCAGGGATGGGACAATTTTTTAACGACCTTTCCATGGCTCTCGCAGGATCAGGAAAGGGAGGACCTGCAAAGGTTGCAGTAATTTCAAGCGGATTTTTAGGGTCAATAAATGGTAGTGCCATTGCAAATGTTGTTACAACAGGGGCATTTACAATACCACTTATGAAAAAAATAGGATATGACAAGGAATTTGCCGGTGCAGTAGAGGCGGCAGCTTCTTGCGGTGGACAGATACTACCTCCTGTTATGGGTGCAACTGCATTTATAATGGCAGAGTATCTCGGAGTGAAATATATCAAGATAGCAACTGCAGCAATAATTCCTGCACTTTTATACTACATGGGAGTAATAGTAATAATTCATTTAAGAGCCTGTAAAAAAGGGCTAAATGGTATGCCAAAAGATCAGCTTCCTAAAACCAGCCTGGTGATGAAAGAGAAAGGACATCTATTATTGCCGTTATTTGGACTCCTTTATTTCTTAATAAGTGGTAAAACACCAATTTATGCAGCTTTTTGGTCTATTATATTTACCATAATTGCCAGCTCTCTTAGAAAAGAGACTAGAATGAGTTTCAAGGATATAATAGACTGCCTTGAAGATGGATCTCGTACAGCACTTGGAGTTGCCATGTCTTGTGCAGTAGTTGGACTTATAATAGGTGTAGCTACTCAGACAGGTTTTGGACTAAAATTAGCAGGGGCAATTTTATTCTTAGGGAAAGGAAAATTACTATTAACTTTGATGCTCACAATGGTAGCTTGTATAGTTCTAGGAATGGGTCTACCATCAATACCGGCTTACATAATTACAGCTACAATGGCTGCTCCGGCACTTGCTAAAATGGGAGTACCACATCTTGTATCTCATATGTTTGTATTTTACTTTGGTATGCTAGCTAACCTCACTCCACCTGTTGCATTGGCAGCCTTTGCAGGGGCAGGTATAGCAGGGGGAAGTCCTTCAAAAACAGGATTTGAGGCAGTGAAACTTGCTCTTGCAGGATTTATAGTACCATATGTTTTTGTTTACTCACCTTCACTACTTCTTATTGACACAACAATTACCAAGACTATACTGGTAGTTGCTACAGCCGCTCTGGGAGTTTTGGCTATGGGAGCATCAGTAGAGGGATATCTCAATAAAAATCTGAATATGGGCGAGAGAATGGCAATGTTTGCAGCTTCACTCATGTTGATTATACCTGGAATATATACTGATATTGCAGGAGTAATAATATTTGGAACACTATTTGTATTGAGTAAAATTAGTTTAGCTAAGGCAGTTTCCGAGGCATAAAAACTCTCTTCCCCTATACTTTGCGGTATAGGGGATTTTTTTATTTATAAAATTTTTTAACTGCGACTTATTTTCCTCACTTTGATTGGGATTTGCGGTGATATTTTATTTTACAAGTAGATTAAAAAATGTTATTATACACTGAATGAATTTAAAACTTAAAAAGCATTGATTGAATTTATTTTGTGTTTTTAAATTATAAAACTATCCAAAACGTTAAAATAAGACTTGTGTATAAAAACGGGAATTTTTTAGGTGAAATAAGATAAAATGTTTTAATATAAAAGGAATTTAATGTTTGACTTAGTACAATATATTTGTAGTTTTTTGTTATTTTAGTGTTTTAATACAATTTTAATAAAATACAAATGGGGGGATATTTAATGAAAAAGAAAGGTAGTATTTTAGCAGTACTAGTTTTAGTTGTGCTAGGGTTATTTACAGGTTGTTCAGGAAAAAAAGAAGAGGCTGGAGGAGAAAAATCAGCCGGACCTGCCTTTGTAACTATTGCAACAGGTGGAAGTTCAGGGGCTTATTTTGCTCTTGGAGGAGCTATATCAAATCAGCTTAATCAGAAGATAGAAGGAGTTAACTCTTCAGTACAATCTACAGGAGCTTCTGCGGTAAATGCAACTTTATTGGGAACTGAAAAAGTTGAGCTTGCCTTTGCTATGAATGATGTAGTTAGCTATGCATATACAGGAACAGAAGTATTTAAAGAAAAGGGTAAGGTAGAAAACCTAAGAGGTATAGCTGCTTTGTATCCAAATTTTGTTCAACTAATAACAGTAGAAAAGACTGGAATTAAAGAAGTTTCAGACTTAAAAGGAAAAAGAGTTGGAGTCGGTGCTCCAGGAAGTGGAACAGAGGTTAATGCACGTCAAATCCTAAAAGCTTACGGAATCACTTATGATGATATCAAGGCGGATTATCTGTCATATGCAGAGGCAGTAGAGCAGATGAAAAACGGAGCTGTAGATGCAGCATTCCTTACTTCAGGTCTTCCAAATTCTACTATAATGGATTTATCAACAACTCAAGATGTAAAGATTATACCTATAAGAAAGGCGACTGTTGAAAAGCTTGCAGAAGAATATCCTTTCTATGCATCAGAAGTTATCCCAGCAGGAACTTATGACAATGAAGAGGATGTAGAGACAGCAGCAGTACAGACTCTTCTTGTAACAAGAGCAGATCTAAGTGATGACTTAGTATACAACATAACAAAGACTATATTTGAAAATTTAGATGCATTAAAAGAAACACACTCAGCAGCAAACAGCATACAGCTTGAAGCAGTTAGAAAAGGGATGCCTATACCACTTCATCCTGGGGCAGAAAAATATTTTAACGAGCATAAATAAAATTTCTAGTTAAAGGGCATTGTATAATGCCCTTTAACAACGCATATATATATATAAATGACTAATTTTGGAGGTGTGAATTTTATATGCAGGATAAAAAACTTCTAGATGATGAAGAAATAATTAATTGTTCCGAGTCAACGTGTGATGTAGAACCTGAAGTTGCCGATGAGGAGCTACTTGAAAAATTTGATACAGAGGCTAGATTTAGAAAATTTGGAAGAGAAACCACACCTGGTAAAATTGTATTTATAATGGCAGTGGCTTTATCAATCTTTCATCTGTACACAGCATGGAGAGGTCCACTGGTTACTCTAATGCACAGAGCGGTACATACATCAGTTATAATGTCTTTGATTTTTATTCTTTATCCATTTACAAAAAAATCTCCTAAAAATAAGCCGACAATATTGGACTGGAGCTTTTCGGCTCTTTCCCTGAGTCTCGGAGCCTATATTGTTATTAATTACAATGCATTGGTAATGAGGGCAGGGATGCCAAATGACATTGACATCGCCTTTGGTATTATGGCAATACTTTTGGTACTTGAAGCGGCCAGAAGAATAACCGGAAAAGAGATAACAATTCTCGCCACAATTTTTCTTTTATATGCATTTTTGGGACCGAGACTTCCTGGTCTTATTGCACATAGAGGATACGGCATAAGGGATATTGCAGATTACATGTATCTTTCTACAGAGGGGATATATGGTATAGCTATAGGGGTTTCCTCTACTTATATTTTCCTTTTTGTTTTATTTGGTGCCTTTCTTCAAAAATCAGGAATGGGACAGTTTTTCAATGATCTTTCCATGGCCCTTGCTGGTTCTGGAAAAGGGGGACCTGCAAAAGTCGCAGTAATCTCGAGTGGATTCTTAGGGTCAATAAATGGTAGTGCTATAGCCAACGTTGTAACTACCGGGGCCTTCACCATACCACTTATGAAAAAAATAGGTTATGATAAAGAATTTTCAGGGGGAGTAGAGGCTGCAGCTTCTTGCGGTGGACAGATATTACCTCCTGTTATGGGAGCAACTGCTTTTATCATGGCAGAGTATCTGGGAGTTAAGTATATAACCATAGCAAAATCAGCTGTAATTCCAGCACTTTTATATTATCTAGGGGTAATAGTAATAATACACCTGAGAGCATGTAAAAGAGGACTTAATGGCCTGCCAAAGGATCAGCTTCCTAAGGCTGGGGTAGTTTTAAAGGAAAAAGGACACCTCTTGCTTCCGCTATTTGGTCTGCTTTATTTTCTTTTGAGTGGTAAGACACCTATTTATGCTGCATTTTGGTCTATACTTCTTACTATAGTTGCCAGCGCACTTAAGAAAGAGACTAGAATGAGTTTTGGAGACATAATCGATTCTCTAGAAAGTGGAGCACGTACTGCTCTTGGAGTTGCTATGTCCTGTGCAGTAGTTGGACTTATAATAGGTGTAGCGACGCAGACAGGATTTGGTCTGAAACTTGCAGGGGCCATCCTGTTTTTGGGAAAAGGGAAATTGTTTTTGACTTTGGTACTGACAATGGTAGCCTGTATAGTTCTAGGAATGGGTCTACCATCAATACCGGCTTATATAATAACAGCTACAATGGCTGCTCCGGCACTTTATAAAATGGGAGTTCCGCACCTTGTATCCCATATGTTTGTATTCTATTTTGGGATGCTGGCCAATCTCACTCCGCCTGTTGCATTGGCAGCCTTTGCAGGGGCAGGTATAGCAGGTGGAAGTCCTTCAAAAACTGGATTTGAGGCGGTAAAACTTGCTCTGGCAGGATTTATAGTACCATATGTTTTTGTCTATTCTCCATCACTACTGTTAGTGGATACTACTCTTGTAAAGACTATATTGGTAGTGATAACTGCATCTATAGGGGTAATGGCATTAGGCGCCGCAGTAGAGGGGTATCTCAATAAAGACCTGAATTTTTTAGAAAGGATTCTGCTACTTACAGCAGCTTTGCTTCTCATAAAACCAGGTTTATATTCAGATTTGACAGGAGTGTCTCTGTTTGTTGCGATCTTTATGATCAGCAGGATAAAATTAAATAAAGAGGCCTCGAAGGCTTAAAAAAAAGAGTCTCCTTTACTATTAGTATAGGGGACTCTTTTTTAGTATTTGAATAAAAATATATTTTAAATTATTATTATCCAGAATTTCTATGGCCTTTGATTATTTTCGTTAAAAGTTTTTAAATAGTCAGAATCCAATAATTAGAGAAAGTAAGTCTTTTACTCTGAATTTATGTTTTTATAATTTATCATTAACTTTAAAATCAATATATAAAGTATTAGAAGTAAAATCAGTTTAAAGGGTTAATTATTTCCCTTTATGATATCCTTTAAAAGATCATTTATATAACTGTACAGAAAAGCGATCACATCTTTTTCATCAAATCTTTTCATAATCTCTTTTTCGATATTTTTTATATCGTCGGAATTATTCAAATCAAAATTATTTTTTAGAATATATTTTATGAGTTCCTTTATTCTGGCGTCATCTATGAATATTTTCATAAAGTCTTTCTCCTTTCTAATAGGGGTGTTTGTTTTTATCTATATATTGAAGTAAAAGATTATCTGTTTTTGCAAGTCTTTTTGACACCTCTTTTGCAATATTAAGTACTAGCAGACAAAAAAGCTCTTTATCTGTTTCGAAAATTTCTAAAAATACTTTTTTAGGAAGGACTATAAATTCTGTATTTCCCTTTGAAACGGCTGTTACCTCATGGGTTTGTATACCTATTATAGAGGCTTCCCCTATACAGTTGCCCTCTCCTAACTCAAAAAGCTGGTATGGTGTGTAGTTGACGTACTCTATCAGCTTTACCCGTCCTCTCATTATTATATATATGTGTGAAGGTGGGCTTCCTTGAGAAAATATAAGTTCAGAGTCCTCATATTCTACCTTTTTAAGACTAGGGACGAGTTTACACAATTTGGAATTGGATATCCCAGTAAAAATGGATATTTTTTTGAGTATAGGGGCTATTTCTTCCACGTTTAATATGGCCTCATAGTTTTTCATAACTTCCCCCCTGTTCATCTAGTTATTTTCTTCTATTTCATGGGCTATTCTCTGACTTATATCCTACATTGTTGCATCTTTATCGTCTTCCCATAAGCCGAATATATTATTTTCTGTATCACAGAAAATTGCAAAATAGCCCCAGTTAACAACAGGTGACTTAGGCTGAAGGATTTTTCCACCGAGAGCGACTATTTTAGGGCAACATTCATTGATAGAAGAAACCCCTATAAAATTAGTTATCTGTTCTTCAGGAGTTTCTCTTTTCATTATTCCACCGCCGACTCCTATAGTTCCATCAGCATCAGTGGTTTCTATGAAATAATATTGAAGATCACCTGGAACCTTTTCAATTTTCCATCCAAACAACTCTTGATAAAATTTTTTTGCTCGTTGTATGTCCTCAGCAGGAATTTGAAAATGAGTAATAGTAGCCATGACAACCTCCTTTAATATTAAGTTCTTATAATAGTTTTTAGCTTTCTCTGGGAAAATTCCTCTTATAAAAATATTATTCTTTGTTTCAAAACCTCTTCTGAAATCTATCAGATATATTTAAAATTTGAAAAACTATTTTTTAATTTGTACTTTTAGGTAGTTAGTTTCACAAAAAATAAAAAACCACCAGAATAAATCTGGCAGTTTATTTGAAATTTTATTTCATTCTTCCTGTAAGCTGTGTTGTTATTTCGTCTAATTCTACCCCACGTTCGTTCAAAAGTACCAGCAGGTGATAGATAAGGTCACTTGCTTCATAAACAAGTTCAGATCTGTCAGGATTTTTAGCGGCGATAATTACTTCAGCGCTTTCTTCTCCTACCTTTTTAAGGATCTTGTCCACTCCCTCTGTATAGAGGTAAGTAGTGTAAGAACCCTCTACAGGGTTGGCCTTTCTGTCTTTCAGTATATCATCAAGAGCTCCTAGAATCTCTCCAAGGCTCATATTTTTTTCTTCAGTTACCCTGTTGAAAAAACATGACTTTTCCCCAGTGTGACATGCAGGGCCTTTTTGGTCGACTTTTATAAGAAGAGTATCTCCGTCGCAGTCGTAGGAAAGTTCCTTTACTGTCTGGGTATTACCAGAGGTAGCTCCTTTATTCCAGAGTTCTTTTCTGCTTCTAGAATAAAACCATGTCTGTTTTGTTTCGATGGTTTTTTTATAGCTTTCTTCGTTCATATATGCCAGCATCAATACCTGTCCGCTTGTACTGTCTTGTATTATTGCAGGTATCAGTCCTTTTTCATCAAATTTGATATTATCCATTTTTATTCCCCCAAATTTATATTCTGATTTCGATTCCCTGTTCTTTCAAGTATTTCTTGAGATCAGGTATTTTTACCTCTCCAAAGTGGAAAATAGAGGCTGCAAGACCTGCATCTATTTTTGGAAGTTTTTCAAAAAGTATCTTGAAATCCTCCATTTTTCCAGCTCCTCCTGAGGCAATTACAGGGACGTCTACAACATCTCCCACAGCCTTTAGAAGTTCTAAGTCGAATCCGCCTTTTACCCCGTCGGTGTCTATACTGTTTACCACTACTTCTCCAGCTCCGAGACTGCATCCATATTTTATCCATTCTATGGCTTCTAGATCAGTTTCCTTTCTTCCACCGTTTAAAAAAACTTTGAAGATTCCATTTACTCTTTTTATATCTACAGATAGGACTACACATTGATTACCGTACTTTAGTGCAGCTTCTCTTATAAGCTCAGGATTTTTTATAGCTCCTGAGTTCACACTTACTTTGTCCGCCCCGGCTTTTAAAACCCTGTCAAAGTCCTGCAAAGTATTTATACCCCCTCCCACTGTAAGCGGTATAAATACTTCATTTGCCACCTGCTCTACGATATCACTGAAAAGCTCTCTTCCTTCATTGGTGGCAGTTATATCATAAAAAACCAGTTCGTCGGCTCCCATCTCGTTGTACATTTCGGCAAGGTTTACAGGATTATCAATATCTCTGACTCCTTCAAAGTTGACCCCCTTAACCACCTGACCATTTCTTACATCTAAACACGGGATAATTCTCTTGGTTATCATAATTACCTCCTAAAGCACTTCTTCAAGTTTTATCTTACCTAAATATATAGCTTTTCCAACTATAGCTCCGTAAATATCGGCTTTTCTCAAGACCGCTATATCTTCAGGAGCACTTACTCCTCCAGAGGCTATTACATCTACCCCAAGTTTATTTATTTTCACATAGGCATCAAAGTTTGGTCCGGCCATCATCCCGTCTTTTGATATATCTGTATAGATTATTGTTTTTACCCCTATTTCTTTTAGGGATTTACAAAGATCAAATGCATCGATGCTGCTTTCTTCAAGCCATCCTTTTGTAGCGGCCTTTCCATTTTTTTCATCTACAGATACAGCTATCTTCTCTTTATATTTTTCAACAAGGACTTTCAGCAAATCTGGATTTTCAATTGCTGCTGTTCCCAAAATTATTCTGTCTATTCCCATGTTTAAAAGCATTTCAGCAGTTTCAAGGGTTCTTATTCCTCCTCCTAGCTGAAGTTTTACATTTACCACTTCTCTTATTTTTTTTATTACATCAAGATTTTTATTTTCCCCATCTTTTGCACCATCTAAGTCTACAAGGTGTATCCACTCTGCACCTTTTTCTTCAAAACCCTTTGCAACTTCCCATGGTTTGTCTGAAAAAACGTCAACTCTGTTGAAGTCCCCCTTGCTCAGTCTCACTGCCTTTCCGTCTTTTAGATCTATTGCCGGAAAAATTATCATTTCACCATCTCCCCAAATGCTTTTAATAGTTTTAATCCTGTACTGCTACTTTTTTCAGGGTGGAACTGCATCCCCATTATATTTCCGTGTCCCACTACCCCTGGAACCTCTATACCATACTCGCTAGACGCCAGTAAGTCTTCACTTTTCCCGCTAGCATAATAGCTGTGTACATAATATACAAATTCATCCTCTCCTAGATACTTAAAAAGTTGAGAATCTTTTTTTACATTTAATCTATTCCATCCCATATGGGGTATTTTCAAATCCTCAGATATACGGGATTTAAAAGATATAACTTCTCCTTTTAGTAGCCCAAGACCTTCATATTCTCCGTCTTCAAAACTTTTTTCATATAGCAGCTGCATACCCAGACAGATTCCGAGCAATGGCTTACCCTCAGCCACACAATCTTTTATGAGGGGAACCAGACCCGTATCTTCGAGACTTTTTATGGCATCTCTAAATGCACCCACCCCAGGAAGAAGTATTCCATCGGCTTTTTTTATTATCTCAGGATCGGCAGTCAAAATATTTTCGATATTAAGTTTATTTAAGGCACTCATAACAGAGTGAATATTTCCCACACCGTAATCTATAATTGCGATCATATTATATCACTCCTTTTGTAGAAGGGATCTCCCCTATAGTTCTGCTATCTATAGTCACAGCCTGATCCAAAGCTCGGGCTACACCTTTAAATATACTCTCTATTATATGATGAGTATTCTCCCCGTGAATAAGCTTTATATGAAGTGTTATCCCGGCATTTCTTACAAAACCCCAAAAAAATTCCTTTACCATCTCACTCTCCATATCTCCCACTCTTTTATCAGGGATAGGATCCATATAAAGATAGGACCTTCCACTTATGTCCACTGCACTTAGAGTCAGGGTTTCATCCATAGGAAGATAAAAACTTCCATATCTTTTTATTCCCTTCATATCCCCGAGAGCATCTTTAAAAGCCTTACCTAGTGCGATTCCTGCATCTTCTACCGAGTGATGGCAGTCGATATAGGTGTCTCCCTTTACTTTTAGCTTTATATCAAATAAACCGTGTCTTGTAAAAAGCTCCATCATATGATCAAAAAAACCCACACCTGTTGAGATGTCGTATTTTCCAGTTCCGTCAAGATTTAACTCGAGCTCTATATTGGTTTCTTTTGTGTTTCTCATTACCTGACCTGTTCTCACACTTACACCCCCATAATCTGATCTATGTTTTTTATCAGCTTTTCCATCTCTTCCTTTGTTCCTATGGAAATTCTGAGATAGCTATTTATAAGAGGTTTTTTAAAGTATCTTACAAGAACCTTTCTAGATTTTAGTTCCGCATATATATTTTCAGCATTTTCTACCTTTGCAAATATAAAGTTTGCTGTAGATGGAAGTACCTCTATACCTCTCTTTTCAAGTTCTGCCACTGTCCATTCTCTGTTTTTTATTATCTCACTGCATGTATATTCAAAATATTCTCTGTCCTTTATAGCTGCTTCTCCTGCAGCCTGAGCAAGTCTGTCTAGGGGATAAGAGTTAAAGGAATCTTTTACCCTAACAAGGCCCTCTATAAGTTCTGTATCTCCTATGGCAAATCCTACTCTCATACCGGCAAGAGATCTTGATTTTGAAAAAGTCTGGACAATAAGAAGATTTTTGTATTTGCCTATAAGTTCTACTGCCGACTTTCCGCCGAAATCAACATAGGCTTCATCTACAACTACAAGGTTGTCTGGATTCTTTATAAGTATCTCTTCTATAGTAGATAATTCAACCTCTATACCTGTAGGAGCATTTGGATTTGGGAATATAATGTTTCCGTCTAGTCCTAAGTAGTCTTCTGTTTCCATTTGGAATTTATAGTTTAAAGAGATAGGCTGATAGTCTATCTCATAAAGACCGCAGTATACAGGATAAAAGCTGTATGTGATATTTGGAAAATAAAGTTTTTTATCTTTGAAAAAGGCCATGAATACATGGGCTAAAACCTCATCAGATCCATTTCCCACAAAGACATTTTCAGACTCTATCTTATAGAAATCTCCGATGGCATCTTTTAATTTAGTGCTTTCAGGATCGGGATATTTTTTCAGCTGAGATCCGATGGCATCTTGTATACTCTCTAAAACCTTAGGAGAGGGCGGAAATGGATTTTCGTTTGTATTTAATTTTACTATATCAGTTTCATTGAGCTGTTCTCCAGGTACATAGGGAGTCAGACTCTTGGTAATATTACTCCAAAACTTCATGATTACTCCTCCTCAAATCTTATTCTGATAGAATTGCTGTGAGCTGTGAGTCCCTCACTGTCTGATATTTCAAGTACAGTATCTTTTACCCCTCTCAAGGCTTCCTTAGAATAGTAAATTACCGAGGTCTTTTTTATGAAATCATCCACCGATAAAGGAGATGAAAATTTTGAAGTACCGTTTGTAGGAAGGGTGTGATTTGGACCTGCATAGTAGTCTCCTAAAGGTTCAGGACTGTTTTCACCCACAAATATAGCCCCTGCATTTTTAATGGAATTTATGTATAAAAAAGGCTCAGCAACCATTAGTTCTAAATGTTCTGTGGCGATGTCGTTTGCCATATCGATAGCCTCATCTAGATCCTTTGTTATTATGATTCTTCCATAATTTTCTAAAGATTTTTCTGCTATCTCTTTTTTAGCAAGTTTAGCTAACTGTACGTCCACCTCTTTAGATACTGCCTCTGCCAGTTTTTCACTAGGAGTCACAAGTATAGATGAAGCAAGCTCGTCGTGTTCTGCTTGAGAGAGTAGATCAGCAGCGATATATCTTGGATTAGCTGTATCGTCTGCTATTATTAGTATCTCACTAGGTCCTGCTATCATGTCGATATCTACCATTCCATAGACCTGTTTTTTAGCAAGGGCAACGTAGATATTTCCCGGACCTGTGATCTTGTATACCTTTGGTACTGTTTCAGTTCCATAAGCTAGAGCAGCAACTCCCTGGGCTCCCCCTATTTTGAAGATCCTGTCAACTCCAGCTATTTTTGCAGCCACAAGGATATTATCCATTATCTCTCCCGACTTTCCAGGGGGAGTTATCATTGTGAGTTCTTTTACTCCTGCCACCTTTGCCGGGATGGCATTCATAAGTACAGTTGAAGGATATGGAGACTTTCCTCCAGGGACATAGATTCCCACCTTCTCTATAGGGTTTATAAGCTGACCGGTGATTTTTCCCTTTAATGAGTTATCCATAAATGAATTTCTCTTTTGTTTTTCATGGAATGTCCTTATGCTGTTTCCAGCTTCTGTGAGGGCGTTTTTAAGAGATTCAGGAGTTCTTTCCCATGCTATGTCTATCTCTTCTTTTGTGACTTCCATATTTTCTAATTCTGCCCCGTCAAACTTTGCAGTATACCCAAGTACCGCTTTGTCTCCGTTTTCCTTTACATTTTTGACGATCTTTTCTACAGTGACATTGATATCTTTGTAGTCGAGATCACCCCTTGAGAGTATTTCAGCCTTTATGGCATCATACTCTGAACTTCTGAGTATTTTCATTAAAGCTCCCCCTTCATATCCCCTAGTACTTTTTCTATAGTTTCATTTTTAAATTTATAATTTACCTTATTTACTATTACCCTTGCACTTATATCTTCTAATTTTTCTACTATCTCTAGATTATTTTCTTTTAATGTGGCACCGGTTTCTACGATATCTACAATTGCGTCAGAAAGTCCTACAATCGGAGCTAGTTCTACTGACCCGTTTAATTTTATAAGCTCAACTTTTCTTTCTATTTTTTCAAAATGTTTTCTTGAATAGTTGATATATTTTGTGGCTATTTTTAGAGTTCTGTTAGTACTCTTCCATCCCTTTGGAGCCGCTATGGCAAAATAACATTTTCCAAAACCTAGATCGAGCATGTCATAAACATCTGCTTCACTTTCTAGGAGAACATCTACCCCGGCAACACCTATGTCTGCTATACCTTTTTCAACGTATACAGGCACATCACTTGGTTTTACCCAGAAATATCTTACCTTGTTTTCCTCACTTGTGAATACAAGTTTCCTGTTTTCCTCTTCTAGTTCTTTACATGAATAACCTATTTTTTTTAAAAGTTCATATGACTTTTTTCCCAATCTGCCCTTAGGCAGAGCTATATTGATATACATAAATTCCCCCCTAGAAATACTGAATAATTGAATATTTTTCTTTTAGCTCTTCAGGAGACTCACTCTTATCTTCTGACAGCACTCTTACTGTTTTACCGTGTTTTCTCATCTCTCTGGCCTTTTCCATGGCTTCGAATCCGCTTTCGATATCTGAGTAAAGAAACAGATAATCGATCTTTGTACCTTCTCTTTTTATAGAATCAAAATAATTGTCTATCTCCACACAAAATCCTAAGGCAGAGGCGTCTTTTCCAAATCTTTTCACAAGGGTATCGTATCTTCCGCCACTTAATATAGGCTTTCTGATTTCAGATATATAACCTTTGAAGATCAGTCCGTTGTAATAATCAAGAGCTACACTTATTGAAAAATCAACCTTTATCCTGTCTTGAGGATATTTTTTGTTGAGTGCCTTTAAAATCATTTCAAGGTCCTCTAATATTTTCTTTTGTTTCTCAGTTACTGCCATCTCATAGAGAGTATCTTTTTCCTTTTCAAAATTTCCGAAGAAAAGATTTAGCTTGGTTACCTGAGATATTTTCTTCTGGTCAACGCCTAATTTATTCAGGTAGCTTTCCAGATCGCTGCTCCTTCTATATAAATAATCTAATATCTGGTTTCTTATTTCTTGGTCTTCTGATATGGAGTTGACCATCTCTTTGATGAACTCAGTGTGTGAGATACACAAGAGATAGTTTTCATCAAGTTTTTCTAAGGTCTGTACAGCAAGGTCTAAAACCTCTACATCTGAAAGGATGTTTTCTCCTCCTAGATATTCTATCCCCACCTGTTTTCTTTCACCAAAGCCAAGACCTTTTTTATCTGTACGGAATACGCTGTCATTATAGTAAAATTTTCCTCTGTTTGCCTGAGTATCAGAGAAATACTTTACCACCGGCAGCGTCATATCAGGTCTTAATACATAGAGATCACCCTTGGGATTGATTATTTTTAATAAATTCCCTTCTCGGATAATATCCTTGTTTTCAAAATATGTCTCGTACCTTTCAAAGGCATTAAGCCTTATTTTATCATATCCATATGATTCAAAGACCTTTTCAAGGTCCATTACGAATTCTTCTTCTTTTCTGTAGTTTTTCATATTCCCCCCCTAAAAAAAATACCCGGATACACTATGGCATCCGGGTACTCTTAAAAAAATTCTTAGTTTCAAGAAATGTTTCATCATCATCCCAGATACAGAACCTAGTTTTTTGTTGCACGAAACAGGTCTGTATCATAAAAGATTACAAACCTTGTCAGCAGTGATGATGGTGATGGAAAGCTATAAAAGTCTTTCTCAGCATTTCTTTTCCTCCTAAGATATTATTAATAAGTTTTGTGTATTATAGCACCCTTGAATGATATTGTAAACCAATTTTTTGACAGAAAACTTAATTCATACCTGTTTTTTAATATGCTTTTCTTTGGAGGATGGAGGATTTAAGCTTGTATAAGTAGGTTACATAGTTCTTTGTAAATATTCGAATCAGTGATTTATATAAAAAAGTGAGGTGACAAAATGCCAAAGTTTATATTTGGATTGATCTCTTTATTAACAGTTAATTTTTTCATGTATTTTTATGTGATTTTAAAGATAGCTTTATTTTTCCATGTCAAAAACAAAAGTTTTCTTTTTATACTCGCTTTTTTTACATCTATTATGATCATACCAGCAACTATTTTGATAGGTAAAAATAACAATCTTTTAACCCAGTGGTTATATAGGGCATCTGGAATTTTGATGGGTGTCTTTTTTCTTTCTTTTGTATCTCTTATATCCTTTAGAATATTAAGCATAATTTTTAAAATTCCTCTTAAAAATATGGAATTAGCAGCTTTTGGAATGGCCTTTATACTGATTATTTATTCTCTTCACAATGCAAGAAATATATCTGTAGAAACTGTAAAAATAGATGACTTTGGGAAGGAGATAAAGATTGTCCAGATAAGTGACCTCCACCTTTCGTCAGAATCTTCCAAGGGACTTCCTGCAATAACAGAGAAGATAAACCTTATGAACCCTGATATAGTCTTGATAACCGGCGATATGGTCTCACAGGATACACCTATAACAGAAAATTTGAGCCACTGAAGGAACTAAATGCAAAATCATACTTTGTAACTGGAAATCACGAATACTATATTGATGCTGATAAAATTTCAGAAATTATTGAAAATTCCAGAGTGAAGGTACTGAGAGATGAGGTGGATATTTTTCATGGGGTTCAGATTGTAGGGTTGAAATATAGACGTGATAAGAATAGGGCTATAGAAGTATTATCAGACTTAGAATTTTCCCATGACAAACCTGTTATTCTTATGAACCATATCCCTCTTGACCATGGTGATAAAAGGATAAAATTAACTGTGAGTGGGCATACTCATTACGGTCAGATAGTTCCATTCAACCTTTTGGTGAGACTTACAACCAAATATATAAAAGGTTTGTATAAAGTAGACAATAACTATATATATGTGTCTCCAGGAACAGGAACATGGGGTCCACCAATGAGGCTAGGGTCTAAAAATGAGATAACTTTTTATGATTTGAGATAAAAGTTATAGAAAAATAATAAACAAGTAATAACATCTTAGGGAGGATTTTATGAGGAAAAGATCTAAAATATTTAGATTTTTATTAAGCATAATATTGTTTATAGCTACGATAATTTTAATCGAAAAAGAGCTTGCAAATTATAGTTACACCGATATTAAAAATGCTGTTTCAGAAATAAATAGGGAAATGATTTTGATATCTGTTTCTTTGTCTATTTTAAGCTATATTCTTTTAATTTTTTTAGACTCTCTTGCCTTTAGATACACAGGATTAAAATTTGAATATTATAAAATAATTTTTGTATCTTTTGTCAGTCGGGCTTTTGGAAATAATCTAGGAATTTCGGCCCTTAGTTCTTCTGCCATAAGATTCAGATTTTTTTCTCTTTGGGGTGTACCATATAATAAAATAATAAAAATCATTACCTTTTGTTATTCAACCTCTTGGATAGGACTCATCGCTGCAGGAGGTTTTATTTTTACATTCTGGCCTGTGACAATACCTTCAAAATTCAATTTTTTCATAAAGGACAACAAAAGCATAGGGATTATTTTTATATTACTGTCTATTTGCTATGTAGTTTTTTCAATTGGAAGAAAGCATATAAATTGGCATTTTGAGTTTCCAACATTATCTATCACCTTTATTCAGATATCTTTATCATTAGTCGAATGGAGTATTGCTGGATGTGTACTATATGTACTTTTAGTAAATGCAGCTAAAATAAATTTTTTTACATTTATGTCTATATTTATAACTGCGCAGCTAATCGGTGTTATAAGCAATCTGCCTGGGGGTATAGGGGCCTTTGAATTTATCATGATCTCATTTTTATCTCAGTTTATTTCTGTCCATGAAATATTGAGTGGTTTGATTCTTTATAGAATGATATATTATCTTCTCCCTTTATTTTTTGCCGTTGCTCTCTTGGGGGCTTATGAAATTTCTGTTAAGAGGGAAGCTTTTTCACGACTTGCAGATTTTTTTGATAGTTTCATAGCTCCATTTGTTCCTCTAGTATTGGCTACTGGGATGTTTGCAGGAGGATTTATAATGCTGTTATCTGGATCTACTCCCTCGGAATTATGGAGGATAGAATGGCTGGAAAGATTTTTTCCAGTTGCCACTTTAGAGGTTTCTCATTTTATCGGAAGTATAACAGGGTTTTTACTTTTGATGCTAGCCACAGGTATAAAGCGAAGGTTAAACAGTGCTTATTTTATATCGATACTTCTCTTGGTAATAGGTATTTTGTCTTCCCTTCTTAAAGGATGGGATTATGAAGAAGCTTTTATACTTTTTGTTATACTTCTTTTACTGATTCCTTCGAAAAAACATTTTTACAGAAAAGCTTCAGCTCTTACGAGTTATTTGAGTGTAAACGGAATGTTGTTAATATTTTTAGCCACTGCATCAGCTCTTTGGATAGGATTTTTTTCTTATAAACACGTAGAATATTCCAAGGAACTTTGGTGGCAGTTTGAGTTTAAAAAAAATGCTCCTAGATTTTTACGTTCGACTCTTGGAATAGCCTTAGCAACAATTCTCTATACAATTGCTAAGCTTCTGAAACCTGTAACTGACTATACAATGGAAAACAAGGGTAAGGGAATGGAAGATGCTAGAAAAATACTTACAACATCTATAAAAACATATTCCAACTTAGTTCTTATAGGAGATAAATCCATAGTGTTTGATAAAGATAGAGATTCTTTTATAATGTACGGAGTCAGTGGTAAGAGCATGATCGCTATGGGAGACCCTGTAGGGAACAGCGAAGGTATTTCTGAGCTCATATGGCTTTTTTATGAAATAGCAATGAAAAATGGTAAGAGAGTTGTCTTTTATGAGGTTGGCACAGAATACTTAAACTATTATTTGGATATAGGATTAAACGTATTGAAAATAGGTGAAGAAGCAGTCGTGGATTTATATGAGTTTTCCCTTACTGGAGGTTCTCGGAAGGGGCTTAGATACACTTATAACAAACTACAGAAAGAGGGGTGTTCCTTTAGAATAATTGAGCCATTGGAGATAGAGAGTGTAATAGATGAACTTAAGGAGATTTCCGATGGGTGGCTTGACTTGAAAAAAGGTTCTGAAAAAAGATTCTCTCTTGGAAGTTTTGAGGAAGGGTATATAAAAAACTTTAGAATAGGAGTTATCGAAAAAAATGGAAAAATAACTGCCTTTTGCAACCTTTGGGAAACTTCAGGTAAAAATGAACTTTCTATAGATTTAATGAGATACAGACCAGATTCCCCTGATTCTGTTATGGAATTTTTATTTATAAATCTCATGCTTTGGGGTAAGGAAAATAATTATAAATGGTTTAACCTTGGTATGGCTCCTTTGTCTGGAATAGAGGGAAGAGAACTCTCTGTATTCTGGAATCGTTTTGGAAATTTTGTCTTTAATCTCGGTGGACAATTTTATAACTTTAAGGGCCTAAGAAATTATAAGGATAAATTTTCTCCACAGTGGCGCTCAAAATATATAGTTTTTTCAGGAGATCTTTCTCTTTTAAGTGTTTTAAAGGACGTTTATATACTTGTTTCAGGTGGATTGAAAGGGATCATTAAAAAATAGATATTTTATTATTGGATTTAATTTGGCTGGCAATTGTGTAAAATAAAACACCAGAAAAGTCTGGTGTTTTATTTTAGTTTATCTTTTGAGAGTTTCCTCTAAAAATTCAGTGAATCTTTTCCATGATTTTTCATCGGCATCTTTTCTGTAGCTTTTAGACCCAAAGACAGTAAAGGCGTGGGGAGCTTGACTGTAAGTTATCATTTCATGAGAAACACCGTTATTTTCTAGCTCTACTGCAAGTTTTGCAAAGTCATCCATTGTGATATTTGCATCGGCAGTACCGTGGAGAATTAAGATTTTTCCCTTGGTTCTGGAATAATCCTGATTCTCAGGAGTAGTTAGTCCACCGTGAAAAGTGGCAAAACCTTTTAGATTTATACCAGATCTGGCAAACTCAAGCACTGCAGCACCTCCAAAGCAATATCCCATAGCCACAGCATTATGGATATTTCCACCCTTTAATCTGGCCACTTCAAGAGCTCCTAGCATAAGTGAACGCATTTTCTGTCGGTCAGCGTAGAGTTCTCCTGTATGTTGACGTCTGTCTTTTATCTCGGTAGGACGTATCCCTTTTCCAAAGAGGTCCACTGTGAAAACAGAGTATCCTAAATCTGCTAGCATCTCCGAACGTTTGATTTCATAGTCTGTGAGTCCATCCCAGTCGTGAACCAGAAGGACTAGTGGAGCTTCAGGGGACTTGCTTATAGAGTAGTATCCTTCATAAACTTTATCATCTATCTTGTATGATATAGATTTAAGAGAGGCTCCTATAGAGGTTGCAGTTATTGTAATAAAAAAAATCATCATTATAAAACATCTTATTTTTTTCATATGTATCCTCCTGTTTATAAATATTCTTCTGCTACTTTTCTCTTAGAAAATCAGCATTTAATAAATTAACCTGAGCTATCTATCTTTATATAATACTTTCTACAAGTATTTTATAAGCTATTTTGAAAATTTCCTCTTAATGTTTTTATAAGTTGTATGGCTTTTTTAATTTTTAAAGGAGAAGATTTTGATTTTTTCCATGTTTTTGGAAAAGTTGAGATTATTATAGATATTTTTTATTTTGTTATAATTTATGTAAAGAAAAAAGAGGCAGTTTAAGATTAACTCAAACTGCCTCTTTTATTTTTCTGCTTATATCTACCAAATACTGAAGGTCTTTTATATTCTCTTTGGATTTTGTGTTTGTGTTGACATAGAGCAAAGCCCTTCCTCTTCTGAAGCTTACTGTCACGGGGTTTTCATGGGGGTTTTCCTCTAATATGGGTTTTATTTTCTGGAAATATCCGTCTTTAGAAAGAAGCTTCCCTGCTGGATATAAACTGAAAAATTCTTTTTCTTCGTCTGTGGTAAAAAAAAGATCAACATCTAAAGGGACCTCAAAGGAAGCTCCGACACGGGCCTGCTGGGGTTTTTCATCGGGATCTTCTTTTCCTAGATCCAAAAGCTCAATATATCTGAAAACTGAGACCTCATCGTCCTTAATAAGATCCCTCACCTTGATAAAAGACCTCATTTTTCCCTTTCCTTCGATGGCGAGTTTTTTATTAAGTTTTTTCTCCAAAATTTTGGTCTCTTTATTTTTAAAAATCAGCTTATTATTTTTTGCCAATTCTTTTATTAAATTTTGCTTTTTTAGAGAAGAGACGGCGCTGTAACCACCAACTGCCAAGAATGCAGATGCGACCACAGGTAGAATTATCATGTTCCAACTCATAACGGATATTCCTCCCAGTATATTTAGTTCAATAAAATTTTGGTTTCAGATTTTTTCTTATATTTTACACATTAAAAAAGGAGTTGATAACTTATTCAAGAATTATAATATAAGTTGGTATTATAATTCTTATATTTTTTTAAATTTTTCAAACTATAATTTTTTTAAAAAAGTTCAATAATTCATTTATAGTCGATATACAATTACAAGTCAAGTAAAGGTTTTTAATAATATCCAAAAACAGTTTATTATTTTAAACTGATCTAGCAATTTTTTGACGAGTAAAGTTATCAAAAAGTTAAAAAAAGGAGGATTTATGAATATAAAATTTTTTCAGGATTTTTTTCTTTGGTGTACAATCATAAATAGTATAGCTCTTTTCTTTTGGATGCTCATGTTTATTGGGGGAAGCAACTGGATCTATCAATTTCACAGCAGATGGTTTAAAATTTCTTTAGAGGAGTTTCACGCTATTCATTATAAGGGAATGGCCTTTTACAAACTGGGTATTTTTTTGTTTAATTTGGCTCCCTATATTGTTTTATTAATAATAGAGTGATAAAAATGAATATGAAGAGAATATCAACTAAATTAACTAATAAGTTTTTACTTATATTTTTTATTATCTGTTCTGCAGTTTATGCAGATAAAAAAATAGATCTTGTAAAAGTAGATAAATCTTCGAAAAAGATGTTTCTTATGTCAGGAAACCAGGTGATAAAAATCTATGATATATCTTTGGGGATAGATCCTATAGGGCACAAGGGAAAATCTGGAGACAATAAAACTCCCGAGGGGATTTATACTCTCGACTATAAAAACAGTCAGAGTATTTATTATAAGAGTATCCATATATCCTACCCCAATGAAAAGGACAAGGCCGCTGCAGCACAAAAGGGGTGGGATCCAGGGGGAGATATCACCATACACGGGCAGAAAAAGGGCAGTCTGTCTAAAGAAGAGTGGACTGAGGGGTGTATAGGGGTCACAAATGAAGAGATGGACGAAATATGGGAGCTTCTCCAACTTCCTGTGACTATAATAATAGAACCGAGGTAAATTAAGGATTAACTTTATTTTAAATTAAATTATTGAATTTCTCCAAAGTTCCGTTACTTTTCCTTGATGAAAAGTAACCAAAAATCAAGGCCTGTGAAAAATAAGCTAAATTCCTTCGGAAATCTAAGTAAAAATCAAAACTCGCTGCGCTCAGACAGTTGATTTTTTCTAGAGATTTCTCTCAGTCATTCTTAACGCTTATTTTATCAATTGCCAAAAACTAAAAAAAACCTTTTGTGTGCGTAAACTTTGGTATACCTTTGCGCCTGCTTCTTAAGCGAGACCATATGCTTTTATATTTTTTGAATTTTCAAGTCACAGGGCTTATACAGAAAAGAACCTGCACTCAGCCGTCCTACAGAATAAGTTCCGCAGGGAACCGAGGACTGTAGCTCACAAAGGCGATAAAAGAAATATCTACTTCCTAGACATTTGAAAATTCTTGAACTTTTGGTTACTTTTCTTTCAAGAGAAAAGTAACAGGTTCCGATAAAGTCAGTAATTTATTCTAAATAGAAATTTAAGTTAATTCAGGTCAAATATATTTAACCATTTTAAATCGAAAAATTATTCTTTAGGGAGGTTTAAGTGAACATAAAACGTATTATCGTAATCATTCTTATTTTTGCCACGACAGTCTTAGTGACTTTTTCTGAACCTGTAGAAGAGGTTAGGATAAATGAGGAGTTTAAAAATCTAGACAACTGGGAGGCCTATGAATTCCCCAAAATAAAAGAACATTCTGTATACACTATAATAGAGGGAGATATCTTGAAAACTGAAAGTAAGACCTCGGCTTCTGCCATTATTTATAAGGGTGACTTTGATGTATATCAGTATCCAATTATAGAGTGGAAGTGGAAGGTGGAGAACATAATAAAAAACGGAGATGCAAAATCAAAGGAGGGCGACGATTATTCTATCAGAATATATATTGCCTTTAAATATGACTCTGAAAAAGCTAGCTTCGGGAAACGTATTAAATATAATACTGCCAAACTTCTTTACGGCGACTATCCTCCTGACAGTTCTCTCAATTACATATGGGCAAATAAAAATCATGAAGAGGATATTATAGCCAACGCATATACCAACCAGGCTCAGATGATACTCCTTCAAAAGGGAGATGCCCATGTGGGGATGTGGAAGACTGAAAAAGTAGATATTGTAAAAGACTATATAAGGGCCTTCGGAAAAGAGCCTCCTGCTCTAGCTAGCATAATAATAATGAATGACACAGATAATACAAAGGAAAGTGCAGTATCTTACCTGGATTATATAAAAGTTTACAGGTGAGATAAAGGATAAAAGAAACATAATTTTCCAGTTTATTTAAAAGGAAAGAAGATTGTTTTCGGTAATTATATTATACGTAATTTAAACTTTATTAATTTAGAGGGTATAGGGGGTGGTTCTCATGAAAATAGGGGTTATGAAATGCAAAGGATGCAGTCATATCGAGTATGATTCTGATGTGGCTTTTGAAAAGATAAAAGATTACTTTAGTAAGGATGTCTTTATATCTCAGGAAGACTCTGAGAATGCAGATATATGGCTTCTGGTATCTGGGTGCTCAAATCCATGTATGGATCACAGTGCGTTAAAGAGCCCTCTTGGGAAACTTTTTATAATGGCTGAAAAAGATGCCGATAAGGCCATCTATATGATAGAAAAGCTGAAAAAAAATTTTAATGTCAGCTGAATAAAAAGATAAAATAGAACCTGTGGCCAAGACTTGAAAAAGTTTTTTTACAGGTTTTTTATTATGCAACCGATGATTTCTATAGTAAACTATATTGACAGTAGATATGAATAAGATTAACAGTTAATTAAAAATATAAGTGTTAAAACTCTTCAGAGTAGCTTATCAGTTAAAATTATTACAAAATTTTTTAGAAGATTATTGAAATTTTATTCAAATTCAAAAAAAGTTAAGTCGACATATCTAGTATTATTCACCGGTGATAAAAGGGAGTTTTTATGAAAACAAGACATCTAGGGTATTTTCGTACAGTTTACATAATTTTATTTTACTTTTTATTTTATTTTGGGAACTTTTATTATGGAACTCCAATGAAAATCTATGTTTATACTATATTTTTCATGTTATATTTTTACTATTATCTGACAGATTTTTTAAATTTTGATGATAAAAAGGGTAAGTACAGCCCTTGGATAACATCATCTGTTATTAATATAGCTTTGTCAATTCTATTATGGTCTTTTTCTAAGAGCAACATTTTGTTTTTCAAATTCCTGATACTTTGGTTTTTTAGTAATATATTGAGAGAGATTATAGTTAAATTTGTGAAACAGGATACAAAGGCTATTTTTGTTGGTTCTCAAGAAGATTTTGAAAAATGTATTTTGGGTAGTAGAATCAATTTTTTCAATTTTGTCAGAAGGATTAAAGATTTAAATGAGATGAATATTTTTTCTTGTTTAGAAGATGAGGGTATAGAGGCAGTGGTTGTAAAAGAGGAGATATCAAATGTTCACCAGAATGAATTTCTAAAAATGAAATTGAGAGGAATTCGCGTACTGCTTACCTGGCAATATCAAGAAGAGATAGAAAAAAAAATAGATGTTAAAAATATATCTGATAAATGGTTTCTCTTAAGCAGTGGGTTTGAAATATTAAGTGATGGTTTTGAAAAAAAGGTAAAAACTATTGCAGATATTGGGTTAGCTATAATTTTTGGGATTTTGACCCTTCCGATAATGATTTTGTCTTCTGTTATTATAAAGCTTGAGAGCGAGGGGCCTGTTTTTTACCGACAGAAGAGGGTTGGACTTGGAGGAAAAGAGTTTGAACTCATTAAGTTCAGGTCTATGAGGGCTGATGCAGAAAAAAATGGACCTCAGTGGTCCAGTGAGAATGATCCGAGAATAACTAAGTTTGGAAATTTTATGAGGAAGGCCAGGATAGACGAGCTCCCGCAGCTTTGGAATATATTGAAAGGAGAGATGAGTTTCATCGGTCCGAGACCAGAAAGGAGAATTTTTATAGATCAGCTGGAAAGGGAACTGCCTTATTATAATATGAGACATCTTGTGAGGCCTGGACTCACAGGGTGGGCCCAGGTGATGTACCCCTATGGGTCGAGTATAGAGGATTCTCTTAGGAAGCTAGAATATGACCTTTATTATATTAAACACCAGAAAATCATATTAGATATATTGATTTTTTTTAAGACGATAAAGATTGTTTTATTTGGAAAGGGAAGATAGGATTTTTAACATAATAAATGGAGGGCATCAATGTCAAATAAAGTGGCACTTATTACAGGTATAACGGGACAGGATGGTTCTTTTTTGGCAGAATTCTTACTAGAAAAAGGATATGAAGTACATGGCATTATCAGAAGATCATCATCTTTTAACACAGGTAGGATAGAACATTTATATATGGATGATTTGATAGAAGATATGAAGTTACCTAGAAAGATAAACCTTCACTATGGGGACATGACAGATTCGTCAAACCTGATAAGGCTTATACAAAAGATACAGCCTGATGAGATATACAACCTAGCGGCACAGTCTCATGTAAAGGTATCATTTGACATGCCTGAATATACTGCGGATACTGACGGAATTGGGACTCTCAGAATACTCGAGGCAGTAAGGCTTCTTGGGATGGAGAAGAAGACAAGAATTTATCAGGCATCTACATCAGAGCTTTACGGTAAGGTACAAGAGGTACCTCAAAAAGAAACCACACCGTTTTATCCTAGATCTCCTTATGGTGTGGCAAAATTGTACGGGTTTTGGATCACCAAAAATTATAGGGAATCCTATGATATGTTTGCTGTAAATGGAATATTATTTAATCACGAATCAGAAAGACGTGGGGAGACCTTTGTAACTAGAAAAATTACTCTTGCTGCTGCCAGAATAGCCCAGGGGAAACAAAAAAAAATTTATTTAGGTAATCTAGATGCTAAAAGGGACTGGGGTTACGCAAAAGACTATGTGGAATGTATGTGGCTTATGCTGCAGCACGATAAACCTGAAGATTTTGTTATAGCAACTGGAGAAATGCATACAGTAAGAAAATTTACTACATACGCATTCAGAGAAGCTG
The DNA here is from genome assembly GCF_000165505.1 of Ilyobacter polytropus DSM 2926. NCBI lineage: Bacteria > Fusobacteriati > Fusobacteriota > Fusobacteriia > Fusobacteriales > Fusobacteriaceae > Ilyobacter > Ilyobacter polytropus. Next base: position 830,712 of record NC_014633.1, on the reverse strand, counting down.
GAATAGAATTAGAATGGCAGGGAACAGGTATGGATGAAAAAGGGATATGCAAAAGAACAGGGAAAGTGCTTGTAGAAGTAGACCCTAAATATTTTAGACCTGCAGAAGTAGAACAGTTATTGGGAGACCCTACAAAAGCAAGGACAGTACTTGGATGGAATCCTACTAAAACTTCATTTGAAGAACTGGTCAATATAATGATGAAGTCTGATATGGCACTCGTTGAAAAAGAAGATAGAATAAAAAAGGCTTTTGACTAAAGAAATCAGACACAGACTGCTACAAATTAAGATATGACTAAAAAGTCATTTGTCGAAAACAAAGAAGGTGTCTAATTATGAAATATAAAGTATTTTACATATCAAGTCATGGGTTTGGACATCTCACTAGATGTCTTGCACATATAGAAAAGATATTAGAGGAAACTAATTACAACATCTATATTGCCTGTGGAGAAAAACAAAATGAGTTTTCAAAACTATACTTGCAAGATTATAAAAAAAGACTGAGATTCTCAGATATCGTAACTGACATAGGCCTTATAAACATAGAAAAAAGCCTGACAATTGACAAGATTAGACTAGAAAAGATTCTTAAAGAGTTTATATCTTCATGGGATGAGACTATAAAAAGTGAAGTTTCAAATCTAGGTGGATTAGACATAGTGGATATATACACGGATATATCACCGATAGGTGTACTTGTTGGAAAAACCCTTAAGAAAAAGATAATAGGCAGTTCTAATTTCACTTGGTATTTGCAGTATAAGAACTTGAACCTAGCTGAAGATATAGTAGAAAAATATCATGAAATAGATCAGATATACGATGAATTTCATGCTTACCCATTACACCTAGATATAGGCCATATGAAATGTAAAAAAAAATATATAGATTATATTTCAAGAAAAATTGATGATACCAAAGTACAAGATATAAGGGAAATTCATGGAAAAAGTATCTTTCTAAGCTGCGGGAAATCAGCCAGCTTAGAAAAAATAAGAGTTGAAAATTTTAACGGCACGATATTTTGTACATCGGGAATCCAGGTAGAGAGTGCTGGCGCTAATATTTGTCAACTACCATTAGATATAAGAGATACCCAGAATTATATAGCAGCAAGTGAACTCATTATTTCTAAGGCGGGCTGGGGGACAGTAGCTGAAGCTATCTGTGGAGAAACCCCAATGGTTCTAATGGAAAGAGATGGAGTATTGGAAGACACCCATATAATTAATGAATTAAAAAAACAAGGTAGGGCAATCTCTATAAGTGAAAATTGTCTTAGAAGAATAGATTATTTGGATCTCAGACAGAGATTGCTACAGACTAAAATCTGATTAAAAGAAAAATGTCTTTTACACAATCTCGTGATAGTCTTGTATCAAAACAAAAAAAGAGGTGGAAATCTTGGAAAAAAATTCAAAAATATACGTAGCAGGACACCGTGGTATGGTGGGATCTGCAATAGTTAGAAGACTAGAAGAGCTAGGATATTCAAATATAATATATAAAAATTCAAAAGAACTTGACCTCAGAAGACAAACAGAGGTGGAAAAATTCTTTAAAGATGAAAAACCTGAATATGTATTTCTTGCAGCAGCTAAAGTTGGGGGAATACATGCAAATAATACTTATCCTGCAGAATTTATCTATGATAATCTCATGATTCAGTCAAATATTATTCATAATGCCTACAAATATAATGTAACAAAACTTCTTTTCTTGGGAAGTTCTTGTATTTATCCAAAATATACAGAGCAACCTATAAAAGAGGAACACTTACTGGGGGGGCATCTAGAACCGACCAATGAAGCATATGCAACAGCAAAAATATCAGGGATACAGCTATGCAAATTTTACAGACAGCAATATGGCTGCGACTTCATATCAGCTATGCCAACAAATTTATACGGTATAAATGATAATTTTGACCTCGAATCTTCTCACGTAATGCCTGCTCTTATAAGGAAGTTTCATGACGCAAAGATAAACGACCATAAAGAGGTATTAATGTGGGGAACTGGTAAACCTAAAAGAGAGTTTATGTACGTGGATGACCTTGCTGATGGCCTTACTCATTTAATGCTAAACTATTCAGAAGATATGCATGTAAATATGGGTACAGGTGAAGATATAGAGATTGGAGAACTAGCTCAAATTATAAAAGAGGTAGTAGGATATGAAGGAGTGATAGTAAATGACCTGTCTAAACCAGACGGGACACCAAGAAAGCTACTCGATGTAACGAGATTAAAATATACTGGATATACTCATAGAGTAGAGTTAAAAGATGGAATAGAAAGAGTATATAGATGGTATTTGGAGAATAATAAATAATGAAAAAAATCTCAATAAAAAAAAATACAATTATAATGTTAGTGGATAAAATAATAAAAATACTTGTTGGATTTGGGATTTCGATAATGATTGCAAGATATTTAGGTAGTGAAAATCTTGGTAAAATAAGTTATGTTTTAGCATTTTTAGGTTTTTTTGAAGTTTTAAGTATATTTGGAATGAATGCAATAATTTTAAAAGAAATAGGAATGTCTGAAGATAAAGATATAAATAAAATATTATCATCAGTAATGTTTTTTAGAGTAGTAATTTATATACTAACGTTGCCCATTTGGTATTATATGTTTAGTAGTTTTACTAATGGAAATCAAGAATTATTAGATTTATTTTTAATTTTTTCTGTTAATCAATTATTAAATGCATTTATAGTGTTTAAATTATTTTTTCAAGCTAAAGGATTAAATAAAAATGAGGTAATAGCCTCTCAAATTGCTTATTTTATAGGAGTTATTTTAAAGGTCAATTTTGTAATTATGAAGGGGAGCTTATATTGGTATGCAATATTATTTTTAGGAGAAAAGGTTATTTATTCAATAATACTTTTATTAAGATATAAGAAAAAAAATACCTTTAAGTTTCAAGTAGATTTTAAATATTTAAAGAAATTAATTAAAGAATCATCACCATTATTAGTTGCAAGTGTATCTATATTTATTTATATGAAGGTGGATCAATTAATGGTAGGGAAAATGTTAAGTGTAAAAGAAGTTGGAATATATTCAGTAGGAGTTAAATTATCAGAATTAGTTTATTTTATACCAGTAACAATAGCAACAGCATATTTCCCTAGAATACTTGATGGGAAAAAAAATAAATCTAAAGATGAATATGTTAATGAATTTGTAAAATTAGGAAATATAAATGTGTTTATTTGTACATTGTTTGCGATAGGAGCAACTATACTAGGAAAATGGTTTATAGAATTAGCATATGGAATGGAATACAGTTCAGCAGGAGATGTATTTAGAATATATAGCTGGGCAGGAGTTTTTGTTGCATTAGGAGTTTCGACTTCTAAATATTTATTGTTAGAAAATAGAAATGATTTACAACTATATTCAACATTAACAGGTGGAATTGTAAATTTTATTTTAAATTTATATTTTATCAGAAAATTTGGAATTGTAGGAGCGGCTTGGACTACTGTAATTTCAATGAGCATATCAGCTTATTTATTTTATATATTTGTTAAGGATAAAGAGCATATTAAAATGAGAACTAAGGCTATTTTTATGAAAAAAATAAAGTTGATTATTAACAATAAAGAGGAGAGTAAAATGAAAAACAAAATAAAGAAAATATTATGTTTTTTTTTAGAAAAAATGAAGATAGAAACAAGATTTCACAAAATGGGGTTAAATGATTTAGATAATAAATTAAAAAAATATTTAGATTTTAGTGAAGGTACTTTTATTGAAGTTGGAGGAAACGACGGAAAAACGCAAAGTAATACGTATTTTTTAGAAAAAATTAAAAATTGGAATGGGATATTAGTTGAAGGGATTCCAGAGCTATATGAAAAGTGTAAAAAAGAAAGAAAGAAATCATCTGTGTATAATTATGCATTAGTAGGAAAAGATTTTGATAACGATTATATAGAAATGGAGTTTGCAAACTTAATGTCTGTAGTTTCTAAAACAAGATTAAATAAAAAAGAACATATTAAAAAAGGACTTGAATGTCAAAACATAAAAGAAAGCTATACTACAAAAGTACCTACAATAACTTTACAGAAACTTTTAGATGAAAATAAAATAAAAGAAATTGATTTCTTTTCCTTAGATGTAGAAGGTTTTGAATTAGAAGTGTTAAAAGGTGTAAATTTTGATAAAATAAAAATTAATTATATATTAATAGAAGTTCAACAGAAAAAATATAAAGATGAAATAGAAAGGTATTTGGGAGAAGAATATTTTTTAATAGAAAAGTTAACAAATCATGATTATCTTTATAAGAAAAATAATTAAAATTTATGTGGGGTATAAAAATGAAAAACAATAAATTACTAGCACCTATAGTATTATTTGTTTATAACCGAGTAGATCATACAAAGCAAACAATAGAAGCATTAAAAAAAAATAGATTAGCAGAAGAAAGTGAATTGTTTATATTTTCAGATGCTCCTAAAAATGAAAAATCAATGGAAGCAGTAAAGGAAGTTAGAGAATATATAAAAACAATAAATGGCTTTAAAAATATTGTAATAAAAAAAGCATCGAAAAATAAAGGTTTAGCAAATTCAGTAGTTGCAGGTGTAAGTGAAATAGTAAATAAGTATGAAAAAGTAATTGTTTTAGAAGATGATTTGATCACAAGTCCCTATTTTTTAGAATATATGAATAATGCATTAAAAATTTATAAAAATCAAGATGATATATTCGTGATTTCTGGTTATTCAAATATAAGCGTTCCAAAAGAATATAAAAATGAAGTATATTTAGCACATATTAGTACATCGTGGGGATGGGCAATATGGAAAGATCGATGGTTTAGTATAGTTTGGGAACAAAATTTTTATCGTGAAATATTAGAGAACAAAGCAAAAATTAAGAAGTATGAAAAGTTAATTGGAAATTCTAGAACATCAATATTAAAAGCACAACTAAAAAATAAAGTGGATTCTTGGGCTATAAAAAAACTTTATTCACAATTAGAGCAAGGTAAAATGACGCTATTTCCTGTAAAAACAATGGTAAGAAATATTGGAATGGACGGTTCTGGAGTTCATTGTGGGATAAATAAAGAGTTTGATAAAGAAAGTGAATTAAATTATAAATTTGTAAAATTAAATAAAGAAATTAAATTAGAGAGAAGGATAGAAAAAATAATATACGAAAAAAATAATATTACTTTTATAAAAAAAGTTTTAAGAAAGGTGAAAAGCAAATTATGGTGGAAATAAAGTCTAATATTAAAAATAAAATAGAACCATTTATTTATAAAAAAATGATGGAAAAAGAATATAAAACTAATGAAATAGAAGCACAAGAATTATTAACATGGAATAGAATAGATTTAGGATTTAAATTGTTTTATCTAAAAAATAAAGATAAAAATAAAAAAGAAGGTGAAAAAATATATAAAGAAGATATTAAAACTCAAACTTTTGGAAAATTTATTGAATATGAAAATGAAAAAAATGATTTTGATAAATTTATAAAGACTTTTGATCAGACATATAATAATATAAAAAAAAAAGGATTTGATAAAACAGATTCTATAATACCATTATCAAATAATAGCACCATTATAAATGGAGCTCATAGAGTTGCAAGTGCTATATACTTAAAAAAAAAAGTTTTTACTATAGAGACTGAAATAGAAGAAATGAAATGTGACTATAAAATGTTTAAAGAAAGAGGGGTATCTAATGAAGCTTTAGAGATTGCGATGAAAACATTTATAGAATATTCTAATTTAAACACATATATAGCATTTTTATGGCCTTCAGGAAAAGAAAGAAAACAAGAAGCATTATCAAAATTTTCAAAAATAGTATATGAAAAAAAAATAAATTTAAATCCGAATGGAGCATTTAATTTATTAACAGAATTATATAAACATATGGACTGGAGTGGAACAGAAAAAAATAATTTTAAAGGGATAGAGCAAAAATTAATAGAATGTTTTCCTAATTTTGAAGATTTTAAAGTCATTATTTTTCAAGCGAATAACTTAGAAGATGTTAGAAAGATAAAACAAGAAGTTCGTGATTTGTATGACCTCGAATATAGCTCAATACATATTACAGATACCAAAGAAGAAGCTATAAGAATTTCTAAATTAATTTTGAATGGAAATGGATTACATTTCTTAAATAATGCTTATCCGTATAAATATTTAAATCAATATAAAGAACTAGATAAATTTAAAATTTTTTTGAATGAAAATCAAATTAATTCAGAAGATATAGTTTTAGATGGAAGCATGACGCTTTCGTTATACGGTCTGAGAGAAAATAAGGATATTGATTATTTACTATCTGAACATAAAAAAATAAAATTTAGTGATTCAAATTTTGAAAATCATGATAGTGAATTAAAGTATCATAAAATAAACAAACAAGATATTATATATGATGGAAAATATTTTTTTGAATATAATGGATTAAAATTTATTTCGTTTAATCAATTATATTCGATGAAAAAAAATAGAAATGGAAAAAAAGACCAAATAGATTGTGAAATAATGAAATCATTGGTAGAAAATAAAAAAATTAAAATACTTTTATTAAATAAAAAACAAAAATTAAGATATTACAAAATAAAAATAAAAAATAACACAAAATCTTTAATTTTAAATATATTAAAAAGAATAGAAATTTATAATATAATACGTTATTTGTATAGAAAAATAAAAGGAGCAAAATGAAAATAGTGCATATAAATACATCAGATATGAATGGAGGAGCAGCTATTGCTGCTCATAGATTACACCTGTCGATGTTAAAACAAGGAATAGACTCAAAAATGCTTGTTTTAACTAAAAGTAGTGATGAATTAAATATTAAACCTGCAATTGATGGAGATTTTGAAAAACATATTTTTTCTAAAATAAGAATAATCCGAGAGAAATTAATATTTAATAAATATAAAAATAGAGAAAATCCAATAATGTTTTCAAGTGGAAAGTATGGGATTGATATATCACAACATCCATATATTAAAGAAGCTGATATAATTCTTTTACATTGGATAAATGGTGGATATCTTTCTTTAGAAAGTATAGCAAAACTTGGGAAATTAGGGAAAAAAACAAGATGGACTTTACATGATATGTGGGCTTTTACAGGTGGTTGTCACTATGCAAATGATTGTAAAAATTATGAAAAAAAATGTGGAAATTGCTCAATTTTAAAAACAAATAAAGAAAAAGATATAACTAGAAAAATATGGAAGAAAAAGGAAAAAATATTTAAAGAGTTAGATATAGAGATTATAACTTGTAGTAATTGGTTAGGAGAATGTGCTAAAAATAGTAGTTTATTGAAAAATAAAAAAATAATAGTTCAAGCTAATGTATTAGATACAAACATTTTTAAATCTTTAGATAAAGAATTTTGTAAAAAAGTTTTAAATTTAGATAATGAAAAACAATATATTTGTTTTGGCGCTATTAATTCAACAGGAGATCTGAGAAAAGGATGGAAGTATTTAAATGAAGCCTTAATTTTATTAGATAAAGAAAATCCAAAATTAAAAGAAAAAGTTGAACTATTAGTTTTTGGAGCAAGTCATGGAAATGATATTGAAAAATTACCATTTAAAACAAAATTTTTAGGTAGAGTTTATGATGAAAGTACTTTAGCTTTGATTTATAATTCCGCTCGTATATTTGTCGCTCCATCATTAGAAGATAATTTCCCAAATACAGTGAATGAAAGTATACATTGTGGAATCCCAACGATATCTTTTAATGTAGGAGGGTTACCAGATATGATAAGTCATAAAGAAAATGGATATTTGGCTAAATATAAGGATGTAAAAGATTTAATAGAAGGGATTAAATGGGGATTGGAAAGAAAGAAAATATAAGAAGAAATCAAGTTTTTAAGGGCTTATAAAAAGGAGAATAGAAATGGGAAATAAGCTATTAATTAGTGTTATAACCGTTTGTTACAATAGTGAAAAAACAATAAGAGATACAATAGAGTCAGTGCTTAATCAGACTTATAGCAATATCGAGTATATTTTGATTGATGGAAACTCAATAGATAATACAGTAGATACAATAAAATTATATGAAAATAAATTTAAAGAACAAAATATCACTTATAATTGGATAAGTGAAGATGATAAAGGGATATCAGATGCTTTTAATAAAGGTGCTAAATTAGCCAACGGAGACTATGTTATTTTTTTAAATTCTGGAGATTATTTTTATGAGAAAAATATATTAAAAGATTTATTTCAGAATTGCAAAGAGGACTTTGATATTGTTACAGGGAAAGTTAAAATAATAGGTAAAAATAAGCAGATGCCTAAAAATGTAAAGACATCAATGATGAAAGGTATGCCTGCTCACCAGGCAACATTTATTTCAAAAGGCATATATAAAAAAATAAAATATGATTTAACTTATAAAATAAGAATGGATTACGATTATTTTTTAAATGTTTTAAGAAATAAAACAAATTTAAAGATTAAATTTATTGAAAAAAAAGTCTCTTTTTATGGGATTGATGGGATATCGAGTAATAATTATTTTAATTTTCATAAAGAAGGCTTTAAAATTTCTAAAAAATATAATGTTAAGTATAATTATTCTCATTTATTTAAAGATACAATTAAGTTTATTTTGGGGTTTAATTAAAATAATGTTAGTAAAAACTATTGAAATTTTAAGAATATTTAACATTCAGGAGTTTAATTAAATGAAGATAGCAATAGATTGTAGGATGTATAGTCAATCGGGGATAGGAACTTATTTAAGAGAAATACTGCCTTATATTTTAAAAGAAAAATATGAATTTTTATTAATAGGTGACATGTATAAAATTGGTCATTTAGAATATGAAAATATAGAGATACTCCACTGCAAAATACCGATTTTTTCTGTTAAAGAAGCTATCGGATTTCCAGTTAAAAAAATAAATGAGTGTGATAAATTCTATACTCCTAACTACAATATTCCCTGGGGTATAAAAATCCCTATATTTTCAACAATTCATGACGTAGTTTTTTTAGATATGCCTGAGATAATAAATAGTTATATAGGTTTTAAAATCAGAAAATTATTTTTGAAAAGAGCTGTTAAAATATCTGAAGTAATTTTTACAGTGTCAAATTTTTCTAAAAGTCGTATAGAAAAATATTTTGGTATAGAAAAGAAAAAAAATGTGACTGGAAATGGTATATCAAATCATATTATAGAACATAAGCATCAAATCTATGATAAGAATTATAACGAAGATTACATAATTTTTGTTGGAAACTTCAAAAAAAATAAAGGCTTAAAAATTTTATTAGATGCTTTTGAAATAGCCAAAAAAAATGGATACAATAAAAAGTTAATTATAGTTGGAAGTTTAGAAAATTTTAGAACCAAAGATGATGTCATATTAAATTATATTAAAAAATTTAGTAGAGGTGATGTCATATTTACAGGGTATGTTAATGATGAAAAATTAAGAGAGATGATTTCAAATGCTTTTGCTTTAGTACAACCTTCTCTCTATGAGGGGTTTGGAATTCCGCCATTGGAAGCCTTGTTTTTAGGGACAGAAGCCATTGTATCAGATATTGAAGTTTTTAAGGAAGTTTATTCAGATTTACCTGTAAGGTATTTTAAAACAGAAGATTCTAAAAATTTAGCTGAAGTGCTTATCAAATTAAAACGGGAATCAAGAGATCTATATGAGATGAGGGAGTTTATACTAAGAAAATTTTCATATGAAAAAATAGCTCAAATAATAATAAATGATTTAGGTAAACACTAATATATTGTATAAAAATGAAATTTTTATGTGAGTAAAGTACTATTTATGCACAATGAAATGCTGTCAAAAATATGGGAGGTTAAGATGCGTGATTTATAAAAAAGTTATTACAGGTTCAACAAGTCGATTGACCATGGTTGACCATACTGAAACATATGGGAGACATCACCTTGATAAATTTATGCAATATATTAACGTTGATAAGTGTATCGATATTGGATGTGGAGGCGGAGCAGACCTTTCTATTGTTAAAAAATATCACAATAGTGCCAAACTTTATGGGATTGACTTTGGGCTTTGGAATAATACCAAGTTACAATCACTAGGAGTTGAACCAATAGCATTGGATATTGAGAAAGATAAATTACCATTTGAAGATGATTCAATTGATATAGTCATTGCTAATCAAGTATTTGAGCATACAAAAGAAATCTTTTGGATAAATCATGAAATATTTAGATGCTTAAAGCGGGATGGTTTCTTGTTTCTTGGAGTACCAAATGTTTTATCATTACACAATCGGATACTAATGTTATTTGGTTTTCATCCAACATGTAATAAGTCTACTTCTGCACATATAAGAGTTTTTTCAAAAAGAGATGTGAAATCTTTTTATAAAAATATTGGAAATGAATTCTGTACTGTTGAAAAAATATATGGGGCACAATTCTATCCGTTTCCTAAATCTATTGCTAGATTACTTGCTAATATTTTTCCAAACTTAGCGGTTAGTTCATTTTATGTGATAAGAAAAAAACATCAATATAAAGGAGAATTCCTTGAGTGGCCTAAACATGCATCTCTTGAAACGAATTATTTCATAGGAAGTTATTAAAATGAATTAAAAAATGATTAATTAGGGGAAAAAATGAAAGTAAAATCATTAATAAAAAAAATATATAATATTTATGATAAAAAGAAATTAAAAAGATACAAGATTTTTGATAATTTTTATTATAAAAAAATAAATGATAAAGAGATAAAAAAGATTTTGATATACTTTCCGTTTTATGAATTTATGCATTTTGGAGATCATATTTTTTTTGAACCATTAGGACATTTTCTAACTGAAAATGGATTTGAAGTAAAAATATTTCCTATAAATAATATGAAATTTTACTTTGAAAAGCTCAGCTATAATTTGGGAAAAGAGTCAGATTTGGAAGAGTTTGATTTAATAATTACAAGGATTGAATTTATATCAAAGCTAAAAAAAATAAAAAATAATATTTTATATATTGATACTTCATGGCCTGGGATTGATAAGCCATTGTCACTGGATTTAGTAAGTAAAACATCTGATTTATTAGGGATAAAACTAAAAACAACAACATATATTCCTAGATTAATTAATTTGGTGTCTGAAAATGAAATTAGGAACAGGTTTAATATATTAAAAGATCACCAATATGTTTTATTTAATAATTATTTGGATTCTGGAAAGTTTAGAATTAAAAAAAAACATTATATCAAACTTGAAAATTATGTAAAAAATCTGAGCTTGGAAAAGAATTTGAAGATAATTCATACGGGGAGTATGAGTGATAAAAAAAATGATAGAAAGGCATATGATTATATAGACATCGATCTTAGAGGGAGAACAAGTGTAGAGGATATATTTTTTATATCCCAACTTAGCAATGTAAAATATTACGTTGGTTTTGATGCTTTTATAATGCACATATTTTTTTCTTTAGAAAAAAAATGTTATGTTCTATTTAGAGGTAGATTTACAAAAAAATCAGAAATGTTTATAAAAAAGTATGTAAATCCGTCCTTTCACTACGAAAAAGATAAATGTAATATAATAGAATACATCTAGTTAAAATACTTTAGAAACAGAAGTCAGAAGATAAGGTTCTGGCTTCTGTTTTATTTTTTAGTAAAAGTTCTTAGAGCTTTAAATTTGTGGGCTTCATTATCCTTTCAAAAGCTTTGGTTTTGTTGTATAATGCCTTGAAAAAACTATTTAAAATTACAGGAGGGCAAAGATGTTGTTTGGAGAGAGATTCAGAATAAACATAACGGAAAATTTCGATGGGGTAGATCTAGTCGTTTCTGGAGTTCCTGGTGGGATAGATATCACTGCCGTGGACTTTGGCAAAGACCTAGCCAGAAGAGAGATGGAAGGAGTCACACTAGACCCTGAGGAAGAGATAGATGTGGTTTCAGGGATAATAGATGAAAAAACCACAGGTGAGGATATCAAGTTTGAATACAAAAAGGGTGATATATTCTCTGCAGTAATTTTAGCCGGAGTACTTGCAAAGAAGTTAGTTAAGGGGAGTATAGAAGGAAAAACCATTGATATAGGCGGTATAAGCACCAATGAAAAGAACAGTGAGTATATAAAAATAGGAATTCAAAAAATGATAATGACCAAAGATTCTTTTGGAGGAACTGTAGAATGTTCTCTTCCTGCAGAAGTGGATATGAACCTCATAAAGGCAGATCTTTCCAAACTCCTTTTTTCAACTGTTTTAGAAATAGAGGCTATTCAATTTGGCATGGGAATAAAATCTACCAAGGTGACAGCTCTGACTGCACAATCATATCCAAACCGTGTTCAGGTTACTTTTTCTCCCAATAAAGAGCTGAAATATCCATGTATTGCAGCGGTAATGGACGTATTTATTGAAGCCGCATCGGCAATTGTAATAGCTGAGAAGTCAATAAATTAGATGTTTACGGTCAAACCATTTATTTTATATATAGTTTTTTAAAATAATATATATTTTGTAAATTTAAATTGGCGTGCTATACTCTTTACATAAGAAGAAATAAAAAAATTTTAAGGAGGTAGCCGCCATGAAAAATAATGACGACTTGAAAAGAATTCATGAATATCTGTCTCTTCTAGAGAAAGAGAAGTACAAAGTTATGGAAAACAATATAGACTGGGATAAACTTTATGAAAGTGAAGATTCATACGAGGATATAGTTTTTAACTTTTAGTATAACGCTCTGATTGTGAAAAGGGAGGAAAATTTATGAAAAAGAACATGGATTATGAAAAGTTTTGTGAGTATATGTCTTATGTTGAAAAGAATAAATATGAAGTTTTAAAAACCAATGTTGATTGGGATAAATTATATGAAAAGGAAGATTCCTACGAAGACATAGTTTTTAATTTCTAATTCTTAAAATTTAAGAAATAGAAAGTACTGGGAAGGGAAGTGGACATCTCTTGTGTTTGGAAAATCAAATTTTATAATTTAAGACTCTCTGAAGAATACATTCAGTGGGTCTTTTTTTATTTCTAATTTTATTGAAAAACAAGAAAAATAATTGAGATTTATGCCACTTGTCCTATTCTTTACAAAAGAGATAAGGTATACTTGATTTATAAACAATAAGTATTTTCATAATCAGAACTCCCCCGTTCTGAACCCTCCCTAAAAGCTCACTTAGATTTTGATCTAAGTGAGCTTTTTCTATAAAAAAAAGACACCCTTAAAGGGTGTCTTAAACTATAAAATTTATTCTTACTTGGCTGCATTCCCTGCAATATTAAGGGCATCCCAGGTTCTTGCGAAAGGTGGTGCATAGCATAGATCAAGCATACCTAGATCCTCTGTGGTCATTTTATTATGTATAGCGGCAGCAATGACATCTATACGAAGGACCGCTCCTTTTTTTCCAACTATCTGTCCTCCCAGGATTACTTTAGAATCTTTTTCATATATCAACTTAATATATATATTTTCCTGTCCTGGATAATAATTAGTCTGATTTTTATCCTTTATAAATACAACACCGTAGTTTATATTCATATTCTTGGCATCAGTTTCGGATATTCCAGTTCTTCCTGCCTCTAAGTTCAGGACTTTTACAGCTGCAGATCCTAGAGTTCCAAAGAAACTACTGTTTTTTCCAGCAAGATTTTCTCCTACCACTCTTCCGATTTTATTTGCAGTAGTTGCAAGGGGGATGTAGACATTTTCATTTTTTACCCTGTGGGGTACTGTGGCACAGTCTCCGGCAGAATAGATATCTTCAATGCTTGATCTTCCCTGTTTGTCGATGATAATGGCACCGTTTTTTAGCATTTCTATCCCGGTTTCTTTTATAAAAGCTGTATTCGGTCTTATACCAGTTGCGATGATTATTATGTCTGCCTCATAGATTCCTTTATCGGTTATGACAGCTTTTACTTGTTTTTCTCCCTTTAACTCTTTTACAGTTTCACCAAGGTGAAGGCTGATATTTTGATAAGAAAGAATCTCATTCTCCATAATATCGGTGATCTCTTTATCAAAACTCTCAGGAAGCACCCTGTTATCCAGCTGAATAACTCTGACATTTTTGCCGAGATGGTGCATAGCCTCTATAGCCTCTATACCTATATAACCAGCACCTATTATCACAATATTCTTATTTTCCTCCCTAGAGACAGCATCCTTTAGGTCCACCCCGTCCTGAAACTCTTTCAGTGTGAATACATTTTCAAGTTTTACATTTTTGATAGGTGGTATTATAGCACTGGCCCCTGTAGCGATCATAAGCTTATCATAAGAATCTTCAAAAATTTCACCATTTACCAGCTTTTTAATTTTAATTTTTTTATTGATGTGGTCTACTGATAAGACCTCGTGTTTTATTTGCACATCAATTCCTGATTCTCTGAATTTTTCTATGGATCTAGCCATCATATTGTTGGTGCTTTGGAAAAATCCCCCTATATAATAGGGAAGTCCGCAGGCACCCCATGAAATAACGTCAGTTTTTTCATATACGGTAATTTCAGCATCTTTAAGTGTTCTTTTGGCTTTGGAAGCGGCACTCATACCTGCAGCCACTCCTCCTATAATTATAATTTTCATGAAAAAAACCTCCAAATTTTTATATGTTTTGATGTTATAATAAGTTAATTGATTAATTATAGTTACTTTTCCTTGACGAAAATAGACGAATCCATAAAAATAGTTAATTTAATTAAAGTAGAAACATAAAAAATATTCTACTTTTTCTGAAAAGTTCCTTTAAACTTTGTATGATATATTTATTATATCACCAAAACAAAAAATAATGAGGTGAAAAAAATGTCTTATTTTGATAATGCAGCCACTAGTTACCCCAAACCTGATGAGGTGTACAGTGTCTTAATAGAAACTATGAGAAATAAAGGCGGGAATCCAGGAAGGGGAAGCCACAGGATGGCTATAGAGGCCTTTAGGGCAGTCTATGAAACAAGGGTAAAGCTGGCAAAACTCTTTAATATAGATGATCCACTTAGAATAGCCTTTACACAAAACGCAACTATGAGTCTGAATTTTGCAATAAAGGGAGTCCTTGAAAAGGGTGATCACGTGATAACCACTTCCTTAGAGCACAATTCTGTACTAAGACCTCTATTCTCAATGGAAGAACAGAAAAAAATAGATCTAACAATAGTAGAGGCAGATTACCAGGGACTAATATCCCTTGATGATATAGAAAAATCCATCCAGGAAAATACAAAGGCCATAGTTATAACCCATGCTTCAAACTTGACAGGAACCATAATTCCCATAGAAAAAATAGGAGAAATAGCAAAAAAACACGGAATTCTCCTTATAGTGGATGCCTCCCAGAGTGCTGGGATCTTAGAAATAGATGTAAATAAGATGAATATAGATATTCTGTGTTTCACAGGGCATAAGTCACTTTTTGGACCTCAGGGAACAGGGGGTATATACCTTAGAAAAGGCGTAGAGATAAAGCCACTTATGGAAGGGGGCTCTGGGAGTCATTCGAAACTCAAGAGACAGCCTCAAGAGATGCCTGACCTTTTGGAATGCGGGACATTAAATGCTCCTGGAATTGCAGCCCTCGGAGCAGGAGTGGACTTTATACTGAAAACAGGGATGGAAAATATAAGAAAACATGAGGATGAGATCACTGAGGTCTTTATAAAAGGAGTGAAAGGTATAGAGGGAGTCAGGGTATACGGACCGGAAACAGGAAAAAGGACACCTGTGGTTGCTCTCAATATAGGGGATATAGATCCGGCAGAATTAAGTGCCATATTAGACGAAGAATATGACATAGCTGTGAGGCCTGGAATGCACTGTGCCCCCCTTGCACACAAATCTATAGGAACATATGAAACTGGGGCCGTGAGGTTTTCTTTTGGATATTTCAACACGTCAAAAGAAATAACAGAGGCAATAACAGCTGTAAAAGAGATATCAGATTTTTACAGAGACAAATAATAAAAACCCCCTTTTGATTTCAGATCAATGAGGGGGTTTTTAAAAATTTTTCTAATCTTTCACATTCCTCTATACCCTTATTATAACCTGCTTTATAAAAAAGTCTCAATTTTACCTTGTCCTGCTCAATTACAGATAAGGGCATGCTTTCCGGCCTTATAACAAAAGCTATATTTTCTTTTTCCAAAAGATCGAGAAAGTAAAGGGTGCCGTTATAGGCTATATATCTTTTTTTCAGGGCCTCGGCCACCTTTGGATGGGAATGGTACCAGAGCTTGGATATGTTGAGATACCAGCTGGGTTCATCTTCGTATCCTTTTGGGTGACAGAGTATGACAATAAGTTTTTTGTTGCCGTCGTCTAAGGCTTTTTTTATAGGAATTGCATCGGCTATACCTCCGTCTAGATACTCTTCACCTCCTATTTTCACAGTGTCTGTGAGGAAGGGATAAGAGCATGATGACTTTAATATTCGGTTAAAGTATTTTTGAGGATATCCATTCTTTTCAAAATATGCAGGTTTACCAGTGTTGCAATTTGTGCTGACACAGATAAATTTTTTTGTACTTTCAAAAAATTTGTCATAATCCACTGGGTACTTGTTTTTTCCCATGAAGTTTATAAGGAAGTCAGAGTTTAAAAGGGAATCACCCTTGAAAATTCTCTTATAGTCAAGGAGTCTTGGGTCGTAGATATAGTCCATGAACATCTTAAAGGTTCTTTCTTTTTGTCCGGTAATATATGAAACACCGTTGTATGCTCCCATGGAAACCCCTATAATATAGGGAATATCAATTCCTTTTTCTATGAAAGCATCCAAAACCCCACTGGTGAATATTCCTCTCATCCCTCCGCCTTCTAAGACAAGGGCTGTATTTTTCATAAAAGATCACCTCACAATAAGTTACAGTCTCTTTTTATTTAAACTGTGACTTTTTCCAGATTACTTATACTACATCCTATATAATAATTTTCTGCAAGAGTTGAGAAGCTCCTTTAAAATTTTCAAATAGATTGATTAACCTTAGACCTTTATTTTAAATTAAAATATTGAATTTACAAGAAGTCGTTACTTTTCTCTTGAAAGAAAAGTAACCAAAAGTTCAAGCCTGTGAAAAATCAGCTAAATAACCTTGAAAATCCAAGAAAAACTCGAAACTCGCTACGCTCAGACAGTCGATTTTTTCTAAGGATTTCACTGCGGTTATTCTTAACGCTGATTTTGTCAATGGCAGAAGAAAAAAGATCGAAAACCTCTCGCAAAAGAACTCGTATCTAGTTTTCGTCTTAACTCTGTGAAACTTTCTCTTTTTCTCTGTGCCCTCTGTGGTCAAAAGGTTTTCTTCTTATTCGTGTTAATTTTTCTGCCTTTTATCGGTTTTCATTCGTGACAAAATAATTTTGACTTTAATATTCTTGTAAAGTCAGTAATTTATAAGAATTCCTTCAGAGTAGTAACTTAAATTAATAAAAAAAGAGACTGTCATGAAGAACAGTCTCTCATAAATAATTATATAGCCTCTAAAGCTGTGAGTATATTTATATAATGCTCAATACCCTTTAAAAGAATCTTTTCATCAAAGTTGAAGCTGCAGCTGTGGAGAGGATAGTCAAATCCAAGCTCTCTGTTTCTACTTCCTAGGAAATAAAATACCCCTGGTATTTTTTCCTGATAGTAGGAGAAGTCCTCTGCAAGCATAACAGGATCGGTTTCTTCTATGTGAACCTTTTCTGCTACCTTTTTGTAGAGAGCCTTGTCGTTTATTACCGGCGGATAGTAAGGTTCTAGATTGACATCAATCTCCACGTCAAAAGATTCCTCTAATCCCTTTGAAATCTGAAGGATTCTTTTCTTGATTATTCCAAAGGTCTCCTTTGAAAAGGTTCTCACTGTACCCTCTATATGTGTTTTTTCAGCCACGATATTTCTAGCACTTCCCCCCCTTATCTTACCAAAGGAGATAACGGCAGTCTCAAGAGGAGATATACTCCTTGAGATAATTGACTGACAAGATGATAAAAATTTAGAAGCCACAAGGATTGAGTCGATGGCGTTATGAGGCATACCACCGTGACCGCCTTCTCCTTTAATTATTACATCTATTTCCCCAGACTGAGCCATAAAAGGACCTGCCTTAGAAGCGATGATTCCTTCGTCTAATGTAGGGAAGAGGTGGATACCAAATATTCCCTTTACGTTATATTTTTCAAATATTCCACTTTCAGTTATTATCTTGGCTCCTCCGGGCCCCTCTTCAGCAGGCTGGAAGATCAAAAGAATGTTTTTCTTGATATTTTCAGTTTTTGACAAGACTTTGGCCAGTCCTAAAAGCATGGCCATATGACCGTCATGACCGCAGGCATGCATTTTACCAGGATGTTTTGATGAATACTCTACATCGTTCTCCTCTTCTGCTTCTAGGGCATCCATATCTGCCCTGAAGGCGTATGTTTCATCTGAACCGGCATCGATGTAGACATAGACACCAGTTTTGGCGATGGTGAAAGGATGCAGCCCAAACTCTTTTAATTTTTCCCCTATATAAGCACAGGTTTTATACTCCTCTAACCCAAGCTCAGGTATCTGGTGAAGCTCTCGTCTATAGGTCTTTATCTGGTTTCCCAAATCTTTTAAATCCATGGTTTCCCCCTTATTTCAATAAAAAACGGACGTATATAATTTTAAATTCTGTTTATTTGGCCTATCACCTCTTAAATTTCAATAGAAATTTTTATGTAATTTTTTTAAAAAAATGAAAGACTCTTATAATTCTTAAATATTAACAGATTTTCCAGAAAAAGGAAAGATAGTAAGGGAAAAAAACTATAGTTTTTTATGAAAAAGTTATTTTTTCGAACATAACTGCGTGTAACTATATCCCAGTGATTACAGTACCTAAAGATATTTCATTTGTTTTGTATATCTCTATAATATATCCTGTGAATTTTTAAAAAAAGTATAAGTGTTGTAAAATAAAACAAATCAACTTATAGATTGATCATTACTTGATTATAATGATGTTTTATTGGAGGTCTATAAAGTAGTTTGTTTAAAAAAGAAACTGAGAATTAAATTAGAATAAAGATAGAGGTTGCAGATGATCATTAGTAGGAAAATAGAGGGCCGGCCAGCTCAGTGAAGTTTTCTAAAAGGGAGATCTGCCGAAATTCATTCTCTGTGCCGGGAGAGTGGGTTGGGGCATCGGAAAATATCCGTTGTACTGTCGTTGTCTATACCAAGACAATGGAGTGCTATCTTACCGTAACTATAATTTTTTATTATTATTTAGTTGGTAGGATTGTGCCCTGCCAACTTTTTTTGTTTATAAAATTTTAATATAAAAATGGAGATTTTTTAAGGGGGAAATGTATGAGACTTTTTGGTTCTATGGAGATCAAAGACAACCAGCTTTATATAGGCGGGATAAGCTCTAAAGAGCTTGTGGAAAAGCACGGGTCACCTTTGTATGTGATGGACGAGGCTCTTATCAGCAAAAATATGGAGACATTCAAGGCGGCTTTTAAATCAGACAGGTTTCAGACTGAGGTTGTCTACGCATCTAAGGCTTTTCTCACTACTGGGATGTGTCAGATCGTAGACAGGCACGGACTTAGCATGGATGTTGTTTCAGGGGGAGAGCTTTTTACAGTAAAAAGTGCAGGTTTTCCTATGGAAAAAGTACACATGCATGGAAACAACAAGACTTGGGAAGAGCTTGAGATGTGCCTAGACTACGGTATCGGAGAGATAATCGTAGACAACAGAGATGAGCTCGATAAGTTAGAAAGAGTATGCAGAGAAAAGGGAAAGAAAATAAACGTTCTTTTGAGAGTGAACCCAGGTATAGAGGCTCACACTCATGAATATATACAGACTTCTACTTATTCTTCAAAGTTTGGAGAATCTATATTTGATGAAAATATAAAGGATATAATCAAAAAATTTATTGCGGCTGAGCATGTGGAACTAAAAGGATTTCACTGTCATATAGGGTCTCAGATATTTGACGAGAAGCCTTTCTTTGCAGCTATGGACACTATGTTAAAATTCATAAAGCAGATGAAGGATGAGGCCGGTCTTGATACAACAGTATTAAACCTCGGGGGAGGTTTCGGAGTGTATTATTTTGACGGAGATGACGCAGTGGACTTTGAAAAATTCTGCAAAGAGATGATAAAAGACCTAGAATCAAAACTAGACGAATATGAGATAGATTTAGATAAGGTAATAATAGAACCGGGAAGAAGTATAGTGGCAAATGCAGGAACCACTCTCTATACAGTAGGTGGAACCAAGGTAACTTACAGCGGTAAAAAATATGTCTTTGTAGATGGGGGAATGACAGACAACATAAGACCTGCTCTTTATCAGGCTGAGTATGAGGGTGTCATTGCCAACAGAATAAATGAAAAAACAGAGGATCTGGTAACAGTAGCTGGGAAATGCTGTGAATCAGGAGACCTTCTTCTAAGAGATGTATATCTTCAGGAAGCAAAAGAGGGAGATATACTTGCAATCAGTACCACAGGGGCCTATAATTATAGCATGGCAAGTAACTACAACAGAATAAGAAAACCTGCTGTGGTTTTTGTAAAAGACGGAGAAAGTAAGGTAGCTGTAAAAAGGGAGAGCTATGAGGATCTTATAAGAAACGATCTCAAGCTTTATTAGGGGGGAATAAAAATTGAGAATAGTACAAAAATACGGGGGAACATCAGTAGGGACAATCGAAAAGATAAAGGCCATAGCAGAGCACCTCATAAAGGTAAGGAAAGAGGGAAATGAGGTAGTAGTAGTAGTATCAGCAATGGGTAAAATGACAGATGAGCTGATAAAAAAGGCCAATGAGATCACAAACAGACCTGACAGGCGTGAGCTAGATATGCTCATGTCCACAGGAGAACAGCAGACAATCGCCTTGCTGTCTATGGCTCTAAAGAATATGGGTCATGAAGCTGTATCTCTTACAGGAAGCCAAGCAGGGATACAGACAACAGGAACTCATACAAAAAGTAAGATTAAAAGCATAAATAATGAAAGAATGGAAAAACATCTTGCAGATGGGAAAATAGTCATTGTGGCAGGATTCCAGGGAATGAATGAGGCCGGGGATATAACAACCCTAGGACGTGGAGGATCTGATACAAGTGCAGTGGCCTTAGCAGGAGCTTTAGGCTGTCAGTGTGAGATATATACTGATGTAGATGGTATATACACATGTGACCCTAGGGTACACAAAGGAGCCAAGAAAATAGATAAGATCTCCTATGAAGAGATGATGGAGATGTCAAATCTAGGAGCAGGGGTCATGGAAGTAAGGGCCGTAGAGCTCGGGAAAAAATTTGGCGTCCCAATATACGTGGGAAGAAGTCTTGGAGAAAAGAACGGAACTTATATATTAGAAAAGGAGCAGATAATGGAAGAGAAACTTATAACAGGACTTAGCATAAATGAAAATGTTTTGATGGTAAATTTACAAAATTTATATAATAAACCTCAGAAGATAGCAAATATATTTTCTGCCCTTGGAAAACAGGATGTAAATGTGGATATGATTAGTCAGAGTCAGTCTGTAGAGGATATGGTAGACATAAGCTTTACCTGCCCGGCCACTGAGGAAGATCTTCTAGATAAAGCTGTAGAGATCATTGCAACTCAGAATCCGGCTCTGAAGATAAGTAAGAACCAGGATCTTATAAAGGTTTCTGTAGTGGGAGTGGGGATGATAAGTCATTCTGGAGTAGCAGGAAAACTTTTTGAAATATTCGGAGAGAAGAATATAAAATTCTATCAGGTGACAACATCTGAGATAAGTATCTCTTTTACAATGGATAAAGACAGAAAGGCAGCCGCTGTAGAGGCCATCTCAGAAGCATTTAATATCTAGGAGGGGCAATGTTAAAATTTGAAAAGTATCATGGTATTGGAAATGATTTTATAATATTCAGGGAAGAAGAAGTAGCGGGACTAGATTATTCTGAGCTGGCTATGAAAGTCTGCCACAGAAACTTCGGTATAGGGGCAGACGGAATGATGGTTGCCGCAAAATCAGAAAAAGCAGACATAAGAATGATATTTTACAATGCCGATGGTAGTGAGGCTCCTATGTGCGGTAATGGAGTTCGTTGCTTTTCACACTTTGTGAGAAATAATAAACTCGTAGAAAAAGATCTCATTGCTGTAGAAACTCTGGCAGGAAACATGCTGATAAAAACAGAGGAAAAAGACGGCAGATATCTGGCCAGGGTAAATATGGGTATGCCTATTTTTGAGACTGACAGTATACCTATGAGTGTCTCAGAAAAAGATTATATTGAAAGAAAAATAGAGTCTTATGACAGGGAGTTTAGCATTTCGGCTCTTTTTATGGGAACTACTCACAGTGTAACTTTTGTAGATGATCTAGAAACATTGGATATATATAAGTATGGAAGAAATCTAGAAATAAATCCAATATTCCCGAATAAAACCAATGTTAATTTTGCCAAGGCAATCTCAAAGGACAGAGTAGACGTAAAAACCTGGGAAAGAGGAGCTGGTTACACATTTGCCTGTGGTACAGGAGCCTGTGCAGTGGTTGTAATAGGAAATCTAACAGGACGGCTAGACAAAAATGTAGAAGTAGCAGTTCCTGGGGGAAAACTTTTTATAGAACTAACTGATGATGGAGTATTTATGACAGGGGAAAGTCAGAAGATAGCAGAAGGACATTATTTCAAATAATAAATTTTGATTTTCCAAAAGGTGTTAAAAATATTAATTGACTGGGAGATATGATAAATATGAAAAAATATAATATAGCAGTTGCCGGTGCAACTGGAATGGTAGGAAGAAAATTCTTAGAAGTCCTTGCAGAAAGAGATTTTCCAATTGAAAACCTATATCTTTTTGCATCTAAAAGATCTGCAGGAAAAAAGATGGAATACAAGGGAAAAAGTTACACAGTAGAAGAACTAACTGATGAAGTTTTTGACAGAGATATTGATATTGCATTATTCTCAGCAGGTGGGGCAACAAGTGAAAGATTTTCACCAGTTGCAAGAGATAAGGGAGTAATAGTGGTAGACAACAGCAGTGCTTTTAGAATGTATCCTGAGATACCACTTGTGGTACCAGAGGTAAACCCTGAAGATGTAGAAAAACACAATGGAATCATAGCAAATCCCAACTGCTCTACAATACAGTCGGTGCTTCCACTAAAGGCTTTGGCTGAAAAATTTGGAATAAAAAGAGTAGTTTACTCTACATACCAGGCAGTTTCAGGGTCTGGAGTTGACGGTATAGAGGACTTAAAAAGAGGTCTAGAGGGAAAAGAACCTAAAAATTATCCTCACCCTATAGCAAACAACTGCCTTCCTCATATAGATGTGTTTCTAGAGGACGGATATACAAAAGAAGAACGTAAGATGATAGATGAGACAAGAAAAATACTAGGAACTCCAGACATGGCAATAACTGCTACATGTGTCAGGGTACCTGTGGAAAACAGCCACAGTATATCTATAAATATTGAACTTGAAAAATCCTTTGAGATGACAGAAATATTTGAGGCACTAACGGGATTTGATGGTATAATAGTGGAGGATGACACATCAAAGAATGTCTATCCTATGCCAATACATGCTACTGGAAAGGATGAAGTCTTTGTAGGAAGAATAAGAAGGGACTTCAGCAGGGAAAACAGTGTAAATATATGGTGTGTGGCTGACAATATCAGAAAAGGGGCTGCAACAAATACAGTCCAGATTGCAGAACTCTTAATTAAAAAGGGTCTAATCTAAACTCAATGAAGGAGGAAATATAATGTTTACAGGATCAGGAGTAGCTATAATTACCCCGTTTAAAAAAACTGGTGAAGTTAACTTTGAAAAACTTGCGGAATTAATAGAGTTTCACATTGAGAATAAAACAGATTCTATAATAATAACAGGAACTACAGGAGAGGCTTCGACACTTTCTGACGATGAGCACCTTGCTGTAATAAAATGTGCAGTGGATACGGTAAATGGTAGAATACCTGTAATTGCAGGGACAGGAAGTAACGATACGAGACACGGTATAGAGCTTAGCGTAGAGTCGGAGAAGCTAAGTGTAGACGGACTTCTTCAGGTGACTCCTTATTATAATAAAACTAATAAAGAGGGCCTTATCAAACATTTTGAAAAGATAGCTGAATCAGTAAATATTCCGATTATTCTTTATAATGTTCCAGGAAGAACAGGAATGAATATTCCTGTAGATGTAGTGGAACACCTTAGTAAAAATGATAAAATAGTGGGAATAAAAGAGGCAAGTGGAAATATCTCTTATGCTGTTGAGGTTGCAAGACTTTGTAATGATAATTTTGCAATGTACTCAGGAAATGATGATATAATAGTTCCGATACTTTCTATAGGTGGTAAGGGTGTAATATCTGTTGTGGCAAATATCTTACCAAAAGAAACTCATGACATGGTAGATCTGTTTTTAAATGGAGAAGTTGAAAAATCAAGAGAACTTCAGCTTTATTTAAAGCCGTTTATAGATTCTTTATTTATTGAGACAAACCCTATTCCAATAAAAAAAGCCATGAATTTAACAGGACATGAGGTAGGAGGACTAAGACTTCCTCTATATGAGATGAGTGAAGATGCCACTGCAAAATTAACAAAAGAGATGGAAAAAATTAATTTACTAAAGGGGTAGGTGATTATGAATATAGCAGTTTTCGGATACGGTATGATGGGTAAATTTGTCTGTGAAGATGTGGCTTCTGCAGGTCTTCAAATAGCCGGAGTTATCGAAAAAAGAGATGGTGCTCAGGCAATGTCACCTGTGACAGAGGATATTCTTTATAAATCTTTAAATGATATAAAGGAAAAAGTCGATGTAATAATTGATTTTTCAAATCCTGCCAATCTTGATGAGATTTTGGAATATGCAATTGAAAATCAAATCGGGGCGGTAATTTGTTCAACTGGATTTACTGCTGAACAGCTAACTAAGATCAAGCAGGCCAGTGAAAAGACAGCGATACTTTTCTCGAGAAATATGTCCTTGGGAGTTAATGTTATATCAGAAGTATTAAAACAGATCACTCCAATTTTGGCCGATGCCTTTGACATTGAGATTATCGAAAAACATCACAATCAAAAGGTGGACTCACCATCTGGAACAGCAAAATTGTTTTATGATTCAATAAATGAGTCATTAAACGGTGAAAAAGAAGCTGTTTATGGCAGAGAAGGAATTGTGGGTAAAAGAACTAAAAAGGAAGTTGGAATTCACGCTATCAGAGGTGGAAGTATAGTCGGAGAGCACAGCATTATTTTTGCAGGGCAAGATGAAATTATTGAGCTGAAACATGAGGCTCTTTCTAAAAGAATTTTCTCTCAAGGTTCTGTTAAGGCGGCAAAATTCTTGGCAGGTAAAGCACCAGGATTTTATACAATGAAAGAAGTTTTAGACATAAAATAAGGAGGAATAAATAGTGAGTTTAAACACAGCACAAGAAATAATCAAATTTATCAAGGATTCTAAAAAATCAACACCTGTAAAGGCATATCTTAAAGGTGAGATGGAAGGTATAAACTTTTATTCTTGTAAGGTATTCTGCGAAGGGAATACAAGAATAATAATGGGAGACTGGGATGAAGTAAAGAAAATCCTAGACGAGAACAAAGACAAAATAGAGGACTATTACCTTGAAAATGATAGAAGAAACTCAGCAATACCAATGTTAGATCTAAAGGATATCAATGCGAGAATTGAACCAGGATCAGTAATCAGGGACAAGGTTTCAATAGGAAACAATGCAATAATCATGATGGGAGCTTCAATCAATATAGGGGCTGTAGTCGGAGACGGAACTATGATCGACTTTAATGCTGTCTTAGGAGGAAGAGCTACAGTTGGGAATAATTGTCATATAGGAGCAGGAGCTATACTTGCAGGAGTTATAGAGCCTCCTTCAGCAGATCCTGTAGTAGTAGAGGACAACGTAATGGTTGGTGCCAATGCAGTAGTTCTAGAAGGAGTAAGAATAGGAAAAGGTTCTGTAGTAGCTGCAGGAGCAATAGTAACTGCAGACGTACCTGCAGGGGTCGTAGTGGCTGGAAGTCCTGCGAAGATCATTAAAAATGTAGATGAAAAAACAGAAGGAAAAACACAGATAATGGAAGATCTTAGAAATTTAAAAAGTAATAGGAGGAAGCAATGGAAGTCAATCAGAGAGTAAGAGAGATGGAGGTATCGATAATACGTCAGATTGCTCAGAAGTGTGCAAAAATACCTGATAGTATTAACCTCACTATCGGAGAACCTGATATAAAAACTCCAGAAATAATAACTCAAAAAACAGCAAAATACATGATGGAAAATCAGCTCTCTTATGCTCCTTTGGGAGGGGTTCCTGAATTAAGACAGGAGATAGCTTCTTTTTATAAGAAAAAATATAATATAGACTACAGTGCAGACGAAGTATTGGTAACTGTAGGTTCTACAGAAGCTCTTTCTACCACTCTCAAAGGAATTCTAACTGAAGGAGATGAAGTGGTAGTTGTACTTCCTGCTTTTTCTCTTTATGAAGCTCTTCTGAAGATGTACGGGGCTAAGGCTGTATTTATAGATACCAGCAAAAATAATTTTAAGCTGACTCCAGAGATGTTAGAAGAGGCAATAACTGACAAGACCAAGGCTGTAATATTAAATTATCCAACAAATCCAACGGGAGTTATACTCTCTAAAGAGGAGACGGAAAAAATAGCTGCAGTATTGGAGAAAAAGAAATTATTTATAATTTCTGATGAAATATATAGTGAGCTGGTTTTTTCAGGAGAAGAATTTTATTCTATCGCCAGATGTAAAAATGTAAAAGACCAGGTAATTGTGATCAATGGATTTTCAAAATCCCACTCTATGACAGGGTGGAGAGTAGGATATCTGATGACCCATGCAAAATTTAGAAAAGAACTTATAAAGGTTAGCCAGTACACTGTAACCTCACCTTCAACCTTATCTCAAATTGGAGGTATGATTGCCTTAAGAGATGCCTCAGATGTGAGTAGTATAGCAGCTGAATACGAAGAGAGGGCAAAACTCATATGCTCTAGACTAGATGCTATGGGATTTGATGTGGTTATGCCAAAGGGTGCTTTTTATGTTTATGCAGGTTACAGCAAAATAAGCAGCAAGGATTCTTTGGATTTTGCACTAGAAATTCTTGAAAAGACTGGGGTAGCTTTAGTTCCAGGGAAGGCTTTTTCAACTGAAGGATATATCAGAATAGCCTGTACTAAAGAAAAAGAACTTCTAAAAAAAGCAATGGATAGAATGGAAAGCTATATAAAAGAAATAAACCTTTAGTAAAAATTTGTAAACAGAGAAAAAAGGGTTAAAAAATTCGGGGGAATTTAAATATAGAAAAGGCTGTCTCATTAGAGACAGCCTTTTTGAGTGTTTTAGTATTTAACATGATTTAGAGCTGCTAATTCTTTTGAGATTTCAGCTGCTAATTTAGCGTTGTTGTATACAAGTTGTATATTTGATTCGAGAGATTTACCTTCAGTAAGTTCTTTTACTTTCGCAAGAAGGAAAGGAGTAGATTCTTTACCTTTTATATTCTTTTTTTCTGCTTCTATAAGGGCATTTTCTATTACATGGGTGATAAGCTTATTATCCATTGAGTACTCTTCTGGAATAGGGTTTGCTATGACCATCCCCCCATTTAGTCCTAGTTCCCATTTGGCTTTTAGTGCCAGGGCGATCTCTTTTGGATTATCCACCTTGTAGTCCACTTTAAATCCACTTTTTCTTGTGTAAAAAGCAGGGAGTTCATCTGTCTGATATCCTACTACAGGAACACCGTTTGTTTCAAGATATTCTAAAGTAAGACCAATATCAAGGATGGATTTGGCTCCGGCACATACGACTGCCACATTGGTATTTGCAAGTTCCTGAAGGTCTGCCGATATGTCAAAGGTAGTCTCAGCTCCCCTGTGAACCCCCCCTATACCTCCAGTTGCAAAGATTCTTATCCCTGCAAAAGATGCTATAATCATGGTAGATGCCACAGTAGTAGCTCCTGTAAGTTTCTTAGATATAATAAAAGGCAGATCCCTTCGGCTTGTTTTTACTGCATCTAAGCCTGTTTTCCCAAGGAAATCAATCTCATCTTTGGAAAGTCCTACTTTGAGTCTACCGTTTAAGATGGCTATGGTAGCGGGAATAGCACCGTTTTCTCTTATTATCTTTTCAACATTTAAAGCAGTTTCTACATTTTCCGGATAAGGCATTCCGTGTGATATGATTGTGGATTCTAACGCCACCACAGGCGTACCTTTTTCTAAAGCTTTTTCTATTTCCGGGGATATGTCTAAATATTTTTCATAGAATTGCATCTTTTGACCTCCTTAAAAATTTTATTAATCTTGTCTATGTTAAGATTGTTTTCTCTGTCTTTTCCATTGGTGAGGACTGCTATACTAGCAGAGACACCGTAAATTGCCTGTTTTTTTATATTCTCTCTTTCGGATTTGCCGTAAATCACACCGGCTATAAATGCATCTCCGGCTCCGGTAGCTGTTGTGACTTCGATTTCAGGAGGTTTTATAAATCCTTTATCACCACCGTTGAAATAATAAACGCCCTCTTTTCCAAGGGAGATAAATATATTTTTGACGCCTTTTTCAACAATTATTTCTGCTGCTTTTTCTACATCCTGTTTTGTGTTTATGTTTATTCCGCTCAGTTCTTCGGCCTCTATTTTATTTGGCTTTAATGTATCAATATATGGTAGTAGATTTTTTATTTTTTTGGATTTTTCCAATGAAACTGTGTCTACTATGAATTTTGTTTTTATAAAGTTTTTTAATATGTATTCCAGTGTTTCAAAAGGTATATTTGTGTCGACAACACATAGAGAGGAACCCTGAATCACAGAAGCCCTTTTAGTTATAAAAGAGATATCCATTTTAGTCATTATATCCATATGGGAGATAGCTACGGCCATATCTTTATTCTTATCTAGTATAGAGATATACGTAGATGTGGATTTTCCCTGAAGAGAGAGAGAATAAGAAGTATCTATACCCTTTTTACGACAGTAATCTAAAAGATCATTTCCGTGAGAGTCATCTCCTACAAGGGTCAGAAGCTTGGTGTCTATTCCTATTTTGGAGATGTTCTCTGCTATATTCCTTGCCACTCCTCCAAAGGATTTATTTACGATTCCCGGATTGGAATCTCTCATTTTAAGGCTTCCTATGGGAGTTCCCTCTATATCTATATTTGCACCTCCGAGAACAGCAGTATAGGGTGCATCTTTTAACACATATCCCTTCCCCAAAATATATCCTTTTTTCATTAGATTACTTATATGTACAGCTACTGAGGATCTTGCAATTTTCAGTCTTTCTGATATCTCTTCCTGAGATACCAGAGGATTAGAATTTATGAGATCAAATACATCTTTTTCACGATCGGTCATATGCCCTCCTCTAACAATAAAGTTTACAACATAAACATATGTTTATTATAAGGTTGAATCTGTTTTTTTTCAAGTTTTTTTTAGTTTAACAATATATTGAATCAAAATTATAGATAAATTTAACACAAAAATTTAAAATTTAAGTTATAATGAATTTATAAATAATTTTAGAATTTTAAACTCAGAAATTTTTGATTTTAAATATTATCAACAGAATAAAAATATAGTTGTCAAGGAGG
This sequence comes from Ilyobacter polytropus DSM 2926, assembly GCF_000165505.1. Lineage (NCBI taxonomy): Bacteria > Fusobacteriati > Fusobacteriota > Fusobacteriia > Fusobacteriales > Fusobacteriaceae > Ilyobacter > Ilyobacter polytropus. The sequence goes on along the minus strand of NC_014633.1, from coordinate 801,015 downwards.
CAAAACATGGCAAAGGGTTTAGATAGAGACAGGGAAAGAAAAAGCAAGGTACTATTTTTTGGAAAAGACCTGGCAAGACGATCAAAATCAAGCTGCGAACTTTGTGAAGCTAAAAATGAAAGTCTGAAAATTTACGAGGTACCGCCGATAAATGAAGAGCCTCAGTTTGAGCAGTGTATGTTTATATGTGAGCAGTGCAGTAAAATACTTGATAATCTTAACAAGGCTGGAGAAAATGATCTGAGATTTTTAAATTCTGCCGTATGGAGTGAGGTACCTATTGTAAAAGCTGTGGCGATTTATGCCTTGAGAAAGATAAAAGACAAGTATACCTGGGCAGAAGAAACTCTAGAGACAGTTTATATAGAGGAAGAAGTAGAGTCTTTACTTGAAAAAATAGAGATTTGATGTTTTTATAAACTACTGACTTTATCCAAAACCTGTGTTACTTTCTTTGCTTGCCCAAAGAAAGTAACCAAAGAAAAGGCACCCCTAAAAAATACCTAAAATCCCTTCTGAACTAACTTTCTATTGAAATATAGTCGGTAAACCTCCTTATTTCAATGAAAGTGGATTTCACAAGATGATTTCTTAACGGTATTTTTTAAAGGGGGAATTCAAAATTTTCAAATGACTTTTTTTTAATCTTTTGAAATTCTTTTGGCATTGACAAAATAAGCGTTAAGAATGACTGAGAGAAATCTCTAGAAAAAATCAACTATCTGAGCGAAGCGAGTGACCATAAAATAACGAGTTATACGAGTATATTTTATGGTTCTCAGAAACTTAATTTCTGAGTTTCATTATTCTTATTAGATTTCCGAAGGCATTTAGCTTATTTTTCACAGGCCTTGATTTTTGGTTATGCCCTGACCGAAGGGAGGAAACACTCTTGGGGTGCTTTTCATTAAGAAAAAGTAACGGAAGTTTGTGTAAATTCAATAATTTAACTTAAATCAAAAATAATAGATAACTGTAACAGGGGGAAGAACATGAAGAAAATAATTGCATCTGTTTTTATGATTGTGTCACTTGCTGTATGGGGTTTAGAAATAGATGCTCCTAAAGCACCACCTAGCATACCGTTGCTGGCTATAGAGGATATAAATATAAACTTTTATCAAAATGTCTCCACAGAGGTTGTTCCAAAGATAATAAGAAAAAAAGGTGAACTTTATATAATTCCTGTAAATGTCGCGGCGACACTGTATAATAAAGGGGTAGACATCAGACTTTTAGGAATTACAAGCAGGGGACTTTTATCTTTTTTATCAAAGGATATAGAAAAAATAGTGGATCTAGAGGGAAAGAAACTTTATATAGGAGGACAGGGATCTTCTCCAGATGTAGTTATGAAAAATATTCTGGAAAAGAAAAACATTTCCCTTGATATAAGTTATAGATCTTCAGGGGAGATTGCAAAACTTGCCATGGCAGGAAAAATAGATAACCTGGTTCTTCCGGAACCACTGGCTACAATGGTTCTTTCTAAAAATAAAAATTTTAAAAGAGTGACAGAGCTAAAGGATCTATGGAAGGGAAAAGAGATTCCCCAGGTAGGGATATTTGTTATGGGTAAAGTATATGATGAAAACCCTATAGAGGTAGACAAAATTATAGAGAAGTACAAAAAGGCTCTTGAAAGAAAAAACGAAGTAAAACTTCTGGAAAGAGCAATCGAAGAATTTTCTTTGAAACTAAGTATAGGGGACCTAGAAGAATCTGTTAGATATATGAATCTCACCTTAGATACAGGATGTAAAAAGTCTGTAGAGCACTATCTAGATGCTTTGGGGATAAAACTTCCTGGAGATGAATTTTATGCCTGGTAAAAATTTTAAAGGAATAATTTTCCTTTTGATAGTATGGCAGGGGATCTCTATGAAGTTAGATCCTCTTATTTTGCCCTCTCCAATAAGTATTCTAAATGTTTTTAGAAATAATATACTGACTGGAAAAGGTATTGCAGAAACATGCATCACCTTATACAGATTTTTTATGGCTTATTCAGTTTCAGTATCGTTGGGAATTCTCTGTGGAATGCTTATTTTTAAAAACAGCACAGTAAAAAGTTTTTTATGGCCATTTATAACCATACTTCAGTCTACTCCTGTTATATCATGGGTTCTCTTGGCCTTACTTTGGTTTCCCTCTGAAATTATCCCTTATTTTATCCTGGGTATCTTTACACTTCCAGTGATAATAATAAATACATTTAACGGTCTTATGAGCACCGATGAAAAACTGCTGGAAATGGCCTCGGCCTACGGGATAGAGGAAAAACAGGTGTTTTCAAAAATAATGCTGCCCTCTATGCTTTCTTCTCTCATGGGGGGGATAAAGATAACTGCTAATTCTTCTTTGAAAGTCTTGGCAACAGCAGAGATTATAGGTCGTCTGCCAAGAGGTATAGGGGGGGAAATGAATACAGCCTGGATAAATATAGAGACAGACTCCCTGCTGGCATGGACAATATATCTTATAATTCTCACAGGTTTACTGGAAAAACTCATTAGTAAAGCTATAAAAATAAAGTGGGGAAGATATCTATGATAAAAGTAGAAAATATTTATAAAAATTATGACTCTAAAGTAATCATGAAAGATTTTAATATAAATTTTGAAAAAAATAAGGTTTCTGTTTTGTTGGGGTCTTCAGGATGTGGGAAAAGCACTCTTTTCAATATGTTGTCTTCACTGGACAAGGAGTATAGGGGCAAGATTCTTATAGACGGCAAGGTCAGTTATATTTTTCAGGAGGACAGGCTCATTCCATGGCTTACAGTCGAGGAAAACCTCAGTCTGATATCCTCACAGGAAAAAGATATAAACGGTGTTTTGGAGAAATTTCATGTGGAGTCTAAGGCAAAAACCCTTGCAAGGAATCTGAGCGGGGGGGAAAAACAGAGGGTATCTATAGCCAGGGCTTTTTACCACGGTGGAGAAATTATTCTTATGGACGAGGCCTTGAGGTCTTTAGATATGCTTTTAAAACTAAAAATTATAGAAGAAATATCTGACAATATAAGCCATGAGTCAAAAACCATGGTAATAATAAGCCATGATATACAGGAAGCTCTGCTTATAGGTGACAGAATATTTATTTTAGATAAAGATCCTATGAATATAGTTGAGAGTTATGATATAAATACACCTAGAAAAAACAGAATTTTAAAATCCGGAGAGCTTTTAGATCTTGAGAAAGAAATTTATCAAAAACTTTTGGGTGAAAAAAGCAAAATGCTGTCTGAATAATATCAGACAGCATTTTTTAGCTTAGGAAAGGCAAAGATTATTTTTTGTGATAAGTTTTACAATCTACATGGTCACCGACAATAGACATATGAACACCTGTAGACATACATTCGTAGGACTTGTTAAAAGAACATTCTGAAACTTTACAAGAACCTACTCCACCGATAACATCGTCAAAACCACCTTTTGACGCTCCAGTCATAAAAGTATCGCATAGAGGCTCTTTATCCCCTATATTTACAGCCAGAGTATGACATTTCTTATCCTTGTTATAAATACAGTTGACAGCATCACAATCCAAAACTTGAGACATTTTCATGTCCTTTTCACCTCCGTAGCCTTTCCTGTTATATTTTACAGTTTCATATAAAAAATTCCTCCTGAAAATAAAAAATACTTTTGAACTTAGTACTTGGAACAAAAGAGATACGCCCCTATGTTAATTGACAAAACACAAAAAAATGATACAATGATCAGTGCAGCCTTATTTAATCAAATTGAATAGACAATATTTTTTTTTAAGTTTGATAAAAATTAACAGAGTAATAAAAATATTAATATAATTAATCTTTAAGGGAGGAATAACATTGAAAAAAATACTACTAGTACTTTCAGTAATGCTTTTTGTTATAGGATGTAGCAATAAGTCTGAAAATCCAGGAGAAGTCTCAAAAAAAATTGAGGTTTTATCCACAAGAAAGGTGAAGAAAAGCTTAAAAAACCAAAACACAGTGCTTATCGACACCAGAAGTTATGATGAATATAATGGCTGGGACATCAAAGAAACAGGGATACAGGGTCATATTTCCGGGGCCTACAATCTTCCTGCTAGTTCTCTAGAGCACGGAGATATAGAGGATTTTCTTGATAGAAAGGGAATAACAAAAGATAATGAGATAATCTTATACGGTGACGATATAAGTATGTCAGAGGTACTTTCTGATAAGGGATACAATGTATATGTATATGAAAAAGGAATAAAAGAATGGACTGAGAAAAAAAATTCCATCGAAAAACTTCCAAAATATGAATCTCTTGTGCCTGTGAGTTGGGTAAAAAAACTCCTAGAAGGTAAAGAAGTTCCTGAATATGACGGAAGACCTGTAAAGGTCATTAATGCAGGATGGGGAAAAAAGGGTAAATTTCATAAAAATGGACATATTCCAGGTTCTTATTATGTTCATACAGGTTGGTTTGAAGTTGGGCCTCTATGGAATAGAGTAAGTGACGAAAATATAAAAGCCGAGCTTGAAAAATTAGGAATAACAAAGGAAACTCTGGTAATTGTTTATGGTGAGGACCCTATGCCGGCGGCGAGATTTGCTATAATATGCAAGTATGCCGGTGTTGAAGATGTGAGAGTTGTAAATGGAGGATGGAAAGCCTGGCAGGAAGCCGGATACTCTACAGAAGAGGGTATAGAATATCCTCAACCTGTAGATGATTTTGGTACAGAAGTTCCAGGAAATCCAGATATTATAATAGATTTACCTGAAGCTGAAAATTATTTGAAAAGCGATCAAAGCGACCTTGTAAGTATCAGAAGCTGGAAGGAATATATAGGAAAAACCAGTGGTTACGATTATATAAAACCGAGAGGAAGAATAAGAGGGGACAAATGGGGTATGGGTGGATCTGACCCTTGGCATCTAGAAGATTACCGTGCAGAGTATGGGACTTATATGAGACCATACAATGAAATCTTAGAGATGTGGGAAGATCTGAAAATAAATACTGATAAAAATATCGCATTTTACTGCGGTACAGGCTGGAGAGCCAGTGAAGTTCTTTTTTATGCAGATGCTATGGGATTAGATAAAGTATCTCTTTATGAAGGCGGATGGAAAGAATGGTCAGAAAATCCAGAAACAGAGAATGAAATTTTAAAGGGTGAACCTGAAAAGTTAAATGAAGAAAAATATTAATAAATAAAAACCCCTCCTAGTTAGGAGGGGTTTTTATTTGTCTAATGTTTTATGGACTTTATAAGGCTTACAACTGGATTATCCATCAATTTATCTACATAAGCTTTTTTGCCCAGTTTACTAAAAGCCTCTGCATATGTGGGATATGGATGAATTACCCCGGCAAGTTTATCTAGAGAGAGACCGTTTGATTTCATGGCCTGTATCTCGCATATCAGTTCTCCTGCCCTGTCAGCCAAAATCTGAGCTCCCAAAATCTTTTTCTTGTGATCACAGATAATTTTAACATTAAAAATATCATCTTTTTTTGTCTTTGCCCTGTCCAATTCATCTCTTTTCAAAGAATAGATATGAATATTGTCATGTTTTTCACGGGCTTCTTTCTCACTCATACCTGCACTGGCAAGCTCAGGCTGGGTGAATGTTGTCCAGGCTACATTAGAGTAGTCTATGGACTTTTTAAGAGGTGTAAGGGCGTTTTGCACCGCAATTATACCTTGATAATTGGCCATATGCGAAAACTGATATGGGCCTACAACGTCTCCTACAGCATATATGTTGTGGATGTTTGTCTCTAGATGTTTATCCACCTCTATACCCTTTTTGTTATATTCTATACCTGCATTTTCAAGCTTTAGAGATGCTGTCGAAGGTTTTCTCCCTACAGCCACTAGCATAGATTCTGCAGATAGTTCACTTTTTTGTCCATCTTTTTCCACAGTGAGGATTATAGTGTTATTGTTTTTTTTAACTTCCACAGCCTTTGTTTTAATGTGTATATTGACTCCTTCGTCTATTAGTTTTTCCCTTAAGATGTGTGCAAACTCCTGGTCCTCCCTAAAGAGAATATTATCTAACATCTCCACTAGATGAACTTCAACTCCGATACGGTTTAAAGCCTGGGCCATTTCCACTCCAATAGCCCCACCGCCTAGGATGATCATGGATTTCGGAATTTCTTCAAGGAGGAATAAAGATTCATTTGTAAGATATTCCACAGTATTTATACCAGGTATAGGGGGCACAAAGGGAGAAGACCCTGTTGCAATAATAATACTCTTACCGCTAAAGGTATTCTCCCCTATTTTTATAGTTTTATTTTCTGTAAATTCAGCCTCTCCCTCTAGAAAATTAATTCCAGTTTTTTCAAGGACTTCGGGAGTCTCATGAGAATAGACATCCTCAATTACTTTTTTTACATCTTTCATTATTTTTCTTGTATCAGGTACAAAGTCACAGTACTTTCTGGCTGAATTTATCTCTTTTGAAATATTTATAAGGGCTTTACTAGGAACACAGCCTGACCAGGTACATTCCCCACCAGTTCTGTTTTTTTCTATGAGAAGTACTGATTTGCCAAAACCCTTTGCAGTGATAGCGCATGTTAGTCCTGCTGCCCCTGCTCCTATAACAATGAGGTCAAAGTCAAAAGTCATTTTTATCCCTCCGTAAAAATTAGTTTTTCAGGGAAGGTCGATGCCTTTTTGTTTTACGAAGCACAGCACGTCCCTTCAGACAAATATATACTTTGTTTTTTTAACACATCCTCTAATTTATCCACAAAAATATCGATATCCTCTTCTGTTATATCAAATGACATTACAAATCTTGATTCTTTTTTGTATTCATTCCATAGGTAAAAGTATGAAAATTCCTGCATCTCTTCAACTGCATCCATAGGGATCTTAGCAAAGACAATATTTGCCATGACATCATTTGTCACTTCCACACCTAGATTTACAAGTTTTTTCTTGAGGTACTTTGCCATACTGTTGGCTTTAGATGCATTTGTATGCCATAAATTATCCTCTAAAAGTCCAAGATACTGGGCAGATATAAATCTCATTTTTGAGTGAAGCTGAAGATTTTGTTTACGAAGTCTAAAGAAGTCCTTTGCTAACTCTTTGTTGAAAAATACGATAGCCTCTCCAAACATAAGACCGTTTTTTGTACCTCCAAAAGACAGCACGTCTACACCACAGTCGGCAGTCATCTCTTTTAAAGAGCATCCTAAGGCTGCAGCAGCATTAGAAAGTCTAGTTCCGTCCATGTGCAGAAGCATGTTGTTTCTTTTTGCAAAGGCAGAAATATTTTTTATCTCTGCAGGAGTGTATACAGTTCCAAGCTCTGTAGCCTGAGTTATAGATATTATATGAGCCTCAGGTTTATGAATGGCGCCCTTAAAAGACAGGAATTTTTCAGCAGCTTTTATACTGAATTTTCCATCTTCAGATGGAACAGGCAGAAGTTGCATCCCAGTTATTTTCGAAGGTGCACCAGCTTCGTCCTGAAATATATGAGCTGTATCAGGGCATAGAACACAGGTAGCTCTTCCTTTCATAGCCTCTAGTGCCAGTACGTTACACCCGGTTCCATTGAATACGAAAAATACCTCTACATCTCCAAAAATCTCTTTAAATTTTTCTTTTGCTTTTATAGTTAGAGGATCCATACCATAGGCAAAAGCATGTCCTTGGTTTGCCTCCATAAGTTTTTCCATAATCTTTGGGTCTACCCCACTAAAATTATCACTCGCAAATGTTCTTTCCATCTTTATCCCCCCTAAAATTATCTATAATAAATATTTTACGACCAACAAAAAATCCGGATGAGATATAAAAAAAGGCTACAAAAAATGCAGCCTCTAGAAAACAAGTGATTGTTTTCCTCTGTCCATTGTACCTGAGAGTATTACTCCTTCGGCGACTGACTAAACAGTTCTCTCCAGAGGCTCGTCCAGAATAGGTCCTTTTACCTGAGAGTTTTACTCCTTCGGTGGCTGATTAATCAGCTCTCTCCCTATACCTTCGTCCGACTTTATTAAATTTTATTTATCGAAGTCATTCTATAGTATTTTATTCTAATTGTCAAAGAAAATTTGAAAAAATATTAAGTTTGGTACTTTAGTCCTAATTTTTTGGACAAGAATATTAAAAGGATAAACTAAAGCACTTTTGAATATTTTATTAATTGCCTTGGCAATATTGAGGTATATTTCAGGGGAGGTTTTATGATAAATGTTATTTTTTTCTGGATGGCAGTTTTTATAATAATTTTTATTTTTACAAGAAAGTCTAAATCTCCTTATGGAGATAAAAAAGATGGAGGGATTCTAGGTTCTGAGAAAATAAATTTCGATAACATAAAGAGAAAAGAGATAAAAGTATTTTTTGACGACAAGCTGACAGATTCTGAAAAGCTTAAACTTTACGGTATCTTTGAAAATAAGTGTTTTAAATGCAGTAGTACAGAGCATTTATCAATAGACCATCACATTCCAATTTCTAAGGGTTATCCCTTAAAGGATAAGGAAGCAGGTTTAAATGCAGTGGTTTTGTGTGAAAAGTGCAATAGAAAGAAGGGAGACACTCTTCCAGATGAGTATTACAAAAAGTATGAACTTATAAGGCTAGAAAATCTCGGAGTAAAAAGTCATCTTTACTATTCTTCCAAAAGGATAAAGGAGGTAGAAAAAAATCTGCTTTCATACAAACTGGATTTTTTGAGGGAGAGTATAGATAAAAAAGAGAAAATAAAATTTGTTTATTTAAACCAGGAGGAAATTTTGTTTACAAGGGAAGGTGTGGAAATACATCCCTTTAAGATTTCAGCAGAAAGAAAACTTTTGTATAGAGGCTGGATTAGAGAGTGGTATTTATTTTCAGAAGAAAACAGGGAAAGGCCTTTTAATATCCGATGGATCTATCATCTGGAAAGGTCTTCAGGGAGAATCAGTATAAAGAATAAATGTTAAAAATATTGTTGTTAGAGACATAAAAGGCTATTGCAGCATTAAAACTTTTGCAATAGCCTAAATTATCCTAAAAATACTTTTAGTTGGTCAACTAGGATTTTTATTAACTACAGCGGCCAGTTAAGAGACGTATTTTCCTCGGAAATCGTCCACAATTTAGCAGCCATTTCTCGATCTAGAGCTATCTCGTCCAAAAGACACTCGGCGACAGGGCCCACCATTTCAGATCGCTTTGTAGGGCCATACAGCCTTTCCGGTTCCAACCCCTCTTCCGTTGCACACATAACTTCTGGTCATGAGCCTCTTTCAGCTGATTGTGCGATAATACGAGAAAGTACAAACCACAAAATCTTATTGAAAGAACTAGCTGTGTCATTGAGTAAATTGGTTCGTGACGCCCCTGGATGGCAAACTTGAACCTGGACGCTCTTATTCGATGCTTTGATCCGACGCTGTAATTCGTAGGCAAACATCATCTGTGCAAGTTTACTCTGAGCATAAGAGTTCCAAGCAGTGTAATTTTTATCGAAATTAAGATCTTCGAACTTAATTCTCTTCAGTCCCATTTTATAGGCATTACTGCCAACGACCACGATACGCCCATTAGACTCTTCTACTCTGTCGAAAAGCAATCCACACAGAAGAAAATGTCCGTAGTGATTTACTCCTAGCTGGCTTTCAAATCCGTCGGCGGTGAACTTCTGTTTAGCTACCTGTGCAATAGCTGCGTTGCAGATAAGTGAGCTGATATGAGGAACTTTCTCTAGTATCTCAGCCGCTGCTTCACGTACAGAATCCAGCATTTCTAAATCCATTTGCACAAAGCTCACATCAGTATTATTTCCAAATTCCTGTTTTATAGTGGCGATAGCCGCATTTGATTTATTAACGTTACGGTTCATCATCACAACTTTTGCACCCTTAGACAGTAATATTTTAGTTGCTTCAAATCCTGCTCCAGAGGTGGCACCAGTTATAACATATGTCTTACCTGAGAGGGATCCGATTTGCTCCGGCGTCCATCCCTTTGCCCCGTATTTGTTTTGGATATTCATTGTTTAATCACCTTGCTTTCTAAATATTTTTTATTTTTAGCTATTGGCCTCTATAATTTCACTTACTCTGATATGGTGATGACGATATCTATTTCCGTTTACTTCACCTCTGATATGAATAGCTCTTGAGGGACAGTTTTGTATGCAAGCGAAGCACCCAAAGCACTTGTCTTGCAATGCTATCTTTTTATTCTCCTTATCTACTATGATATTATCAACTGGACATACTTTTGCACAAAGTCCACATCCCGTACAATTTTCATCTGTATAAACGTAGTTTTCAATCCCTTCACCATAAGTATGAATTTTTAACTGTTTTTTACTAAAGGGTTTTTTTCTCTTGTGCATAATATTGAAGGCTCCTTTTTGTAAGAAGTTTTCAGCTTTTATCCATTTTTTAGAGCTTGCAACATCAGCTTTGATAGTTATCAAGTTTTCTTCAGTTCCTTTTTTTCCTTTATTTGCAGCTTCCTTTTTCATATCGAATCCAGGGAGATAGTTATCCACCATTTTTATCGGATTAATATAAGAAAATTCATACCCTGTATTTTTGCTGATGTCTGTTAAGTGATTAGCTACTGCACCAGAATAAACACCATAAGTGGGAACGGCAAAAAGGTAGTCAGTATCAAATTTTGCTTTTCTTAAAAAATCTACGATATACGATGGAACTCCCCACCCGTAAACTGGAAATACAATTCCAATTTTTTCGTCAGTAAATTCAAATTTTTCCTCTTTAACCATTTGAGGTATAGATAATAATTCTCCCCCCAATGCTTTTGAAATATAGAGGCTATTACCAGTTGCTGTAAAATATAATATTTTCATTTTTAAATAAACTCCTTTAATTTATTTTAATCTAATACCTCAGAACTGTTTTGGTTTTTTGGTCAGAAAGATGTGAAAAATTTCCGACTTTATTAAAATTATTAATAAGTCGGATTTATTGATTACTGCTTTAGGCCTTTTATAATTATATCTATTATATAATCACTTTTTTTATCTAATTCCTCTCTTGAAAGAGAGTTTGAAAAAGGGGGGAAATAACTTTGAAGAGCAAAAGACATATTACCAATTAGCTCTAAAAGATCATCAAATATAAAGGCATCTTTCTCTTTTCCTGCTAATAAGATTTCCGACGAAATCTTTGTAATTTCTGCCATCTCCCCTTCATAACTCTGATCATTAATTTCACACTTACTTCTGTGCTGTCTTATAACATCAAATATATCAGCTGCATGTCTATTTGAATTGACAAAGTCATGACAGTTTAATATGAATGATTTTATAAATACTCTCAGTTTTTCCTCTGCACTATTTTCTTTTTCGATAACATCGTTAAGTTGAGATGCGATACTATTTGCCTCTTGAACAGCTAAATCTGAAACTATATCTCCTTTTGATGTAAAATAAAGATATACAGTACCTTTTCCGACGCCGGCAGCTTTTGCTATTTCATCAACGGTTGTCTTTTTAACTCCATATATTAAAAACAATTCCTTGGCCTTCTCTAAAATTTTAGTTTTCTTATCGTCCATCAAACCTCCTGACTGTTTTAGTTTTTTAGTCATTTTTTATTAGTGTAGCCTAAAGCAGAATAAAAGTCAACTGAGTTCTGAAAAAAGTATTAATTAAAAGATGCAGAAAAGATTTTGGAAAACTTGACACAGGGAATAAAAAAGGATAGAAAGATGGATTTTGAATAGCTTTTCAGGGGGAATTTTTATGGAAATTATGAAAAAATCAAATATAATTTATATTATATTACTTATAATGATTATGGGATGCACGAGGGTTCCAAAGGGGACATCAATAAAAGGCACTCCCTATTACACAGAGAAAGTTGATTTTCTTAAAGATATGACCTATATGAAAGACGGAGAAAGGCATGTAGAGCAGGAGATACTAGACTATGCTTTGGACATTATTGACAGTGCAGAAGACTTTATAGTTGTAGATATGTTTCTTTACAACAGTATATATGACAAAGATAAAGAATTTCCAGAGATAACAAAGAAAGTAACAGAGAAACTAATAGAAAAAAAGAAAGAGGGGCTTGAGGTCTACCTCATAACAGATGAAATAAACACCTTTTACAAGGTATATGATATATGGGAATTTCAGGTACTTAGAAAAGCTGGGATAAAAATAATAGAAACAGACATGACCAAGGTGAGAGACTCTAACATAACTTACTCAATACTCTGGAGGACAGTTTTTAAATGGTTTGGAACAGGAGGGATAGGCTGGGTGAAAAATCCATTTTCTGAAGATGCTCCCAAAGTCACAGTGAGGGGGTATTTAAAGCTTCTCAATCTAAAGGCAAATCACAGGAAGGTAGTAGTAAGTGAAAAAAAAGCCCTGGTGGCCTCTATGAATTTCCACGATGCCAGCGGATATCACTCAAATATAGGCTTTGGTGTGGAGGGGCCTGTTATAAAGGAGATTCTCACCAGCGAGATAGATGTGGCGAGTTTTTCAGGTGAAGATATCTCTCTTGAGATACAAAATCCAGAAGTGAAAGGCGGTGAGATAAAGGTAGCTCTCCTGACAGAGAAAATGATAGGTGAAAATATAGAGAATCTGATAAAAGCGTCTGAATCGGGAGACGAGATAAAAATAGGTATATTCTATCTAGGTGACAGGAGGATAATAAGGGAGCTAATAAATGCAGGAGAACGAGGAGTAAAGATAAAAATAATATTAGATGCGAATATAGAGGCTTTTGGAAGGCATAAAAATGGAATACCCAACAGGTTGGTGGCCTGGGAGCTCACTAAAAAAGGTGGTGAAAATATAGAGGTCAGGTGGTATAAAACATCGGGAGAGCAATTTCATTCCAAATTCATAATCAGTAACAAAAAAGATGAAGTGGCTATTATAGGGGGATCGGCTAACTTCACCAAGAGAAACATACAGGGATACAATTTAGAGACAGACCTGATGTTAGAGGCCTCTAAAAAAAATGAACTCTCATTGGCGGTGAATGTTTATTTTGATAATATGTGGGGAAATATAGGGGGTGAATATACTCTTCCCTACGAGGAAAAAGCAGATGAGTCCTATGTGAAATATTTTCTCTATAGATTTCAGGAATTCAGTGGATGGTCCACCTTCTAGAACTAGAAAATACAGGTCTTTATAAATTTCCATATATATATTTTTACCATAACGCAAAGCTATGTAAATTATCTGAACAGCAAATTCTATCAAATATAACTTGACAATATAACTAATCTTATAATAATATAAAGTGAAAAAATTGTGAAATCTCCATATAATCTTCTAATAAGGTGAAGAGTCTCTACAAGTCGCCGTAAACGACTTACTATGGCCATATACTTTTGGTTTTTTAACCATTCCAGGTGGCCCTTTAACAAAGGGCTTTTTTTATTTTTTAACTTTAGGAGGGTTTTGGTAAAATGGAGAAATTTTTTAAGTTGAAAGAACACGGAACAAATGTGAGACAGGAGGTAGTAGCAGGAATAACTACTTTTCTTACTATGGCCTATATTATTTTTGTTAATCCGGCAATATTAAGTGCTGCTGGGATGGATAAGGGCGCCCTTATCACTGTGACTTGTTTAGCGGCCTTTATCGGTACGGCTTTTGCTGGACTATGGGTAAATGTACCCTTTGCTATGGCACCAGGAATGGGGCTCAATGCATTTTTTACCTATACACTTGTTATGGGACACGGGGCCACTTGGCAAGAGGCCTTGGGAGTAGTATTTATTTCTGGAATAATATTTCTTATTTTGACATTTACCGGTTTCAGAGAAAAAATAATTGATGCAATACCGTCACAGTTAAGACTTGCTGTAGGAGCGGGGATAGGTCTTTTCATAGCCTTTATAGGTATGCAGAATATGGGGCTTATTGTTAGTAATCCTGCTACTTTAGTTGGACTTGGAGAGCTTAATCTACCTGTACTTCTTGGTCTTATAGGTTTGGCTGTAATGGGTTATCTTGAGATGAAAAGAGTAAAAGGTGGGATACTGGTAGGAATAATTGTAACTACGGTATTGGGAATTGTCTTCAAAGAAGTAGCATTACCTAGTAGCGTGATAGCAATGCCACCGAGTATAGCACCGATAGCATTTAAGTTAAATATACTAGGAGCACTTAAGATATCATTATTTGGTACTATTTTCTCTTTCATGTTCGTAGATTTATTTGATTCTGTAGGAACGATAATGGCATGTGCACATGAAGCTGAGATGATAGATGAAAAAGGTAAAATCCAAAATGTAAGTAAATTACTTGAAGCAGATGCCATGGCCACAGTTATAGGTTCTCTTTTAGGGACATCTACAACCACAACCTATGTAGAGTCTGCATCTGGAATTGCCGAGGGAGGAAGAACGGGACTTACTGCTATAACTACTGCAGTTTTATTCATTGTGGCCTTATTCTTTGCTCCTCTTATAGGGATTGTACCGGCTTTTGCAACTGCACCGGCACTTATACTTGTAGGAATATATATGTTCAAGAACCTTCTAGATATAGATTTTCATGATATAGAAGTTGCCATACCAAGCTTCCTTACAATTATACTTATGCCATTGACTTATAGTATATCCACTGGAATAGCTTTTGGATTTATATCTTATGTGGCTGTTTCTATTTTCTCAGGGGATCTGAAAAAAATAAAACCTACAATGTGGTTTATAGGAATATTATCTGTTGTAGAGTTAATATTCTAAATATAGATATAAAATGCACCTTGATGGAGAAATCTCTCCGTACATAGGTGCATTTTTTTATTTTAGAGAATTATGATTAAATTTTAGAAATTATAAGGATATTATATTTAGGATGTACAAAAGCATTTCAACTTATATTATGAGTTGAATTTTGTTATTGAATTTTCTTTTAATTTTTTTGATAACATTAGGAAAACTAGAAGAAGATATTACAGGGTTAGTATAATCATCTTTCTGAAAATAAATATCAAGCTCTTTATCTGGGACTGGAAGAAATTCCTCAAACTTTTCAAGAGAATATATTTCGTTACCGGCTATATTTAAGTACTCCAATTTATGTAACTTGGAAAAATCTATTTTATAGAGGGTTCTGATCATGTTTTCCTCTAAGTCTAATATTTCAAGATTTATAAAATTCTCGATTCCTCTCAAGTTTTTTATATCTTTTCCTTTGCAATAAAGTTCTGTAATTTTTTCTGCATCTTCAAAGGTTATTTTATCTGCAGTAGAAGTATATTCAGAAAAAGTTTGGATATTTTCCCAGACTGATGACTTAAGGTTTTTATCTGGGATAAATACATAGAGAACATCTAGATAGTTTCCTGGGACATTGGAAAAACTCAAAAATTGGAGATTTTTTAATTTTAAAAGTATTTCTAAATCAGATGCTGTAAGAGGATTTCCTCTTAGATAAAGTCTTTTTAAATTTGTGAGGTTTTCGATACCATCCAGAGACTGTATCTCATTGTTTTCTAAATTTAATACCTCTAAATCAACAAAGAGTTCGATACCATCCAAATTAGTAATAGAGCTGTTTGAAGCATTTAGGGAAGTTCTATTTTGTGCTTCACTTGTGGAGATATCACTGAAAGTAGAACTAATACTATTGCTTGATGATGAAATAGAATTATTAGAAGTATTAGAGCTGCTATCAGAACTAGAGGAACTACTGGAATCATCTGATGATGAATTAGAATCATTAGAAGTATTAGAGCTGCTATCAGAACTAGAGGAACTACTGGAATCATCTGATGATGAATTAGAATCATTAGAAGTATTAGAGCTGCTATCAGAACTAGAGGAACTACTGGAATCATCTGATGATGAATTAGAATCATTAGAAGTATTAGAGCTGCTATCAGAACTAGAGGAACTACTGGAATCATCTGATGATGAATTAGAATCATTAGAAGTATTAGAGCTGCTATCAGAACTAGAGGAACTACTGGAATCATCTGATGATGAATTAGAATCATTAGAAGTATTAGAGCTACTATCAGA
This sequence comes from Ilyobacter polytropus DSM 2926, assembly GCF_000165505.1. NCBI lineage: Bacteria > Fusobacteriati > Fusobacteriota > Fusobacteriia > Fusobacteriales > Fusobacteriaceae > Ilyobacter > Ilyobacter polytropus. The sequence goes on along the minus strand of NC_014633.1, from coordinate 785,040 downwards.
ACCAGATGAACTACTGGAATCATCTGATGATGAATTAGAATCATTAGAATTGGTAGAGCTGCTGTCAGAGCCCGATGAAGATGTGGTTGTCATATCTATACCTTCTGTTACAGAAAGAATGACGGTTTCGCCTGTTTTTTTATTTAATATTGTCTCAGTCCAGGCAGCCTCTATACCAAGACTTATTAATAAAAATACTGTTAAGATTATAAATTTTTTATACATGTTTGCTCCTCCCCCATGAGTTTTCATTTGCATTAAAGCAGATTGGTTATTCAGCTATTCTGAATTTCCACAAAAAAACCTTCTAAAAATATAATCATTTTTAAAAGGTTTTTTTGTGGAAATTATTTTTTAGCAAAAAAATAACTGAAAATAAAAAGCTTAAAATAAAGTCATGAGTCTATATGAAAATTAAAAGGACAATAAACTATATAGAGAGAGTTTACTGTCTTGGAGTTATTATATTTTGATTTGTAATAAGACCACTATTATTTTTGTTATATAAAGAGATTTGAATATGATTCTTGAGAATCTCCGAGATATGAGGCTACTCCTCCATAATCTATTTCATCTATGAGCTCCTCTTTGGCTATTCCCATGACATCCATAGACATAGTACAGGCAGTAATCTTTCCACCATTTTCAAGGTAGGTTTTCATTAGTTTTTCTAATGAATCTACATTTTTTTCTTTCATGACATATTTCATCATGGCTGTTCCCATTCCACCCATGTTCATTTTAGAAAGTTTTAGTTTATTGACACCCTTTGGCATCATCATTCCAAACATCTTGTCTATAACACCCTTGTTTTTATTTGTATAATTTTCCTTTCTTAAAGCATTTAATCCCCAGAAAGTAAAAAACATGCTTACTTTTTTACCCATTGCCAAGGCACCGTTTGCGATAATAAAACTTGCCAGGATTTTGTCTAGATCTCCGCTGAAGACTACCATAGTCTGGGTATCTTTTTCTGCTATAGGGGTTAGATTTTTTGATTCACTTCCTTTTTTTACATGGGCAGTAACTATACCATTTTCCAACTGGACGTCTAGAAGCTTGTTTCCAGTCTTTTCTGCCCAGGTAGCTATATCCTTTTTAAATCCGGTATCTGTTGATTTTATCGATAGGACTTCTCCATCTTTGATGGTTTCCATGGTTTTTTTTGTTTTTAGAATAGGTCCTGGACACTGGAGTCCACAGGCATCAACCTCTATAATCTTATTCATCTCTCTCTCCTCATCTATAAGTTCTGAGACTGTTCCGCAGCAGGAAGCCTCCTTATGCTTAAAGTCATTTATTTTTTCGAATACATCTCTGTTGCTTTGATCCATTACAGTATATTGCCAGAGTTTATAACCACCGTCGAGGTTCTTTGCCTTGAACCCGTGCTGTACGAGCATCCTGTACGCTATATAACCTCGAAGGCCAACCTGACAGTAGACAAGATACTCTTTATCTTTATCCAGCTTAGACAAGTTATCACGTAGTTCTGCAAGGTCGATATGCGTAGAATTTGGGATAGATCCCAACTCATTTTCATCTTTTGTTCTTATATCAAGAAGCTGGGCGTTGTTGTTTTTTAGATAATCTTCTATCTGGAAATAGCTTATTGTTTCCACTTCACCATTTATCATATTTTCAGCCACGTAGCCTAGAATATTTACCGGATCTTTTGCAGAGTTGTAAGGAGGTGCATAGGCCAATTCCAGGTCCTGAAGATCCCAGACTTTCATTTTACCTTTGATTGCAGTGGCTATGACATCTATTCTCTTGTCTACTCCTTTACATCCTAACCCTTGTGCCCCTAAGATATCTCCATCCTTTGTAAATATCAGTTTTAGGGTGATTGGAACCCCTCCTGGGTAATAACTGGCATGACTGTTTCTGTTTACAGTTGCCACCATATACTCTGTACCGGCATTTTTGAGATATCTTTCATTCAGACCTGTAGCAGCAACAGTGGTATCAAAAGCCTTAATTATAGACGTTCCCAGTGATCCGTTATATGCCTTTAAGTTTATTCCTAGCATATTGTCAGCCACTATACGACCCTGTCTGTTAGCAGGCCATGCCAGAGGAATAATGGATTCTTCACCGCTTAGATAGTGTTTTACCTCTATAGCATCTCCCACAGCATAGATATTTTCATCAGAAGTTTGAAGATACTTATTTACTGTGACTCCGCCTTTTTTTCCTGTTTCAAGGCCAGCTTCTTTTGCCAGGTCATTTTCTGGTTTTACCCCTATAGCCATTACCACCATGTCTGCGGTGATTTTTTTTCCGCTTTCTAATTTTACAACTGTCTTACCCTCTATATCCTCAAACTGGGTAACGCCGTCCTCTAGATAAAGTTCAACCTCTTTATCCTTTATGTTTTGATGCACCTGAGCAGCTATTTCTTCATCTACCATGGTGAGAACCTGGGGAGCTTTTTCTAATATAGAGACCTCTATATCCCTTTCAAGGAGATTTTCCGCAACCTCTATACCGATAAATCCGGCACCTACCACAACAGCTCTTTTCACACTATTTTTTTCGATATGACTAATGATACTGTCCATATCGTTCATGTTTCTCAGAGAGAAAATATTTGGAGAGTTTACCCCTGGAATAGGAGGTATAAATGGCGCTGCCCCTGGTGACAAAAGAAGTCTGTCATAGCTCTCTTCAAAGGTTTCTCCTGTTTTTAAATTCTTGGCGTAGACTTTTTTATTTTCTTTGTCTATTTTTGTTATTTCTGTCTTTATTTTTACATCGATGTTGAATCTAGTTTTCATTCCCTCGATTGTCTGAACAAGGAGGTTATCTCTTTCTTTTATAACCCCACCGATATGATAAGGCAGTCCACAGTTTGCAAAGGAGATATATTCCCCTCTTTCAAACATTACAATCTCTGCATCTTCATTTATTCTTCTAAGCCTCGCAGCAGCAGAAGCCCCCCCTGCGACACCACCTACTATTAATATTTTCATTTTTTTTCCCCCTTTGTCGGTCTATTCATCATTGGCGTTATTTAATATAAAATTTGCAAATTCCTTTAAATCCCCGGCCTTAAAAACGGTAATTCCCTTACTCTTGTCCCCTAAAACCACCAACTGGTCTCCAGGCTGTATATCAAAATAGTCTCTGGCCTTCTTTGGGATAACTATCTGACCTCTTTCTCCTACAGTTACTGTCCCACAGATACATTTTCCATCTTTGAATTCCAGCATAACTCCTCCTTTTCATATAATTCATACTTTTCATACAAATTATACATTCCTAATATGTTTTCGTCAATGCTTTTGTGAAAAATAGTAAAATCTTTTATCTTTTGCAAAATTATGTTGTATGAGATATATTTGTTTTAGGGTAGGGGTTAAAATTTATGAAAAAAATGATTAGAAGATTTCGTCACGAATTGACACTAATGAAAGAAAAAAATATTGTTATAAACAGAAAAACGATAAAAAACCCTTGGCCACAGAGGTCACAGAGTTTTAAAAGATGAGGCGCACAGAGAAAAATTAAAATTGCACAGAAAAAAGCGTTCGCACAGCCATATTTAAATTTTCAATATTTAATATCTTTTGAATTCCCTAGGAGATCAGTTATGAAAAAATTTTTATTATCTGTCATCATCTCTTCATTCTTAGTTTCGTGTATGACAGTAAAAAATGACAGAGCAATTAAATCAAAAGAAAGCAGTGAAAATTCTGTTTTACTTTCTGAAAAAATTACAGATATTGATCCGATTGATTATTTGAAAAGTTTAGCTATCAACCCGGATAATCCAGTTGTGGTAGAACCGGTTGATTCAAAAACATGGATCAAAGAAGAAGACCTTGCAAAATTAATGGCACAGATTGAGTCAGATGAACCTGCGTCACCTGTTGTTAGTATTTTAAGTTCATATTATCCTTTCAATAAGCAGTCCACAGTTGGAAACGAGGCTATGTTTATGGTCGAGGGATATATTGTGGGTCAGTATCCGCCCAAGTTATGTTCTGTATATTATTTTCATGTAGATGTAGATTATTATAGGGGATGGTGGAGTAGCCAAGAGTAATTCTGTTTTATTTTTAGCAATTATTCTTTTAGAATATTTTTTATATATTAACCCAAGTTGCTACTTACTTAAAAAATAGCACTTAAAGAAATTTATATATAAAAATTAGTGGTGTTATGATGGTTTAGTAGACAGTTTAGCACTCAAAAATATATAATAAAAAATAAACATATTTAGGAGTGGCTATGATGGAAGAAAAAAGAAGATATGCAAGATTTTCAGAGGAGAAACAGAAGCAAATCGCTGAGCTTTCTTTCCTTAAAATAAAAACAAAGGTAGAGCTATCAAATGAATACGGTATTACCACTAATACTGTTGCTGCCTGGGAAAAGAAATACTTTGGAGGTCCTAAGAAGGACATGGAGTTAAGCGCTCAAGACAAAGAAATTATCAGGTTGAAAAATCTACTTAAGGAAAAAGAAGAGGATATAGAGATCTTAAAAAAGGCTACAGCCATATTCTCAAGGAAAAAAAGATAACTAAGAGGGAACTCTTTATCTTCGTTGAAATACACAGAAATGTTCATTCTATATCTCAGATATGTAGAGCCCTAGAAGTCTCTCGAAGTGGTTTTAATAAGTTTCAGAATAACAAAACTACTGAGAGAAAGAAAAAGGATCAAGGGATTCTAGATAGTATTCTAGAGGTCAGAAAGAACAGACATAAGAGGAGCTATGGAGCCCCTAGACTAAAGGTTGAGCTCAAAGATGAATATGGCATAATAACAAGCGAAAGACGAATAAATAGAATAATGAAAGAAAATGATATATCAGTTAATTCTACCAAGAAGTTTAAAACAGGAAATGAAAAGAGTAAAAGAGAAAATATCACAGGAAATATTGTAAAAAGAAAATTCAAAGTAGGTAGAAAAAATGAGGTCTGGGTTACAGATATCACATATATTTGGACAAGCGAAGGTTGGCTATATTTAAGCACAATTATGGATCTTTTTTCTAGAAGGATTATCGCCTACGATATAGGTAAGCGCATGACTAGTGAGTTAGTAATAGATACTTTAACAAGGTCATTTTTACTGGAGGAACCAGAGGAAGAACTGATAATTCATAGTGATCAAGGATCGCAATATTCGAGTAGGGAGTACTCTAACCTTGTAAAGAAGCTAGGATTAATCCAATCTATGAGTAGACGTGGGAACTGTTATGATAATGCAGTAATAGAATCCTTTCATGCTTCTTTGAAGAAAGAGATGATTTATGTAGAAGGTTTAGTAACTAAAAGGTATATGAAGGCAATGGTATTTGATTACATAGAATTTTATAATAAAGAGAGGAGACACAGTTTCTTAGGAAATGTCTCCCCTGTTGAGTTTGAAAAAATACAGAAAAAATTGGTGTTAGGTTGACTACTATATTGACAGAAGACCATTAGAGCCTTTTATCAGTAATAAAAAATCAATTAAATTAATTTAAGGGAGAGGATTAAATAGACATGAAATTAAAAAAAATAATCTTAAAAAATTTTAGAGGATATAAAGATATTGAAATACCAATTGAAAAAAATTTTAATGTCATCGTTGGAAAAAATGATGTCGGAAAATCTACAATTATGGAAGCAATGGAAATTTTTTTTAATTCGAATTCAATTAAAGCTGATTTAGGAGATTATAATGTTCTTGCATCTGAAAAATCGATGACAATTGGATGTTGCTTTGAAGTTAAATCATCCGATAAAATTATTATTGATACAACAAATCCTACAACTTTAGATAAAGAATTTCTATTAAATAATAAAGGGCTACTCGAAATTCATAAAATTTGGGATTGCTCTAAATCTAAATTGACTGCTTCATCTTTAAAAATATATTTAAAAGTATTTTATCCTAATTCAATCGAGTTACCACTTATTAATTTAAAAAATTCCGAACTAAAAAAACTTATAGAAAATTCCAAATCTTCAATTCCTAATATAGATACAATAAATAAAACAAAGAATGCAGAATTAAGAAAAGCTTATTATGAAAATTGCTTAGATAAAGAAACTGAACTTGATAATAAGTTGATTGATTTGAATAAGGAAGATGGTAAAAAGTTATGGGAAAGTATTAGTCAAAATTTGCCGTTGTATTTTTTATTTCAATCAGATAGGCAAAATAAAGATAGTGATAACGAAGTTCAAAATCCTTTAAAAATAGAAACAAAAAAAGTATTGTCTGAAATTGAAGAAAAGCTAAATGAAATAAAAAAAGAAGTTAAAGAAAGAGTTGAAACCATTAGTAATGAAACTATTAATTATTTAAAGGAATTTGATAAGGAAATTGCTAGTGATTTAAAAACTATTCTTAACTTAAAAGCCTGGGATTCATTATTCAATTTTAATTTGATTGACAATAATGAAATCCCTTTGAATAAAAGAGGAAGTGGAGTTAGAAGACTTATTTTACTTAGTTATTTTATGGCAGAAGCAGAAAGGGCAACAAAAAATCAAAATAATAATGATGTAATTTATGCTTTTGAAGAACCTGAAAATTCCCAACATCCAAATTATCAAAAAATGCTAGTTGAATCATTTATTAATTTATCAAGTACAGAGAATTATCAAATTTTAGTAACAACTCATACTCCTAATATTGCAAAATTCGCAAAACCAAATGAATTAATATTCTTAGATAAAATTAATAATAATCCATTTGTTGTCAAAAAAAATAAAATTGAAAAAATTGTTGAAACACTTGGTATTCTTCCGGAAGTTACTTCAAAAACTATTGTTTGTGTTGAAGGTCCAAATGATGTAAATTTTTTAATAAATATTAATCAAAATATTGAGGAATTTAAGGGGATTATTGATTTAAATAAAGTTACAATTATGCCCTTACAGGGATCTAATTTAAAGAATTGGGTTGATAAAAATTATCTCGAAGGTTCGAATATTAAAGAGATACATATTTATGATAATGACAGAGAAGATTATAAAATAAAAGTTGAAAAAATAAATGCAGAAAAAAAATTTAGAAAAGGTTTTATTACGGAAAAATATGAGATGGAAAATTATATTCATCCAGAACTAATAAATGATCATTTCGAGAAAATTATTTGCTCTTGCAAAGAGGGAGAATGCCTTTCGTGTGAAAAATGGAATGAATGTGATTTTATAGAAAGAGTTTATTCAAAAACTAAAATTAAATCATCTGATTTTAAGCAAATATTAAATGGGAAAATTACTAAAAATATTACAAAAGAACATTTAATTGAATTAGGAGCTTTTGAAGAAATAAAAACTTGGTTCAAATCAATTAGAGATTGGGCTTAATATTTACAGCAGACTCAAACTATTCACACCACGCTCTTGCTGAACATTCATAAACTGTATCTATATAAAAACTACTATAATAAGGAGACTTCTCATTAAGAGAAATAGGAATTAAAGAAATTAGATAAAACCTCAATCAACTCTTTAGAAGTTTGTTTCGATAATTTTGATGCTAAAAAATAATCTCAAACTAAAAATTTTAGATAATAAAACTGTCTAAATATAATAGGTATTATCCGATTAAAAACCCCTTTTGGTATAGGGGTTTTTCTTTTGTCGATTTAGGCATGGGCAGGGATTTTAGCCTTTGAATTGTATAATTTAATTAGAATAAGGAAAGTTAAATGCATATACAATCTTTTGAGTTTAGAATTGGAAAAGAGGTATATTATGGTCATTATTGATATTTTTATAATTACTTTAACACTTGTTTTGGTACTCTTGATGCTGTTGCTCTTTGTACCTTTCTGTTATGGAATCAAATTAAGTAATGATGAAAAAGGGTTTTTTTATAGAGCTCATATCTGCTGGATATTTGGCTTATTTCAGTTGGCGTACAACAGGGAAAATTTGCTTTATGTGAGGCTCTTCGGTATATTGATCAAAATAAAGCCCAAGAAGTATAAAAAAGTTAAAATAAAAAATAAGAATGAAAACTATGAAAAGTCCGGGAAAAAGCATAAAGGAAGGAAATTAACTAAAAAAGGGGTAAAATACTTTGTAGAGTGTTTTACTAAATTAGTAAAAAAATATAGGCCGAAAAAGCTTGTTCTCATAGGGGAAATAGGCTTTGAAGACCCAAGTATTACAGGTTTTATACAGGGTTTAGCCAGCACTTTTGAACTTCCCGTAGATATAGAAGATCTCAAATTAATATACGACAAAGAGATATATAATTGGAAACTTCATACAAGTGGTAAAATTACTGGATATTATCTGTTTTTTATTTTTTTAAAGCTGATTTTATACAAACCCACAAGAAATTTACTTAGATAAAAATTTAATGGAGGTTGTAGTTATGGCCACAAAAGAAAGTATTGATCAACTGTTTGAGAAATTCGAGAATTTCATAAAAAACAAAACTGTCATCGGAGAACCATTTCAGATTGGAGATATTACCTTGATTCCCACCCTTTCCATCTCTTTTGGCTTGGGGTCTGGAAGCGAAGAAAAAACATCCTCTAAAAAAAGCTTTGGAGATGGCGCTGGTATGGGAGGACGTGTGATGCCCATAGCAATGATTGTCATTAAGAATGGGGAGATCAGTGTTCTTCCGATCAATAGAAATACAGGACTTGATAAACTTATAGATATGGTACCAGACTTAATGGATAAAATTAAAGAAATCTCTCCTGAAAGCTTTAAGAAAGAAAAAGAAGAATAAAAGTTCCCCCTATTATCACCAGATAATAGGGGGAGTTTTCGGATTTGAGAGAATTTTATGTAAAGAGAGAGTCAAAATCATAACTATTTTTTATAGATAGACCTTGCCAAATTAGTTGGAAGTCTAACTAAAATTTATTTTAAAAAAATTTTAAAATAATTAAAAAGTTATGTAGGAATAATTATTGATAAGTAGAATATTATATTAGAAGCATGTACGTATTGATTTGCTCAAAACAAAAAATTGTATTTCAAAATATTTATTCTTTTTTTACTGCTTTTATTTATATGAAAGGAGGACAACAATGGGAAACTTAATTAAAAAAAATGACTTTTTCAGCCCTAGTATTTTCAAAGATTTTTTTGAAGATGATATATTTAACGACAGGTTCTTCCACAGAAGAGGAATGCCGCCTGTAAATGTTTCTGAAGACAATGAAAAATATCAGATTGAGTTGTCTGTTCCTGGAATAGAAAAAGAAAATATCAATATTACCAGGGATAAAGATATGCTTACTGTCTCTTATGAACAAAAGACTTCAGATGAGTACAGAGATAAAAACTATCACAAACGAGAGTTCCAATGCAGTTCTTTCACCAGAAGTTTTAATCTGCCTCCAGATGTGGACTTTTCAAAAATAGACAGTATGCATCATGACGGAGTTTTAACAATACATCTTCCAAAATTAGAAAATGCTAAGAGAGAAGACATGGTAAATATCGAGATACATTAAAAAAACAAAATAGATATACTTTTTAGGGTTCCGGATATCCGGAGCCCTTTTAAATTTTATATTCGTCTATAGAAATTCTCAAAATTTTAAAAAAATATTGACAAAAGTCTGTATATGAGTATAATTATATTAGAAAATAATTATATAGTTATAAAGGACGGTGGAATATGATCATTGACGATTTTCAGATAAAAGTATTTAAGGCTCTGGGTCACCCTGTGAGATTTGCAATAGTAAAAAAACTTCTAGAAGGGGAAAGATGTGTGTGTCAACTTCAAGAAGACGTTGACTTTTCTCAGTCCAATCTTTCTCAGCATCTAAAGATACTGAAAAACTCCGGAGTCCTTTCCTCAGAAAAAAAAGGACTCAATGTACATTATAAAATAAAAAGGGATGAGATTATAGAGGTAATAAGGTTAGTTGAAAGTTTTGTGAAAAAAGATATCCTTGAGATGGCAGAAGGGATGAAATAAGAATAAAAAAATTTAAACAGGAGATGGTTTAAGATGTTAGGTTATATATTTAATTTTGGTTGGCTAGATGACCTAGTCAGAATGCTTGTGGAAAATATTTTTAAAATATCCATGGACACCCACCTAGGTGGAAGTGTACACTTCTTTATCTTTGACAGTATCAAGATACTAATACTATTGTCTATAATGATATTTGGGATATCTTATATAAGAAGTTATTTTTCTGTGGAAAAAACCAAGCAGGCTTTAGAAAAAATCGGAGGTCTCAAAGCACATATTGCGGCTAGTTTATTTGGGATAGTGACTCCTTTTTGTTCTTGCTCAAGTGTGCCGCTTTTCATAGGTTTTGTAGAGGGTGGGATTCCACTAGGAGTAACCTTTTCCTTTCTCATAACCTCACCAATTGTAAATGAAGCTGCACTAGTAATTTTATTGGGGACATTTGGTTTTAAGGTGGCTCTTTTATATGTGATCTCTGGAGTGGTAATAGGAGTTTTAGGAGGCTACTTAATACACGTCTTAAAATTGGAAAAATATGTAGAAGAGTATGTGTATCAGATGAAAATGGGAAACCAGGAAATAGTAGAGTTAAACCGTAAAGAGAGAATAAGTTTTGCCAAGGAAAATGTAAAAGATATCGTAAGTAAGATATGGAAATATCTTCTTGTGGGAATAGGTATAGGGGCCTTGATTCACGGATGGGCTCCAGAGGAGATTTTATCAAAATATGCAGGTCCTGACAATCCTCTTTCAGTGATTGTTTCTACGGTAATAGCAATACCACTATATTCTAATGCAATGGGAACTATACCAATAGCAGAAGCCCTCATAAACAAAGGGGTTGGAATGGGTACAGCCATGGCCTTCATGATGGCCACCACAGCCTTATCACTTCCTGAGATGATACTCTTGAGAAAAGTTGTTAAACCAAAACTTATAGGTATTTTTACAGGAATAACAGGAGTAAGTATTATAGGTGTAGGATATCTTTTCAATATAATAATATAAAGGAGGAATTATGGATATTAAAATTTTAGGGACAGGATGTAAAAAATGCAACACTCTTACAAACAACGTAAAGGAGGCTATATCTGAAACTACAGTAGAAGCCTCTATAGAAAAAGTAGAGGACATGAAAGATATTATGGGTTATGGTGTAATGTCCACTCCTGCCGTTGTAATTGATGGTAAAGTTGTGTCAACAGGAAGGGTCTTATCTGTAGACGAAGTAAAGAAACTTATTAAAGAATAGTATATCGGTTATAAGAAAGAAGACCTCAGTTCAATCTAAACTGGGGTCTTCTTTTCGTTTATATAATCTACTAAAATTTCACATGAGAAACAGCTTTTTTTAAAAGAACCCCTGTCAAATAAAAATATGAGGAGTAATATTCTGTATTATTTTCTGTGTTGGATTCCATGTTTTCCAACTCCTCTATTATACAGGGAAAGTCAGAAAAAGTATCCCTAAGTGAGGTTATTCTCTCTTTTACCTGTCTTTTCTCAAAAAGCCTTACAAGAAAATGAGTAAGTTCTTCGCTGTATTTAAAGGTTTCTCGGTTTTTATTTTGATATGAAGTGGTTTTGTTCTCTTCATCTAATTTTTCATAAACTCTGTTTCTTAAATTTACTATGTTGTAGTTTAGTTTGTTTCTGAAAATTTCCAGGGTATTTTCATATCTTGGGTGCTCACTTTCTTTTGTATAACATTCTAAAAGGATGTCTTTGTCAAAAATTATATGCTTGTTCCAGAGAAGAGAACAGTTATTTTCTATATTATCTATCAGATAAAAAAAATCATGACCTTTATTTAGGCTAACTTCAATTTGACTGATATTATCAAGGTATTCCCTAAGATCTTCTTTTAGGTCTAAAAGAATCAAATTCAGATATTTTTTAAACACAACTTCTTGATTACCGATCAAATGTGTTATTGAGAATTCTTTTTGTATCCCTCTTTTAAAGTTATCTTTCCTTGTGTATTTTAGGTAATGGATTTGATTTTTACTCATTCTATTTCCCCAAAAGACGGTGGATCTGAGTTCTCCCGTTTTTGAATTTCTGTTTATAGGGTGTCCTATTAACTCATTTCTGAGATCTCTTATTCTTTTTATCTCTTTTTCAAACTCTTTTTTTTCAGCCTTGTCTATATTGAAAATATAAAAGAACTCTCTCATGAGATCATGCTGTATAAAGATAATCTGAAGTAAGCCGATAGCATAAAAAACAGAAGCTGAAAAATTGTCTTTATCATCTTCCGGGATGTTTTCTTTGATAAGTATGAGAGAATCATAAAAATAATGAAGTATATCCCCAAAATAATTTGTTTCTACCTCTGAATCAAAATTTATCTTTCTTTGAAAGAATTTTTCATTTAAAATAAAATCATTCCATATTTCTGCAATTTTATCTAGTTTTGTTTCTATCATTTTCAAGTAAGTTCACCTCTTTTTTTGTCTTATGTCATAAATTTATTTTTAAATTTAACTTTCAACTATTATACCTCAGTAAATAGAAAAAATGTAATTTTTATAGATATATCAAATTGAAAAGATTACATTTTTATAAAATAAACTTTTGTGATAATATGAATAAAGGATATATGCTCTAAAGTGCTTATATGAAATTCCTGTAAAAAGATTTAAAAGAGGATAATCAGAAATTAAGTTAAAAATAATAAATGTAAAGCTAATTAAAATGTATTTTTACATAAATTATTGATATTGTACCAAGAAGTATATTACCGGTTTTTTATTCACTTATTTTGAGTATTGAATAAAGTTTTGGAGGGATAATATGAGGATTATCATAATCGGATCAGTTGCCGCAGGAACGTCGGTTGCTGCAAAGGCCAGAAGAAATTCTGAAGAATGTGAAATAGTAATATATGAGAGAGATAGAGATATAAGTTACTCTGCATGCGGACTTCCGTATTATATAGGACAAAAGGGGATAGAGAGATCTGATCTTACTCCTAGAGATGCATGCTGGTTTAAAAAAAGGTTCAATATGGATGTGAGAACAGGATATGAGGTACTTACAATTGATCCTTCAAAAAAAAGTATAGAGGTAAAAGATCATCACACAGGAGAGATATTTGAAGATTTTTATGACAAGCTCGTTATAGCAACTGGAGCAAAACCTATAAATCCAGATATAACAGGGGTAGACAATAATAATGTTTTTACTGTGAGAAATATAGAGAGTGCCGACAAAATAATAGGATATATAGCTAAAACTTTTCCCAAAAAGGCTGTGATAATAGGAGGGGGATACATCGGTTTAGAACTCCTAGAAAACCTTGTAAAACTTGGTATAGATGTAGTCTTAATAGAAAGAGAAAAAAGTCTAGCGGGAAAATTAGACAGAGATATATCAATATACTTAGAGGAGTATCTAAAGGATAAAAAAGTAAAGTTTTTATTAGGTGAGGAAGTATCTGAGATTACTGAGAAAAAAGTAATTACAAAATCAGGCAAGTCTATAGAGGCTGATTTTGTGGTTTCTTGCACAGGAGTTCGTCCAAACTCCAAACTGGCAAAGGAGATAGGTATAGAAACCTTTGATAACGGTGCAATAAAAATTAATCATAAGTTAGAAACAAGTATGGAAGATATATATGCAGTAGGTGATGTTGCCATGTCTTGGTCTATTATAGATGGAGCTCCCATGTACGTACCCCTAGGTTCAACTGCCAACAAGATGGGTAGAATATGCGGGGATGTTCTCACAGGAGGCGCTCTGAGGTTCAAAGGGATACTTGGGACAGGGATATTTCAGGTATTTGATATGGCAGTAGCTCAGACAGGGATGACAGAGGCTCAGGCAAAGAATAAGGGCTATGATATAGAGGTAATCCACAACCTAAAACCAAATCAGACAGAATACTTTGAAGAAAGCAGAGAGATGGTAATAAAAGCCATAGCTGATAGAAAGAGCGCTAAAATTCTGGGTGTACAGATAGTAGGTGCCCGAGGTGTAGATAAAAGAATAGATGTTTTTGTTTCATTAATATCCATGGGGGCAACAGTAGATCAATTATTTCATTTGGACCTTGCCTATGCTCCTCCTTTCTCTACCACAAAAGACCCGGTTATGTATACCGGTATGATACTCAGCAATGCCATAAATGGAAAGAATAAGATAATAACTCCCGAAGAACTTATAAAAGAAAGAGACGATTATATAGTTATAGATGTGAGGTCTCCAAAACAATACGGAATAGGTCATATCCCGGGAGCTGTAAATATTCCCCTTGAAAAATTGAGAAATAAGGCAAAAGCTTTGCCAAATAGTGAAAAGTATGTAGTCCACTGCAACAAAGGTGTCTCGGGAAATGCAGCTCAAAATATAATGCTGAATATGGGATTTGACTGTTATAATCTTTCGGGAGGTTATAAGAATTTTAAGATATACACACAATTGAGCAAGTAGATATCTCAAGGATTTTTATAAACTACCATATTTAAAGGGATTGTATTGATTTTTAGTATTATTGTACATAAAACTTCGAAAAAAGGTGAAAAAACAGTTTAAACCCTTAAAAACTAAAGGTTTTTTGAAAAAATCATTGAAATTATAAAAATTCTATGGTATAAAAGATTAGGCAAAAGACCTTGATTTTTAAGGGATAAACAGAGAGCAGGAGGAAATCGAATGACTAAAAAAGAATTTGTTAAATTATTTTTTGAAAAAGGTGAATTTGAATCTAAGGCAGATGCAGAAAGAAAGCTAGACGCTTTTTTAACAACTGTAGAAGATGTATTAAACGACGGAGATGACGTAAACTTCATCGGATGGGGAAAATTTGAAGTAGCTGAAAGAGCTGCTAGACTTGGTAGAAACCCTAAGACTGGAGAAGAAATCAAAATCGAAGCTAAGAAAGTTGTTAAATTCAAAGCTGGTAAAAAATTAAACGACAAAGTTAACTAAAATAAAAAAAGGGTCCTAGGACCCTTTTTTTATTATGAAATATATATAAATTTGGTATAATTACTAAGTGAGAGAATATTTAGATCATAGAAAAATAATATTTCTATACTCGAAAAATAAGAATATGACTTATTCTTATTCAAAGTTTGTAAAGACTTAGATTTTTTATTGATGGAATGACAGAGATAAAAAAGGGAGATAGCTATGCATGAAAAAGATAAATATTCATCGGATAATAATAGCCATAGTAGTGATAAGGTGAAATTATTAGAGAAGAGGACCAGTATATCAGCAGGAGATTTTCCAAAACTAGTAACAGCAAAATGGCCCTTGGGAAAAGTAGTTTTATTTAAAGATAGTATATTTTTAAATGCCTTGGTAGAAAAATATAATTTATCTTACACAGAAATTGACTATATTGAAATAAAATCCCTTCAGGTAATAATTTATCACCATAATCTCGATGTTCCAAAGGATCTGACCATAGATGGACTTATCATTCCAGGAGTAATAAAAAAAGCTATAGAAAAATTCAAGTTGCCAGTAAAAATAAAGTGTTAATTCAATATAATAGGTATCTTTTTAATATATTTTTCAATAATATCTGATCGAGGTAATAAAATGAAAATATTAGCTTTGTTTATCTTAATATTTATAGCATCGTGTGGCTTTTTAGAGCCTGTTGACGTGGTAATTGAAAAGGATAAGATTATCCTAAGTGAGATAACGACAGAAATCAAATGTGATCCCCCTTTGAAACGAATTAGAAATGAAGGTTCTATTTTAGTTTTTATTGAGGAAAAATGGTCGACTTTCTTTCCTTGGAAACAGATAAAACTTGCTGATGGGACTGTTGTAGATCTCGACGTCACCTTGATAGATAGCAATGGTAGATCCTATAGTCCTTTAATTTTTGGAAGAGCAGATAAAGCTCTCAACCTTAGGTTTGACCCACAGATACCAAAGGAAGCTAGTATTATTTCCATTAATTTAAGTTCAAATTCTAATATAACCCTTAGCAAAATAGTCTGGCATAATTTTAATCCATTTTGATATAAATATAGCTTATATTCTAAATTGTGTTGCTTTTAAAATTAAATTATAATGAATCTAAAGACGCTAAAAACAGGAGGTCAAATGAAAGCTCAAGGAAATCCCATGATATGGCCCATATTAATTATTTTGTTTTTGGCTATTGGAGTTCACCTTATGATTTATTCAAGTAAAAGAAGGAAAATGCTGAAAAAGTTTGCTCAAAAGAATAATCTAAAACATATTTATCAGGATAACAACGATTTGGAAATTCAGTTGAATAAAAAACTTGCTATCAAAGAAAATGGATTCTTGAGAACATTTATGAAAATCAAAGATATTATAGGGGACGGGGAGTTTTTTCTTTTTAGGGGCATAGAGCTTCGAGATCTAAATCCCTATGGGAACCCTGAAACAACTCATCAAAACCATATATACATATCATTTGATGTTCCTGAAGAGATAGATCTGTTTTTTATAATGGATAAAAATTCTAAGGTAATCAACTTGTATCCAAAAGATAAAGAGATTGAAAAAGATGAGTATTTAAAAAAAATTAAGCATATAATCCAAAATCAAACTAACAAAAAAAACATCACAGTTAGCCTTGGAAGGGGAAAAGCCCTTCTTAATACCAACCCTCTGGTTACAGGGAAAGAAACTGAAGAGGATCTAAAATATCTCTTGGCCTGTGGAAGAGCCATCAAAAATAGTCTAATGAATTCATGAGAAAAACTTTCACATAAAAACTCAGAAAATTTTTATAACTTAGATTCATGAAAATGACCTAAAACATGTGAATTTTATTTTGAATAAAAAAATAGAAACCTTAATTTATTAAGGTTTCTAAAGGTAAAAAAGATTTTATTTAAAATTCTTAGAAATTTAAAATCATTTTCAAGATGTCATCTCTTGGAAAAATTTTTTATTTTCATCACTGTGATACCATTTGATAAACTCTACACGCCTTAGAGGGTGGTTAAAATAAAACCCCTGTGCATGATCACATTTTAACTTTTTCAGCATTTCAAGGGTATCTTCAGACTCCACTCCCTCAGCCACAACAGTTATTCCCATATTGTGAGCCATATCTATGGCAGATTTTACAATTCCCATATTCTCTCTACTTTGTTCGAGATCTTTTATAAACATCATATCCAATTTTATCTTGTCGAAAGGAAGTTTTTTTACATAGGAAAGAGCCGAATAACCGGTCCCAAAATCATCTAGAGAAAAGCTGATCCCCATTTTTTTTATGGAATTCATTATGTGAGATATTTTTTTAAAGTCTTCAACACAGTCCCTTTCTAAGATTTCAAATTCTATTTTCTTTAACGGATACCCCATCTGTCTCAATTCTTTTAAATAGGCAATAAATTCAGGATCTTCTAAAATCTTCAGAGGTACATTTATTGAGAGTTTGATATCAACCCCTGCTTTTTCCATTATGTTGAGAGATTTCAGAGACTGTCTTAAAATCCATTTTGTAATTTTTGTTATAAAGGTGGTAGTCTCTAGATAAGGGATAAATTCATTGGGGCCTACAGTCCCTTTTTTAGGGTGCATCCATCTTATAAGGACTTCGGCCTCTTTTACCAGTCCGGTAGAAACCTCAAATTTTGGATGGTAGCAGAGAAAAAACTCATCATTACTTATTGCCCTTGGGAATTCTTCAAAAAGTTTGAAATTTCTGTCAATCTTTGAAGATGTCTCAGGTATATACATATGATAGTCTCTTAGATTTTTTTTAGCAAATAATCTGGCATACTCAGCTTTTTTCAGGAGGTCGCAGCTGTTTTTTTCACACCGAGCAGCCCCTACAAAGATATAGGGGTGAACCTCTATACCGTCTACTTTTATAGCCATCTGGCCTAGTTTCAGAAACTTTTTTGAGATCTCCTTTTCATTTGGATCTTTTATAAGAACCCCGAATTTGTTGTCCTGAAGATGAAAAACCTGACTATCTTCATAACTTTTTATAATGCCTGAGACTTCTTTGGCAAAGGCTATTACAAACTTCATACTGAATTCATAGCCTAGATTGTAAAGAATCTGGGAATAGTTGTTCATCTCGATTATGAAAAAATATCCCGGAGTATTTTCTTTTATCCTCATGTTTTCAAAATATCTTGCATTGGGAAGATTTGTAAAATGATTATAGAAGCTCAGTTTGTTTAGTTTTTTAATTGTGGAAACTAAGAAATCAATTATTATACCAGTTATCAATCCTATGACGATATAAAAACCAAGTCTATAGTTCCAGTTTATAAAATCCTGCATCTCCATGGTGATTGTATCTAAAGGCATCAAAGGTCCTAAAAGGAGACCACCGCTCGCTCCAAAGGTAACTCCACCAATCACTCCAAAAAAAAGAGATCCCAGTATAAGAGGAATATACATAGCCTGAGAATAGGAAAATTTCGCCCCTCCAGTCAGATATACCACCCTATAAATCATCATCTGAAGTGATAATATGAAAAGAGTCAGTATTATTTTTCTGATTCCCTTTGGGGTGGTCCATTTTTCTAAAATGTCTATAACTGATACGATATTTTTCAATATACTAACCTCCAGCTAAAAATATATGCTTAATAGATATATACTACTGAGATAAAGTTATTTTCATTTAAAAAAATTAAAAAAATTTAGTACCCTAAGCTTACTTCTTTATTTTCAATTAAAGTATTAACTTAGTAGGTTACTTTTTTTATCAAGAAAAGAAAGTAACACAGGCTTTTAGATAGGCTCAGTAACTTAGTCTAAATTGCTCACAACTAAGATTAATTTAAAATATATAAAAAGGAAAGGGAGTTCTTTTTAAAATATAACTATCATAAGAGTAATATATATAATCTTACAAAATAAGAAAATAGGGGGCAATTATGAAAAACTATGAGATGAATCAAATAAGAAATGTAGCTTTTCTAGGCCATGGAGGAAGCGGGAAGACCACCCTAGCTGAATCACTGTTATACATATCCGGTGCTATAAACAGGATGGGAAATGTAGATGAAGGAAATACAGTTTCAGACTATGATAAAGAAGAAATTCACAGAAGTTTCTCTGTAAATTCTTCTGTGGTACCTCTAGAATATGAAGGCCATAAATATAATATCCTGGATACTCCCGGTTACTTCGACTTTGAAGGGGAGGTGGTATCTTCTCTAAGAGTTTCAGGAGGTGCTGTAATTGTAGTAGATGCAACTTCGGGAGTAGAGGTAGGGACAGAAAAATCCTGGAAAAAATTAGAGGAACGGGGAATCCCCAGAATATTTTTTATAAATAAAATGGACAAGGGATTTGTAAACTACACAAAACTATTGGGAGAACTTAAAGAAAAATTTGGAAAAAAGGTGGCTCCATTTTGCATTCCCGTTGGGGAAAAGGATAATTTTCAGGGTTTTGTAAATGTAGTGGACTTAAAGGGAAGAAAATTTGACGGTAAAAAATGTGTAGACAGTGAAATTCCATCAGATCTGGATATATCAGAGATAAGAAATATGCTTTTTGAGGCAGTTGCAGAATCTGATGAAGAGCTTATGGAAAAATATTTTGCAGGAGAAGAGTTTACACAGGATGAGATACACAGAGGACTGCACAAAGGTATAGTTGCCGGAGATATAGTACCTGTGCTGGTTGGATCTGCAGTAAAGGGTATAGGGGTTCATACACTGTTTGAGATGCTCTATGATTATATGCCTACTCCTAAAGAGATGAAAGATGGGGAGAGGATGGGTACAAACCCTGAGACTGAAGATGTGGAGATCAGAAAAGTTGATGAATCTGAAGAATTTTCTGCCATAATTTTTAAGACTATCGTAGACCCCTTTGTTGGAAAGGTATCACTTTTTAAGGTGAATTCGGGAGTTCTTAGAAAAGATATGGAAATTTTAAATGCTACCAAACATAAAAAAGAAAAGATATCTAATATATTTTTCCTAAGAGGGATAAAGCAGATAGAGGCAGATGAAATACGGTCAGGAGATATAGGGGCTACAACAAAACTTCAGTATGCAGAGACTGGAGACACACTCTGCACTAAGAGTCATCCTATAGTCTATCCCAATATAGCTTTTCCTAAACCATGTCTATATATGGCTGTAGAACCTCAGAATAAAAGTGATGACGAGAAAATAAGCTTATCTTTACAAAGACTTACTGAAGAGGACCCAACTTTTGTGGTAGAACGTAACTATGAAACAAAACAACTTCTTATAGGGGGATTAGGAGAGAAACATCTCAGGGTGATAATTCATAAACTTGAGAATAAATTTGGTGTTCACAGTATTGTATCAGAGCCTAAGATTGCTTATAGAGAAACTATAAAAAAATCCATAGATATAGAGGGAAGGCATAAAAAACAATCAGGAGGAGCAGGTCAGTTTGGAGATGTTTTTATAAAATTTGAACCTAGCCAAGAGGAGTTTGAATTTATAGACAAGATAAAGGGAGGAGTAGTTCCAAAGCAATATATTCCTGCAGTTGAAAAAGGACTTTTAGAAGCAAAGAACAAAGGAATTTTAGCAGGATATCCTGTGATAAATTTCAAAGCTACTCTTCATGACGGGTCTTATCATTCTGTTGATTCCAATGAGCTTTCTTTTAAACAAGCGGCAATTTTAGCATTTAGAAAAGGGATTCCAGATGCGGAACCTGTAATGTTAGAACCGATTATGAAGGCTGAGATAGTAATACCTGAAAATTATATGGGAGATATAATGGGAGATATAAATAAACGCCGAGGAAGAATACTAGGTATGAACCCTGTATCTCAGGGAGAACAAAAAGTCATAGCAGAAGTTCCTCAAAGTGAAATGATAAAATATGCAACAGATCTAAGGTCTATAACCCAGGCAAGAGGTAAGTTTGAGCTCTCTTTCGAAAGATATGAAGAGATGCCGCCACAACTTGCACAAAGGGTAATTAATGAGGTAAAATAAAAGGAGCGGGTGTAGTGCCCGCTCTTAATGTTTGTATTTTTCATTTATAAATAGAAGTAAATACAGGGAAGTGAGCCTATGAAAAAATTGATGATATTATTTATTACAATTATTTTAGTTGTAATTTTATCCTGTAACGAAAGAGAAGATAATACTATAGAACTTACTGTCAAAGGAGACTTTCCCCAAAAAGGGAAGGCAATAGCACATCTTTACGGTTATGATAAAAATCTTCCAGATGAAACCACAGCACTCATTACTATAAAAAAGATAAATATAAATGAGAACCCCCTTTATTTTAAAATGGAATTTCCAAAAGACGCTTATGAAGTCATAAACTCCAACCAATCTAAAAAAGAGGATATAGAGTTTTTTATAACAGTGGATTTAGATATCAACGAAGATGAAGATATAGATTATACTCAGGATTTTGGTGGAGAGACACTTTTAAGGGTAATTCCAGGGATGAAAAAAGATATATCTGTGAAAAAAATATGATAAATTAAAAAAGCTAGCTTTAGCTAGCTTTTTTAATAGGGAAAATAGGGTTGAGAAAAAATAAAACAAAGGTAACACGAAAATTAGAATTTTGAAATAAGCTTTTCCGTGCTTAATCACAGACAAGCTCCCTGACATTTCAGGTGTTTTCAAAACTTTTAATCATGGGAAAGAATTACAAGCTCACACATAGCTTGATTTATAGTACGAGATGAATGTGATGTTTTTATGATGTTTAACTGAAATTTTCTTGTTTTATACGAAATACATATGTATAATAGTGCTTATAAATTTATAGGAGGAAAAAAATGTTTATACTTGGAAAAATAATAGGACAGCTAGTTATATCCCCTGCTATATTTATAGCCTTGTTTATTTTTTTAGGAATATTTTCAAACAGATATAATCTAAAAAAAATAAAAAGAGTAAGTATTCTGTTAGGGATAATATTGTACATCATAACTATAAGACCCACAGTAGATTTAACTGCTAAACTAGTGGAAAACAGAGTTCAACCTGCAGCAGCAGAGGAGATAGAAAAGGGAGAGGCCTATGTAGTTTTAGGAGGAGGGATTATAGAAAAAACTCCAGTAGGAAACATTCCTAGTGAAACTGCTTCAGTTAGATTGATGAACACTGCAATTTTATACAATAGTCACCCTAAAACAATATATATAACCGGTGGTAAGGTAACAAATCAACAAGTAAGTGAAAGTTCTGTATATAAAAAAATTTTAATTGGTTTAAATATTCCAGACTCGGATATTCTGACAGAAGAAAGAAGTAGAACAACTATGGAAAATGCCAGGTATACATCTGAACTCCTAAAAAAATCTAATATTAAAAACATAGTTTTGGTTACCTCAGCATCTCATATGACAAGAAGTAAAATGACTTTTGAAAAGCAAGGATTTAATGTAGTACCTGCACCATGCGGTTATATACAGAATTATAAAAACTATAATATGCTAGACTTTATTCCAAGAAGTGACAACTTATCTTATTTTATGAGGCTTATATGGGAATTTGCAGGGATAGTGTACTATGGAATCAGGGGATATTTATAAAAAAAAAAGACCTACTAACAGTCTTTTTAATTTTCTAAATTTGGTTTGCATACTTTACAAGGTGTAAGTCCCATAGCTTCTGCATCAGAAACTGAAATTGGATTTTCTTCTTCACGAATAAATTTACAGCCTTTTTTATGATATTTTTTACTTCCGTGAGACATATAGACCATTTTTACCTCAGGGGCTATAAAAGGTTCTGCATGATCTTCTTCAGAAGGGTTATTTTTGATCTCTTCTGCTTCTTGAGATAGTTGCATTTCATTTTTATCCTGGTCCTGACTCAATCTATGGAGTGCAGAGTATTTTGTATTGTACTCCTTATTTTCATCAGGGATAGTATTCCTCCCTTCTCTAAAGGCAAAAAAAGAGATTAAAACCGCAGCCACAGCCAACAATAAGAACATTTCCATAAACACCACTCCCTTCTTCTCTAATACAAGTCTAGCCTGTAAATTTCATAAATTCAAGGGAAGATGACAAAAAAATTATATTTAATTTGTAAAGTACAAAAAAATAGGAAATAAATATAAGAAAGTTCTTATTTATTTAGAGAGGTCTCAGCCTATGCGGTCTCCTGAATATGTTTTTCTACTAGTGAGAAATACTCTCCTTTTTTTTCTACCAGGTCGTTATGAGTTCCCTCTTCTACAATTCCTTCGCTGTTTAAGACTATTATTCTGTCTGCATTTTCAATTGTAGAAAGTCTGTGAGCGATTGTAATAGTTGTTCGGTCTGTGGTGAGTTCATCGATTGATTCCTGGATAAGTCTTTCGGTGTTGTTGTCTAGTGCACTGGTGGCTTCGTCTAAAATCAGTATTTTTGGGTTTTTCAAAAATATTCTGGCAATGGCTATCCGTTGCTTCTGACCGCCACTAAGCTTTACTCCTCTCTCTCCTACATTTGTGTCAAATCCGTCAGCTAGAGATAAAATAAACTCATAAATTCTGGCTTTTTTGGCAGCCTCTATAACGTCCTCTCTAGAAGCGGTGAGATTTCCATAAAGAATATTCTCCTCTATACTTCCACTGAATAGAAAAACGTCCTGCTGTATTATTCCAATATTATCTCTCAAAGATTCTAGGGTGTAGTTTTTTATATCTCTATCATCTATTTTTATTGCACCTCTCTCCACCTCATAAAATCTAGGGATGAGGTTACAGATAGTGGTCTTACCTGCTCCGCTGCTTCCTACCAAAGCCACTTTTTCTCCTGATTTTATTGACATGGAAAAGTCTTTTAGAATATCCTGTTCAGACGAAGCGTATTTAAAAGAAACATTTTCAAACTGGATGGTCCCCATTGGTTTTTTCAGTGCAACTGCATTGGGTTTGTCTTTTATATCAGGGTCTTTATCCATTAATTCTCTGAATCTTACAAAACCTGCCATACCTTTTTGAAAACTCTGCATAAGAAGCATCATTCTTCTTATAGGCTCCATAAATTTTGATACATATAAAAGAAAACCTATGACTATACCAGCTGTGATTTCCCCTTTTAAGATAAATATCCCACCGAAAAATAATGTAGTAAGCTGAATAATGTTCATAATAAAACTGAGACCTGAAAAATATTCTGCAGAGAGTTTGAAATTCTCCCTCTTAGCCTCTCTGAATTCAGTATTTTTTTTCTGGAATTTTTCATTTTCAAATTTCTCATTTGTAAAAGCCTGTACAACCCTTATCCCAGAGATGGAATCTTCAACCTGAGAGTTTATGGCAGATATTTTTTTTCTGGATTTTCCAAAAGATTTTTTCATCAAGTTCTTCTTGGCTGCTGCAAACCAAATAAGTAAAGGCACCAAAGAGAATATAATAAGCGTGAGTTTTTTATTCATTGTAAACATAATGATAAATGTCCCTGTAAACTTAAGTATTGCCAAAAAGAAATCCTCGGGACCGATATGAGCAAATTCAGATATATAACTTAGATCATTTACTATCCTAGACATGATAGCCCCGGTTTTTGTATTGTCAAAAAATGTAAAGGAAAGCTTCTGAACATGGGCAAATAAGTCTCTTCTCATATCGTACTCGATAAGGATACCTAGCATCTTACCCCAGTAATATACAACATAACTAGCCAGATACCTGAGAATATAAAGTGCCACAAGAACAGCTCCGAATATATAAAGTAGTTTCAGATCTCCTCTTGGGATAACATCATCTAGGGTCCTTTGTACCAGTAATGGAAATAAAAGGTCAAGACCTGCCATGGCAAAGGCACAAATAAAGTCCAGTATTACTAATTTAAAATGAGGTTTATAATATCTTGCAAAACAAAGTAGATCCTTCATATCAACTACACCGCCTGTTTATTTTTTGAAATTATAACGCAAAAATTTATCTTCTGTAAGTTTATCTTATAAATGAGCAAGTATTGAAATTATCAATAATATATTTTTTGTACAAACTATTTTAGCATATATTAAGAATAAATATGAAAATAATAATTGGAATTTTAAATTATTATTGACTTTTAAGGTTTATAATAGTATATTTTTTACTGAAAGTGAATACATTTTTAAGGTTTTCCAACTTTGGAATTAAAAGGGAAGAGGAGTGAAAGACTCCCGCGGTCCCGCCACTGTAATGCAGACGAAGGCAAATTACCCACTGGATTAAAATCTGGGAAGGGTGCTAGTAGGATGAAGCTGAGCCAGGAGACCTGCCTTAAAAATAATATTGTCAATATCACTTGCGGGGACGAGAGATGTAGAGGCTTTTTTTAGGCTTTTAAAATTTCTCTCCTGAGATTACTCAGGATTTTTTTATTTCCTGAAAACCATTATAAAAATCTTAAGGAGGAAAAAATGAAGAAGTTTAGTATTTTGGCAGGAGCATTATTATTGGCAGGGACTCTTTTTGCATCAGAAGGATATGAAAAGAAGCCTATGTTTGAAACTATGAGGGCAGCGGACAAAGGGGCAGTTGTAATGGTTCACTTTGGAAGCAGTTATCCTGAAACAAGAAAATTAACAATCGAAGCGATTAACGAAAAGGCAGAAGAAGAATTTAAAGATTTAGAGGTGAGAGATGCCTTTACTTCTAGAATCATAATGAAAATACTCAAAAGAAGAGGAATAGATAAAGATAACCCTAAAGAGGTTTTAGAAACCTTAAAGGCTGAGGGATATACACATGTGTTAGTTCAGGCGACTCATGTAATCGACGGTGTAGAGGCTGAAAATCTAAAAAAAGAGATAGAAGAATTTGAGGACGATTTCAAAGAGATAAGATTGGGAACATCACTTCTTACAACTCCAGAGGACTATAAGGAAGTGGCTCATATTTTAGGAGATAAAATCGGTAAACTGAAAAGAAAAGAAGCTGCAGTATTTGTAGGACACGGGACTCACGACCCTGGAACTGCTGCCTATCCTATGATGGACTATGTCTTCAAATCTGAAGGATATAAAAATTTTTATGTAGGGACTATAGAGGGTTATCCTATATTTGACAATGTTGTTTCTAGACTAAAACAAGCGAAGATAAAAAAAGTAAAGCTTATGCCATTTATGTTTGTAGCAGGAGATCATGCCAATAATGATATCGCTGTAGACTGGAAAGAAATGCTAGAGGAAAAAGGATTTAAGGTGGAAGTTATCTTAGAAGGGCTAGGACAGCAAGCTGAAATACAGGATATCTATATGGAGCACGCTAAGTTTGCAGCCGAACATGAAGCAGAAGATATGGCTAAAAAGAAAAAAGAATACGCTGAAGGTAAAGAATAATGATTTTATGCAGGCAGAAAATCTGCCTGCATTTTTTGTTCGTTTAAGGAGATCTTAAAAAAATAATGAAAAGCCTTATTTCTGCAAAGTTTTTTTCATTTCGAGTAGGGTCAATATAAACTATTTGATATTTTTGAAATAATAGCCGATAATTAATTGAAGAGTCTTTGTTGATATTATATTGGTTTTACACCTTAAGATTTTCATAAAAGAATAAAAAAGGAGGTAGAGGTTGGATGGCAAATAAAAATTACTCGGATAATAATTTAAATATTTGTGAAAATGTGAAAAAGGGTATTCTGATGGTTCACTTTGGTACAGTAAAAGCAGAAGTCAGAAAAAATACTTTGGGTTTACTAAATAAAAACATAGCTGAAAAGTTTCAGGAATTTCAGATAAGAGAGGCCTATACTTCCAGAATGATAATAAAAAGAATATATACAAAATATGAAGTTAGAAAAAGTACTCCAAAAGAAGCCCTTAGGATGATGGCACAAGATGGGTTTACCCATGTTATAGTTCAGGCTAGCCATGTGATAAACGGTCTAGAGGGAGAGTATCTAAAGGATGAGATAAAATATTTTAAAGATGAATTTCAGGAAATAAGAATGGGAGACCCACTTCTGACTCTGCCAGAGGATTATATTCAGATAGCCGATATTTTTAAGAAGAAGTTTGAAAATACAGGGGGAGCAGTTGTTTTGGCAGGTCACGGAACAAGACATCACTCTAACTCTGCCTATGGTATGCTTCAGACAGTTTTTAATATAAGAGAGATGGAGGAGTTCTATATAAGTACTGTAGAAGGATATCCTGCCTTAGACGATCTGATAACTCAGCTGAAAAAAGACAGGGTGAAAAAGGTGACCCTTGTTCCTTTTATGATAGTTGCAGGAAATCATGTCAAAGAGGACATAGACGGAGAATGGCGGGAGACTCTCGAAAAAGAAGGATTTTCTGTGGAAGTTATCATGAGGGGAATGGGAGAGATGCCTGAGATACATGAGATATTTGCGGGACATATCAAAAGATCTATAAATTCTAAAGAAAAAGATCTGAAAAATAAAAAAGATACGATACTTAAAAGCATATAAAATTATAAACTTGGCTGGGGATATTACTGTAAATAGCCATAGTGTTGTGATATAATATGCAAAAGCTCTATAGGAAGTGATGTTTGAAATGGAAAAAAGAAGGTTTAGAATATGGCTTATCTCTGGGATAGCTATATTCTCCGTAGCTCTTTTAGTATATGCCGGGATGGGATATATCAAAATCCCTGTAAAAGATGTTTTTGAAATATTATTTAATCTAAATCCTGAAAAAGTTGGGATGACTGAATGGGTTATAGTAAGAGAGGTCAGGCTCCCACGGATAGTAGTATCTATGATAGCAGGAGCAGCTCTAAGTCTCAGTGGTCTTGTATTTCAGGGAGTACTCTTAAATCCACTGGCAGACCCCTATACTCTGGGAATATCAGCAGGAGCATCCTTCGGAGCAGCCCTCGCCATAATATTGAAACTAAGTTTTCTAGGTGGCTTTACAGTTCAGCTAATGGCCTTTGTTTTTGCAATAATCAGCCTGAGTATGGTTTTAAAAATGGCTACTTTCGGAGGGAAAATAAATTCTGTATCACTTATACTTTCTGGGGTAATAATAGGTGCATTTTTTTCTGCTGGACTCACCTTTACCAAGTATATAGCCGGTGATGAAGTGGCTTCAATAGTTTTCTGGCTCATGGGAAGTTTTTCATCTAAGACCTGGAGCGAGGCTCTTATTATGGGAATAGTTACTTTGCTCGGATTTCTTGTGTTTATTTATTATGGAGAAGAGATGAATATATTATCTCTAGGTGAAAAAAATGCCCTTTCCATGGGGGTTGAAACCTCTAGAGTCAGAAAAATACTTCTGGTAACTGCTTCTATAATATCGGCAGTTTCAGTATCTGTATGCGGGATAATAGGGTTCGTGGGTCTGATAGTACCACATCTAATGAGATTTCTTGTTGGAACTGACAATAAGAAACTTATATTTATATGTGCCATCTGGGGTGCTATAATATTATCTGCTGCAGACAACCTTGTAAGAGCTGTGCTGCCAAATGAGATTCCCATAGGAATAATGACCTCACTTTTAGGAGCACCATTCTTTGCCTTTATATTTAGGAAAAGGCTTTCGGGAGGTAGACTCTAGATGATAAAAGCTGAGAATATAAATTATTCGGTACCTGGAAAAAATATAATAAAAGGTGTGGACCTTCATATAAAAAAAGGGCGATTTTATGGGATACTAGGTCCTAACGGAAGCGGGAAAACAACTCTTATGGACATAATATGCGGAGTGATAGCCGATTACCATGGAAGTATAGAGGTCATGGGTAAAGACCTGAAAAAGTATCATAAAAAAGATTTGGCCAAAGTTTTGGCTCTAGTTCCACAAAACTTTAATACTTCCTTCTCATTTAATGTGGAAGAGATCCTTGAGATGGGAAGATATCCACATAAGAAAAAGTTTAGCTTTCTTGGGAAAGAAGACAGAGAGATAATAAACGAAGTGGTAAAAGAACTAGAACTAGGTAGTATAATAGACAAGAAAATAACTGATCTTAGTGGTGGAGAGAGACAGAGGGCGATTTTTGGGAAGGCACTGATACAGGAAACCCCTATACTTTTCCTAGATGAATCTACATCCAATCTAGATCCCTATTATGCCCACTCCCTTCTAAAAAAAGTAAGGGACAGGGTAGAGGAAAAAAGCCTAACTGTGATATCTGTGTTTCATGATTTTACCCTTGCTTCACTTTACTGTGACGAGATCATCTTTTTAAAAGATGGTAAAGTGGTGAAGATTGGGGAAACAGAGCATACTCTCACACCGGAGAATATAAAAAATGTCTTCAATATTAACAGTAAAATGATGGAAAGTGATGACAAGAAATTTGTTATCCCGTATATGTAGGGGGTTTTTATGAAATTCAAAATAGCTGTGATCTGGATGCTTATTACTATAAATGTTTTTGCATACGAGGTCATGGAAGGCAGTAAGCCTAGAAAACTAGAAAAAAGTTATCAGAGAATAATATCTATCTATCCTGCTCATACAGAGGTTATTTTGGATCTGGGCGGCAAGAGCAAACTTGTAGGGACAGTAAAAGAAAAGGGAATATCAGAAAGAACCCAGGGGATTAAAGGGTTCTCCTATAACGATTCCCTGGAAAAATATCTTTCTGTAAGACCTGACCTTGTCATTATAAGGCCTATGTACAGAGATAAGAACAAAAATTTATTTAAAAGACTTGAATCTATGGGAATAACAGTGGTGTCACTTCAGCCTGTCAGCTATAACGACCTAGAGAGGTACTGGATGGATATAGGTCGTCTCATAGGGAGAGAAAATGCCGGGAAAGAGTATGTGAATAAGTACCGTAAGGGCCTCGAGAGTATAGGGGTTCAAGATAGGAAAAGAAAAAAAGTATTTTTTGAAGCAAGAATGCAAAACGGACTCTATACTGCATCAAAAGAATCCATAGCTCATTTTATAATAGAAAAAGCCGGGGGAGATATTCTTACTGGAAATGAAGAGCCCTTAAGAAAAGGAACTTCTACCATCACCCCTGTAAATATGGAGTATCTAATATCCCAGGGGTCAGCAATAGATACTTACCTTGTACAGCAGGGTAGGATGAACTCTAGAACCAAAGAAGACATAAAGAAAACACCTGGTTACTCCTCTATAAAGGCTGTAAAAACCGGAAGCATTTATATGATAGATGAAGGGGCTCTTTCTAGGCCCACAATAAAAATATTAGACGCTATGAAAGAAATCAAAAAAATACTTTCAAAACAGTCATAAAAATTTTCTCTTTTTTGTACTTTCTTGAGTTTGGACAAATCTCAAGTTATAATTACAATAGATAACAAGATACAAAGAGGAGGGAAATTTATGGAAATCAAAAACATGAAATCAATGGATCCAAATCTTTTGTTAAGTATTGTAAATATGAAGCTCCGAGACGAGTTTGAGAGTCTTGATGATTTGCTTAGGTATTATAATTTGAAAGAGAGTGATCTCACTGATAAAATAAAAGAGATCGGCTATCATTATTGTGAAGAAACCAATCAGTTTATAGGATGTTAAATTACAGTCCCTTAAAAAAGGGCTGTTTTTTATTAGTTTTAATATCCTTAATAGATGTTGCGGCTGTGATTAGTCTAAGTAGTTGGATTTATCCAAAGTTCCGTTACTTTTCTTTCAAGAGAAAAGTAACAGGTTCAAATATAGTCAGCAATTTATGAACTTTTTTTCAATTAGCAACTACAATTAATTATTTTACAAAAAAGGAGACAGCATGAAAAAATTTGACCTGGTTATTTTTGACCTTGACGGTACTCTCACTGATTCCCGAGTGGGGATAACAAAATCAGTTAGTTACGCCCTTGATAAAATGGGTATAAAACCGACCTCTTTAAAGGAGTTAGAACATTTTATAGGGCCTCCCCTAATGGACACATTTATGGGACATTATAAATTTTCCAAATGTGATTCAGAAAAGGCGGTAAATCTCTTCAGAGAAAGATATTCTGAAAAAGGGCTCTATGAAAATATCCCATTTCATAATATAAATACTCTTTTGTCCGATTTAAAAAAGTCCGGGATGAAACTTGCAGTGGCTACATCTAAACCTCAGCATTTTTCTGAAAAAATACTAGATCATTTTCTTCTGAGTCAATATTTTGACGAGATAATAGGAAGCAGTCTAGACAACAGCTTTTCCCATAAAAATGAAATAATAGCTGAAACCTTGAAAAGATTTCCTGGGATTTCAAAGGAAAAAACTGTTATGGTAGGGGACAGAAAATTTGATATAGAGGGAGCCAGAGAAAACGGCATATTATCTATAGGGGTAAAATACGGTTTTGCAGACCCAGGAGAGATAGATGCTGCCTGTCCTCAGTTTCAGGCAGATAATGTAGAAGATCTTTTTAAGATATTATTGTAGAAAATATTCAGGGAGGTTTTTATGGAAGTAAACGAAATTCAAAAACTTATGATCTCATATTTCGGGAAGGATGTAAGAAGGATAAACCATGCCCTGAAAGTCTACTGCTTTGCCAAAAGTATAGGGGAATCGGAAAATTTAGATAGTGAAAAGCAGAAAATTCTGGAGATATCAGCTATTCTCCATGACATAGGTATAAAAATTAGTGAAGAAAAATATAATTCCTCAGCGGGAAAGTACCAGGAGTTAGAAGGCCCAGATGTAGCCAGAAAACTCATAAAAGATATAGACTTATCTGAAAAAATAAAGGAAAGGATATGCTATCTCATAGGGAATCATCACAGTTATGACAAGATAGATGGAATTGATTTTCAGATACTTGTAGAGGCTGACTTTCTTGTAAATATATACGAGGATAAATTGAATTCGGAAACTGCTGCTACTGTTAAAAAGAAATATTTTGAGACAAAGACAGGAAGAGAATATATCAGTTCACTCTACGGAGTGTAAAAAAAATCAGTCTATACCGAATCTATTTTCGGCAGAGACTGATTTTTTAATTTAACAAATATATAATCTATTTTACAAAATTAATATCAGAAAATTTTTCTTTGGTAACTAGGATACCGTCTTCATCTAGGTAAAGATAGGACCCATGATCAACTTTGACTCCGGCGATCTCAAGTGTATCTCCTATTTTCCCTTGGGATTTTTTGCTGCTTCTGAGAGGATAAGTTCCCATTGCCAGTACTGTCATTGGCATAGTTTTTAGCATATTGGTATCTCTCACAAAACCATCTATAATTATTCCACCCCATCCATTGTCTATGGCAAATTTACAAAGATTATCTCCAACTACTGCACAAAAGTCCCCTGAGACCTTCGCCACTGCAATACGATTATTTCCTGGAGTCTGAAGCAGTGTTTTCAGAGTAGAATTGTCTTCATATAATGAGACTGTCACAATCTCACCGCTGCAACGTGTTTTTCCCCCGTAAGATTTGAAAGACATAGGCTGGAACACCTGGATATTTTCTCTATGGATATCACATATTTCTGCTGTTCCGTGAGTATCTAATTTTTCAGACATAATTTCCCCCTTTATAATGAATCTGAACTTGCTTAAAAAAGCCTTCCCCTTTCGGCTCTTTGAAGCGTCCTACAATTCTATCAACTTTGTACCAAAAAAACAAGCTTTAAAAAAACTGAAAATTAGTTGACTACCCATCTAAAATATGATAAACTTTTAAAATAGAAATTAGTTGTGTAGCCAACAAAAAAAGGAGGACAAGATTATGAAAGAACCTTTGGGAAGAACTGTAAAATTTTTAAATATAGAGATAAGAAAATTTTTGGATTTTCATCTCAACGAGTACCAGCTAGGGAATGGTCAGTTTGCAATTGTTATAGAAGTAAGTGAAAACAAAGGAATAAACCAGGATGCTCTGGCTCAAAAGATGGGTGTGGACAAGACAACCATTGCCAAGACTGTAAAAAAACTTGTGGAAAATGGATACATCATAAAAGAGGAAGATGAAAATGATAGGAGATCGAAAAAACTTTACACTACTCATAAGGCAGATCTTATTTTTAAAAAGATTAAGAAACTGATTAATTTAGAGAAGCAGGTATTGACTCATGGGATCTCTCAGGAGGAGATAAAAATATTTTTAAAAGTAGTAGACTGCATGAAATCAAATATTTCGGAATATTTAGAAAGCGGAGGGAGTTCAGATTGGAAAAAATAAAAAGATTAGGTGAAGAAAAGATAAGCAAACTTCTCGTGGAATTTTCTTTGACGGCAATAATTTCAAGTCTTGTTTTTGCATTATACAATGTAGTGGACAGGATGTTTATCGGGAAGTGTCTGGGACCCTATGCCATGGCGGGGATCAGTATTACCTTTCCTATATTTACCATTTATATAGCTGTGGGAATGCTAGTAGGCCACGGAGGAGGCAGCATAGTCTCTCTAAGGCTTGGGCAGGGAAGAAAAGAGGAAGCCGATCGTGTACTGGGAAACGTGTTTACGCTATACGGGGTATTTAGTATTATTCTCATGACTTTGGGTTATCTGCTTATGGACCGACTTATGATAATATTTGGAGCCACTGAAAATACCATTATATACGCAAAAGACTATCTTTATATCATAAACTTTTTGGTTTTATTTGATTTTATAGCCATGGGTGTAAATAATCTTCTGAGGTCAGAAGGGAATCCAAAGTTCTCGATGATAATAATGATTGTAGGGGCTTTGACTAATGTGTTTTTAGATTTTATATTTATATTTGTCCTTGACTACGGGATAAAGGGAGCTGCCATGGCAACTGCCATTGCAAATATAGTGGGATCGATAATGGTCTTATACCATTTTATATACAGCGACAGAAGTAATATAAAACTAAAACTAAAATATCTAAAACCTGATTTTAAAATAATAAAAGAGATCTTCTCGATCGGGATATCTCCATTTACCCTTCAGCTTGCCAATAGTTTGGTGGCGGTTTTTGCCAACAGGGCTCTTTTGATCTATGGAGGAGATATGGCAGTAGGAGCGATGGGAGCTATAAACAGTGTATTTATGTTTCTTATGATGACTCTTTCAGGGATAATCCAGGGGGCACAGCCGCTATTGGGATATAACTATGGTGCTCAAAAATATGATAGAGTAAAAAAGATACTTAATATGGCTCTTTTATACGGGGTAATTATTTCACTTGTTTTGACTGCTTTGATTATGATAAAACCTGAATTTTTTATAAATCTATTTAATAACGGAAATGAAGAGTTATTGGAGATCGGAAAAAGTGGGATAAGAATTTTTATGGCCTTGGTTGTATTTAACGCCATTTATGTTGTAGGTGCCAATTACTTTCAGGCTGTGGGTCAGGCGAATAAATCATTGTTTTTGAATATCTTCAAACAGCTAGGTTTGTTTATTCCACTTATTATTATTTTGCCAAAATATTTTGGACTGAACGGTATTTGGTTCGCTGCTCCAGTTAGTGATGTTATAATATTTATGATTACAGGGGTTTTTTTGCTGAAGAACAATAAAAAACTGAAAAAACTATCGGTTCAATATGCTTAGAAATTATTTTTAGGAGCACTTAAATTGGTTTATCTTTAAAGGCTATTCCATGACAAGCTATATATATCAAAAGAATATTTCTGTGAAGATATAAAAAAATTGACTTTGAATAAATTTTGTATTAAAATAAATATGACGAAAGGGAAGTCGTCAACATAGCTAAAATAATATAGGTTAGTACAATAAAGGTAAATACTTTTAGTATTAATCCTGTAAGGCTCTAAACCTCTAGTCTCTTGACTAGAGGTTTATCCTTTTTTTGGTGATAGATAATTTTATATCATGGGGGGATATTTATGAAATATAGTATCGGTCTGGACATAGGTATAGCATCAGTGGGTTGGAGTGTTATAAATAAAGATAAAGAACGTATAGAAGACATGGGTGTAAGAATATTTCAAAAGGCTGAAAATCCAAAAGACGGCAGCTCCTTGGCATCTTCTAGAAGAGAAAAAAGAGGTTCTAGAAGAAGAAACAGGAGGAAAAAACATAGATTGGATAGGATAAAAAATATTTTATGTGAAAGCGGACTTGTAAAGAAAAATGAGATAGAAAAAATATATAAAAATGCGTATTTAAAATCACCATGGGAACTCAGAGCAAAGTCTTTAGAAGCTAAAATTTCGAATAAAGAAATAGCTCAAATACTCCTTCATATAGCTAAAAGAAGAGGGTTCAAATCTTTTAGAAAAACTGATAGAAACGCAGATGATACAGGAAAACTGTTAAGCGGAATACAGGAAAATAAAAAGATTATGGAAGAGAAAGGATATTTAACAATTGGAGACATGGTAGCGAAAGATCCTAAATTTAATACTCATGTAAGAAATAAAGCAGGAAGTTATCTTTTTTCTTTTTCAAGAAAATTATTAGAAGATGAGGTTAGAAAAATACAGGCTAAGCAAAAGGAACTTGGTAATACTCACTTTACTGATGATGTTTTGGAAAAATATATAGAGGTTTTCAACAGCCAAAGGAATTTTGATGAAGGTCCAAGCAAGCCTTCTCCTTATTATAGTGAAATAGGGCAGATAGCTAAAATGATAGGTAATTGTACCTTCGAATCCTCTGAAAAAAGAACTGCAAAAAACACTTGGAGTGGTGAGAGGTTTGTATTTCTCCAAAAACTAAATAATTTTAGGATAGTGGGACTGTCAGGTAAAAGGCCATTAACAGAAGAAGAAAGGGACATTGTTGAAAAAGAGGTCTATTTAAAAAAAGAGGTAAGATATGAAAAGTTAAGAAAAATACTGTATTTAAAAGAAGAAGAAAGGTTTGGGGATTTAAATTACAGCAAGGACGAAAAGCAGGATAAAAAAACTGAAAAAACCAAATTCATATCATTAATTGGAAATTATACGATTAAAAAACTTAATTTATCAGAAAAACTCAAAAGTGAAATAGAAGAAGACAAAAGTAAACTAGATAAAATAATAGAAATATTAACTTTCAACAAGAGTGATAAAACTATTGAGTCAAATTTGAAAAAACTAGAACTAAGTAGAGAAGATATTGAAATCCTTCTTTCGGAGGAGTTTTCTGGAACCTTAAATCTGTCTTTGAAAGCAATAAAAAAAATACTGCCTTATTTAGAAAAAGGATTGTCCTATAATGAGGCTTGTGAAAAGGCAGACTACGATTATAAGAATAATGGAATAAAGTTTAAAAGAGGGGAGTTACTTCCTGTGGTAGATAAGGATTTGATAGCAAATCCAGTCGTACTAAGAGCAATATCCCAGACGAGGAAAGTGGTAAATGCCATAATAAGAAAATACGGGACTCCACATACAATCCATGTAGAAGTGGCAAGAGACCTTGCAAAATCATATGACGACAGGCAAACCATTATAAAAGAGAATAAAAAAAGAGAGCTTGAAAATGAGAAAACTAAAAAATTTATATCTGAAGAATTTGGAATAAAAAATGTAAAAGGAAAGTTACTACTTAAATACAGGCTGTATCAAGAACAAGAGGGAAGATGTGCTTATTCCAGAAAAGAGTTGAGTTTAAGTGAAGTAATATTAGACGAAAGTATGACAGATATTGACCATATAA
The DNA here is from genome assembly GCF_000165505.1 of Ilyobacter polytropus DSM 2926. Lineage (NCBI taxonomy): Bacteria > Fusobacteriati > Fusobacteriota > Fusobacteriia > Fusobacteriales > Fusobacteriaceae > Ilyobacter > Ilyobacter polytropus. The sequence goes on along the minus strand of NC_014633.1, from coordinate 748,782 downwards.
TACCTTACAGTAGAAGTATGGATGATTCCTATAGTAATAAAGTTTTGGTACTTTCTGGCGAGAATCGAAAAAAGAGCAATCTACTTCCAAAAGAGTATTTCGATCGTCAAGGAAGAGACTGGGATACTTTTGTTCTAAATGTAAAAGCAATGAAAATCCACCCTCGAAAGAAATCAAATCTTTTAAAGGAAAAATTTACCAGGGAGGACAACAAAGATTGGAAATCAAGAGCTTTGAATGACACAAGATATATATCCAGATTTGTAGCCAACTATTTAGAAAACGCTCTAGAGTACAGGGATGATTCCCCTAAAAAAAGGGTGTTTATGATACCAGGACAATTGACAGCACAGCTGAGAGCAAGATGGAGGCTTAACAAAGTCAGAGAAAATGGAGATTTACATCATGCACTTGACGCAGCTGTGGTTGCTGTGACAGATCAAAAGGCAATAAATAATATATCAAACATTTCAAGGTACAAAGAATTAAAAAATTGTAAAGATGTAATTCCAAGTATCGAATACCACGCAGATGAAGAGACAGGAGAAGTTTATTTTGAAGAAGTAAAAGACACCCGTTTTCCAATGCCTTGGAGTGGTTTTGATTTGGAACTACAAAAAAGACTTGAAAGTGAAAATCCCAGAGAAGAATTTTATAATCTGCTCTCAGATAAGAGGTATTTGGGATGGTTTAACTACGAAGAAGGGTTTATAGAAAAATTAAGACCTGTGTTTGTGTCTAGGATGCCTAACCGTGGGGTAAAGGGCCAGGCCCACCAAGAAACAATAAGAAGCAGCAAAAAAATAAGTAATCAGATAGCAGTATCAAAGAAACCCTTAAATTCAATAAAGTTGAAAGACTTGGAAAAAATGCAGGGGAGAGATACGGATAGAAAACTCTATGAAGCACTAAAAAATAGACTGGAAGAATATGATGACAAACCTGAAAAAGCCTTTGCGGAACCTTTTTATAAACCGACTAACAGTGGCAAAAGAGGACCACTTGTCAGAGGAATAAAAGTAGAGGAAAAACAAAATGTCGGAGTTTATGTTAACGGAGGACAAGCATCTAATGGAAGCATGGTCAGGATAGACGTTTTTAGGAAAAACGGAAAATTTTACACGGTTCCAATTTATGTTCACCAAACCCTGCTTAAAGAACTTCCCAATAGGGCAATAAATGGAAAGCCCTATAAAGATTGGGATTTGATAGACGGTAGCTTTGAGTTTTTATATTCATTCTATCCAAATGATTTGATTGAAATTGAATTTGGTAAAAGTAAATCTATAAAAAATGATAATAAACTTACTAAAACTGAAATTCCTGAAGTTAATTTAAGTGAAGTTTTGGGGTACTATCGGGGAATGGATACATCTACAGGTGCGGCTACTATAGACACTCAGGATGGGAAAATTCAAATGAGAATCGGGATAAAAACTGTCAAGAACATAAAAAAATACCAAGTGGATGTATTGGGGAATGTATACAAGGTGAAAAGAGAAAAACGTCAGACTTTTTAGAAAGGAGAAGATTATGGGATGGAGAAACATCTTTATAACGAGCTCTACTAAAATTTCTACTAGGGACAGCGGACTGCTGATCACAAAAGAGGGAGGTGAAGTAAATATCCCTTTGGAAGATATATCCAGTATAATACTGGATAATAATTCCGTTACAATAACATCTAGGGTTTTAGAAGAAATAGCTAGCAGAGATATAGTTTTACTGACAAGCGATGAAAAACACTTGCCAAACGGTATATTTCAGGGTTACGGAAGACACTCGAGACAACTTGCCGTGGCAAAAGCACAGATCAACATGAGTGTACCCAGAAAAAAAAGACTGTGGCAGGAGATTGTAACTAAAAAATTGGAAAATCAGGGTAGAGTATTAGAATTGATGAGGTGTGAAGGAAGTAAGTATTTATACGACCTTTCAAAACGTGTAAAATCTGGTGATGACGGAAACCTTGAAGCCTTGGGGGCTAAATATTATTTTCAGAAATTATTCGGAGATGATTTTACAAGAAGGGATCACGATATAAAAAATTTTGCGCTGAATTATGGTTATGCAGTAATAAGGGGGAGAATTGCGAGGAGCCTTACAAGTTATGGGTATATATGTTCTCTGGGGATACAGCATAAAAATGAATATAATGCATTTAATCTGGCAGATGATATAATAGAGCCCTACAGGTCAGTTGTAGACCTTTGGGTTGCAAATAATATAGATAAACTTTCTGATGAACTGACTACTGATAATAAAGTGTCTCTTGTAGAAATATTAAATGCAGATGTTAAGCTGACAGGTAAGAAATATTCTGTAAATATCTCTATAGATGAGGTGATAAAGAGATATACAAAATGTATAAGGGGAAAGGGTGGAAATTTAATCTTGCCCTCAATAATACCAATACAAGAGCATCGGTATGTATAAGTTTATGAGGATAATAGTGTTTTTCGACTTACCTACGGCTAAAAAAAGAGACAGAAAAAACTATGCTATATTCAGAAGGTTTTTGCTAAATGATGGTTATCATATGCTTCAGTTTTCCGTTTATTCCAGAATCTGCAACGGGTACGACAGCGTTAAAAAGCATATTAAAAAATTAAATAATAATTTACCCCCAAATGGTTCTATAAGGGTACTTACACTCACAGAAAAGCAATATGTGGGGATGGAGTTGCTGGTATCAAAAGAGAGGTCCCCGGAAGAAAAAATAGGTACTAGTAAAACTATAATAATATAAAAAAATGGCTGGTTTCAGCCATTTTTCTTTTGGGAAGGATGTTTTTTTAGTGAAAACACCTTAGAAACCCTAGTAATATATAGGGATTTAAAAACACGTATTGTAACATAGCTAAAATAATTAGGGAAGTACAACATAACCCATTGTATAATCTAATTCTTTTGAATTGTAACATAGCTAAAATAATTAGGGAAGTACAACCCTTCTACATGCCATGAACCATCCGATTTTATTGTAACATAGCTAAAATAATTAGGGAAGTACAACCCCTTGCTGATATGTAATATCGCTTGATACATTGTAACATAGCTAAAATAATTAGGGAAGTACAACTTATCAAAGGTAGATAGTAAAAATTATAATATTGTAACATAGCTAAAATAATTAGGGAAGTACAACTTATATTGTGAATACTGTAAGGCGGTACTTATTGTAACATAGCTAAAATAATTAGGGAAGTACAACTCCTACACCGAACATTTATACCTCCTCTAGATTGTAACATAGCTAAAATAATTAGGGAAGTACAACCTCTTTGACAGCGTGTATAACATTCACTTTATTGTAACATAGCTAAAATAATTAGGGAAGTACAACCGGCTGTAAGCTTTGTAGCGTTATTTTTAATTGTAACATAGCTAAAATAATTAGGGAAGTACAACGGAAAATGTGGAGTAGTTGAGACAAAGTGAATTGTAACATAGCTAAAATAATTAGGGAAGTACAACGAAGCAGGCCAAAAGCCAAATGCAGGCAGGATTGTAACATAGCTAAAATAATTAGGGAAGTACAACTATAAACTCTCTGTCATATACAACCCCACCATTGTAACATAGCTAAAATAATTAGGGAAGTACAACGCTTTATCTGTCTGAAGCCTTTTCTCTTCTATTGTAACATAGCTAAAATAATTAGGGAAGTACAACCTATATCTTTGACTATGTAATCCTCTCTATTGTAACATAGCTAAAATAATTAGGGAAGTACAACATTGCAAACTGTATTAAGTTTTTAGATTTTATTGTAACATAGCTAAAATAATTAGGGAAGTACAACAAGTCTATCCAAGCTTTACTTTCTTCTAGTATTGTAACATAGCTAAAATAATTAGGGAAGTACAACACAAAAAGAGAGGTTAGTTTTTCCCCTCTTATTGTAACATAGCTAAAATAATTAGGGAAGTACAACCTAATCACTTTAGGTTTCTAATAAATCAAAATTGTAACATAGCTAAAATAATTAGGGAAGTACAACTCCTATTGCAGATAAAATCTCTTCCAAGTCATTGTAACATAGCTAAAATAATTAGGGAAGTACAACAAATAAAACTAAGGGTATCACATTTAGAATATTGTAACATAGCTAAAATAATTAGGGAAGTACAACCACCGCTTTTTCTATACTCAAGTATAACTTATTGTAACATAGCTAAAATAATTAGGGAAGTACGAGTACGACCATTTAATTTTAAGATTATTCTACATATTCTGACTGAAAAACTGATATAATGAAGTTGTCCGAAGAATTTACTTTGGAAAATTTAAATAGATGACAGAGGGATGAAATGTTAAAAAGTATAGATATATTCTGTGATATAATAGATAATTTCGGTGATATAGGCTTTGTCTACAGGCTGGCAAAGGAGATAAAAAGAAAAGAGAAAGATGCCAGGGTGAGGGTTTTTTTTAATGATGCAGAGACTTTTTCAAAAATAAATAAAAACATCATTGTAGGGGAAAAAATCCAGATAATAGAAGATATAACATATTATGATATGACAATAATGAGTTCAGAGGACTACAAAAAGGCTGGGAACTCAGAGGTGGCTATAGAGGCCTATGGATGTGACATACCAGAAGTTTATCTTGAAAATTCTTCTGAAGAATTAAAGATAGTCATAAATATTGAATATCTAACAGCAGAAGAGTGGGCAAAAGAGTACCATCTTCAAAGCTCTTATATCAATGTAAAAGGTGTAAAAAAATATTTTTATATGCCTGGATTTGAAAATTGGAGTGGCGGCTTAATTATAGATAATCAGGTTCCTGTCATAGATAGAGTCGAGTTTTTTAATAAGGTGATATCTAGTCATTCAGAAAAATTTTTTCCAGTCAATTCTGATTTGGTGGTAGATAAGGATACGTTCGTAGGGACTATTTTCTCATATGAATACAATTTTCAAAACTTTCTAGATACCCTTGAAAATTTTGACAAAAAAATAATTCTTTTGATATTTGGAGATATGAGTAAAAATGGTTTTTTAATCACAAAAAATATTAAAGCTCTTAAAAATACAAAAATAATATTTATGGATTATGTAGAACAAAACCTTTATGATGAAATTTTGAATAACTCAGATTTCAACTTTGTCAGAGGTGAGGAGAGTTTCTCTAGAGCAATAGTTTCACGAGTCCCATTTCTATGGCATGCCTACTGTCAGGAAGAAAAAGAGCATTTAAATAAGGTAAAAGGTTTTTTATCATTTTTAAAGGATAAAACCCCGGTAGATTTTTATGAAAAGTATTCAAAGATAACCTATAACTATAACTGCAGAACCGAAAATCATTATAATCTTGAAGAAGAAGATTTTTCTGATTTTTTTGAAAATTTTGAAAAAGAGAAAAAAGCCTTTGAATACATATCAGATTATGTCAAAAAAAACGGAAACTTAGCAGATAAACTTCTTTGTTTTTTGAAGGAAAAGCTTTCTGAAAATGATTTTTAAAATTAAAAGTATCTGTCTAAAAGAACTGTTATCACTGAAATTTTCAATGAAATATTCACTTTGCCAATCTTTTAAGACTGTGATACAATATAGAAAAAGGAACTAGGAGGATATAACATTGAAAACAGCACAAGAAATTTCATCTGGAAATATCATCAAAATAGGTGAAGAAGTATTTATAATTCAAAAGGCTACTTACAACAAATCAGGGAGAAACTCTGCAGTTGTAAAATTCAAAATGAAAAATCTTATTACAGGTCAGGTAAAAGAAGACGTTATGAAAGCAGCAGATAAGCTTGAAGATATCAGACTTGACAAAAAAACAATGCAATTCTTATATGAAGTTGGAGGAGACTACAACTTTATGGATCAGGAAACTTTTGAGCAGATAGCTCTTACAGCTGATGATTTAGGAGACGCTACGAATTACCTAAAAGAAGAAATGTTCATAGATATCCTGTTATATGAAGAGAGACCTGTAGGTGTAGAACTTCCAAACTCTGTAGAGAGAGAAGTTACTTACACAGAGCCAGGACTAAGAGGAGATACTACTGGAAAGGTTCTAAAGCCTGCTACTATAGAGACTGGATATGAGTTAAGTGTACCACTTTTTGTAAATATCGGAGATGTTATCAGAATCGATACAAGAAATGGTGAGTACTTAGAGAGAGTAAACAATAAATAAAATATCTTTTTAATATAAACAAGGCGTCTTTAAGGCGTCTTGTTTATATTTATACTAAAAAATTTGCAAAAAAATAAAAAATCCCAGGTATATCTGAGATTTTATTTTAAATATTTATTAAATCACCAATTAGACTGCAACACCATCATATACATAGTGGTTTGTATCTTCTATAAGATCTTTTATCTCTTGGAAAACCTCTGGTTCTTCAAATCTATAGATCTCTTCCTTTGCATCACAGTAAAGAACAGAATCAGAAACACCGTCATATACATTGTGGTTTGTGTCCTCTATAAGATTTTTCATATCTTCAAAAGCATCTGTTTTTGGTTCAAATCTGTAAATTTCTTCAATTATTTCACAGTTTTCACTAGATCCTGCACCATCATATACATTGTGGTTTGTGTCCATTATTAATTCCTTATATTCGTAAAATACCTCGGTATCCATTGTGTTTAAGTTTTTCATAAAAATCACCCTCCTACTTTGCGATTTCAGTATCAACCATTTTGGTTGACAATTACAACGCTACAAACGCATAATGAGTTTTTCATTATGCTAGTACTACTAGAAGTACTTCCCCCATTTTTTACTTAAGTTTAATTATTTCCTCATATTTTTGAGTATCTTCCAAATCCAGGTAATGAGGTAATCTTATGCAAATTAACCACCTCCTGTAATTTATACAAATGTTTAAATTGATTTAGTTGATGTAAAAATATTTTTTTATTTATTCTATATATGAAGTATAGCTGTTTTTAAAAATAAATGCAATTATATAATATATAGCCTACCTATATATTTGATATATGCAAAAGGGGATTATGATGATTTCTGTTGATAAGTTGGGCATTATGGCCCAAAATAAAATAATTATGTGGGTAAAATAAGAGGAATCGTATATAATATAAAAAGAAATACATTGCATCTGCATTTGGAGGCACATTATGAATAGAAAACAACCTGTTTTATTTATAGGTCACGGCAATCCCATGAATGCCATTTCATACAATAACTTCACAAAATCACTGAAGAAAATATCTGAAACTATAGAAAAACCTGACGCCATTGTCGTAATATCCGCACACTGGCAGACAAAGGGAACAAGTATAACTTTATCTGATGATCCCAAGCAAATATATGACTTTTACGGTTTTCCAAGGGAACTTTATAATGTTATATATCAGCCTAAAGGAAATGAGAAACTGTCAAACTATATAATAGAGACTTTAAATGCAGAAGGCGCCATAGTAACTGGAGTAGATTACTGGGGCCTAGATCATGGTTCGTGGGGAATTCTGATTCATATCTTCCCAGATGGAGATATTCCTGTACTGCAGTTGAGTTTGGATGTAGATTTAGACGTAGATTCTCATTATCAGCTTGGTAAAAAACTTTCTTTTCTGAGAGACATGGGAGTGTTGGTAATAGGAAGCGGCAATATCGTACATAATCTAAAGAATATAGGGAAGGAAACTTTATCAGAACCGTATTCCTGGGCTGTGGAATTTGACAGATATATAGCAGACTCTGTAAGTAGTGATAAACATAATAATCTTATTGATTATAAAAATGCAGGAGAATGTGCAGAACTTTCCCTTCCTACAGATGAACACTATCTTCCTTTGATTTATGTTGCAGCTATGCAGACACCGGGAGAAAAAACTGAGTTTTTCTATGATGAAATACACCACTCATCTCTTTCTATGAGGTGTCTGAAAATAGGATAGGATGATAAGGTGAGAGCAGTAGTTTTGTCGTAAAGATTTATGTTAAATAGATATACATATAGTTAGAATAGTATAGGGGGCAGTATGAATAGTAAATATATAGGATACACAATGGCATTTATAACGATATTTGTATGGGGTACAACTTATGCAATCACCAAAAATTTGTTAAATTATTTTACACCGTTCGAAGTGCTTTTTCTGAGATTTTTGATAGCTTATTTATTTTTGTTGATTGTAAAGCCAACATTTAATTTTAAATTTAATTTTAAATTTAATTTTCAGGAAGAGAAGTTGTTTTTGTTATTAGGACTTACAGGAGGAATGCTTTACTTTCTAGTGGAAAATATGGCACTAAAATATACTTCGGCTTCTAATGTGGGGCTTATAGTATCCTCTATACCGATATTCTCATCGATAATAGCTCATTTTACCACTGAGGACGAAAAGTTTGATAAAAACCTTATTTTGGGCTTTGCCCTGGCCATAACAGGGATATTCCTAATACTTTATAATGGAAACAAAGTTTTGAAAATTAATCCTATAGGGGATATTTTGGCCGTAGTATGCTCCATTATTTGGGCTATCTACTCCAACCTTCTGAGAAAGGTGGATAAAAGCTACTCAGGACTATTAGTTGTCAGAAAGACATTTTTTTACGGCCTTATGTTTATGTTACCTGGACTTTACTTACTCAAGGTAAAAATACATTTTGAGTATTTGTTTAATAAAGATGTTTCGTTTAGCATATTTTATCTTGCTTTAGTGGCTTCTTCCATCTGCTTTATAATGTGGAGCAGGTCAATAAACATAATAGGGATAATAAAGACAACGAACTTTATCTATTTGATACCGCTTGTGGCTATGATATCTTCTGTGGTTATTTTAGATGAGAAAATTACTCCGCTCATGATTACAGGAGGTCTTCTTATCCTTTCTGGTGTCCTTATTAATGACAAGAAAATATCCTTTGAAAAATTATTTAAGCCAAAAACGACTACCCTATAAAAAAGTTCCCTGTACTCTGCATTTTACAACAGAGTCTCAGGGAACTTTTTAATATAAATTTACTAATTAAGTTTTTTACTCATGATATCGCAGATGATCTCTCCTACCTGACTAGTAGAACCTTTACCACCCATATCGGGAGTAAGCTTCTCTCTCATCTCTAGAGATCCCTCTATACCCTTCATCACAGTATCTGCAAGTGACTCGTGTCCTAGGAAATCTAGCATAATTTTTATTGTCCATATCATTGCTATAGGATTGGCTAGGCCTTTTCCAGCAATCTCAGGGGCAGAACCGTGTACTGGTTCAAACATAGAAGGATACTTTCCATCAGGATTGATGTTGGCTCCTGCTGCAAATCCAAGACCACCCTGTAAGGCAGCTCCTAGGTCAGTAAGGATATCTCCAAATAAGTTTGAGGCTACAACAACATCAAAAGATTCAGGTCTTTGTATCATATACATGGCAGCGGCATCTACATGGTATTCTGCTGTTTTTATCTCTGGATAGTTAGCTTTCTTTTCTTTGAAAATCTTGTCCCAGAAAACCATGCTGTGGTTTAGGGCGTTGGATTTTGTTATACTTGTAAGGTGGTTTAGCTTGTTTCTCTTTTTAGCAAGGTCAAAGGCGTAGTCCATTACCTTTTCTGTAGTTTTACGGGTAAAGACACTTGTCTGAAGAGCTATTTCTTCTTCTTTGCCTTCTCTTTCTATTCCCCCGATACCTGCATACTCCCCTTCAGTATTTTCTCTTATAAAGATCATGTCTATGTCCCCAGGTTTTTTTCCTTTTATTGGACAATCCAATTCCGAAAGAAGTTTTACAGGTCTGTAGTTGATATATTGGTCGAATCCCTGTCTTATTTTTAAAAGCAGATCCCTTAGAGAAACGTGGTCTGGAACTCCTGGGAATCCAACTGCCCCTAATAATATGGCATCAAAGTTTTTAAGTTTTTCGAGGCCGTCATCGTCCATCATTTTACCATTTTCTAGATAGTATTCACATCCCCAGTCAAACCATGTGAAATCAAAGGCAACTTCTCCTGTGAGTTTTGACAAGGTCTCTAGGACTTTTACTCCCTCTTTCATTACTTCTACTCCGATACCATCTCCTGGAATTACAGCGATTTTGTATTTTTTCATTTTGTCCCCCCTGTATTTTATATTAAAAGCACAATTACCCATAATTATGCTTTTTTTAACTTTATTTCAGTTTAAAAAAGAATCTCTGCAAGGAAAGCATAAACTGGTATAGTCACCACAACAAGTATGGTGGAAAGCCCAACTACTTTTGAGGCGTCTTCTGGATTTTTATTGTAGTATCCGCTCAAAATGGCCACATTGGTCATTATAGGCATGGTAGTCTGTATGAAATATACCTTTTTCAAAAGAACCGGAAGAGTTAAAAAACCATCGGCAATTTTTATAAGCACCAGGGCTATTATAGGAGCTATGATAAACTTGGATATAAGATCTAGCAGACCTTCAAAATCTGGTTTTAAAGATTTTATTCCGAGACTGTATATGGCCGTTCCCAAGTAGAGCATGGCCAGAGGTGTTGTCATTCCTCCTAGATATTTCATATAAGTTGCCAGAAACGGAGGGACTTTTAAGTCTAAAAGAATCATAATAATACCTACGAAAAAGGATATGGTAGCAGGAGTCATAAGCTTTTTAAATCCGTCTTTTATGCTTCCTCCTCCACGGACACAATAGACACCATAGGTCCAAAAGAAACAAGTGTTGGCAAAATAGTATAGGAATATATAAGGTATGCTTTCGTCTCCAAATAAGGCTATATTCACCGGTAGACCTATAAATACCGTATTGGCAAAGACAAAGGAAAGTTGGAAAAGTTCCTTTCTTTTTATGAAAGAGCTGAAACTAAAGATCTTGGCTGCCAATATAAGTGCTAATAGTATTACAAAAGAAAGTCCGAGCCACTCTGTGGATTGCATCAATCCCTCTCTTGTAAAACGGCTTGTAAGCCCTAAAATTATAAGGCAAGGCAGGCATAGATTCAGCACTAAATAGGAAAAAAGTTTATTGCTGTGCTCTCCTAAAATATTTTTTCTAGCAAAAAAACAACCTGTTCCCATGAGAAACATTATCAAGGTAACACTGTTTATTATTCTCTCCAAAATTATTCCCCCCTAAAATCACTTTTGGATATTATACTATAAAAATCTGTTAGTCGTAATTTTTTTTATAAAAACGGTCAATTTTAGCTTGCTCTATGTTTTTGCAATAATCCTTTTAATTAATATTTATAGGCACTAAAAAAAGCCGCCATTTGCAGCTTTTCTATTTAAAAGTCTATATTTATATAATTTCTCGAAGCATCAAGGCTATACTATAAACAAGTCTTGTGTTAAGCTGAGACAGATCACAAGATAGGATCTCCTGTATTTTTGATAATTTATAATTAATTGAATTTCTATGATAGAAGAGTTGTGCAGCGACCTCTTTAACGCTGCAATTATTTTTTAAATAAGTATCTAATACTATCATATAGTCTGTTCCATTAATTTTATCATATTCGGCTAAAGGTTCTAAGGTTTCTTGGTAGTAATTACTCATAGCCTCTTTGTTTTCCATAGATAAAAGTAATTTATATAGGCCTAGTTCACTATAGGCAGTAATTTCATCACTATTTTCTCTTTTCTTTTGCAGTTTTAATATACTTATTGCCTGGTGGTAGCTTTTTGAAATATCGTCAATATTTTTAGAAGTTTCTCCGATACAAAAATACATTTTATTTTTCTTCTTTAAAATTTCCCTGCACTTTCTTTTTATTTCGTGAACAATATTTCTTATCTCATCTTCACTATATTCAGCAAATACCAAAACAAATCTGCCTTTTAATTCAAATATAAAGGTTCTCTTATAAGAGTAGATAAGGATATTTTCTATATTTTTTAATAACTTAGCTCTCTTTTCATCACCAATTATTTCACCGGTAGAGTTTTCCAAGATCTCTATAATTGCAATACAGTATGGCCAGTTGGCACTAAAATTGTGTATTTCCAATTGAGGTTTATATAAATTTTCTTGATCAGGGAAAAATATAGCATTTTTAATTGCAGACAGTAACTCTATATTAATCCTGTCTGATATTGTAATCTGATAACAAAAATCTTTTATGAAATTAGCCATGTAAATATGCCATGGAATTTGGAAGAGAGGAAAGTCGTTCTCGTCACAAAACTGTAAAATTTCTTCTGAGATACCTTCGATATAAGGTCCTATATTTATAACCATACCACTAGCTTGATTATAATAAGTATGCTTAACTAGTTCAAATAAACTTTCGTCCTTGCCCAAAGCGATACCAGTAACAAAAGAAAGTTCTTGTCCTTCCAAGTAAGTTGATATCTCTTTGCCCTCAATCATATGTGCCCATCTTACCACATTGTCTAAACCGTTTTTACCAGCGATTAATTTTATATCTCTTTTATTGGTAGATTCATATAATTCTCTTAATGTCATAGCCATTTTTTTACCTCACTACCTATAATTTGATATTTCACTTTGATAGAATCTAAAATTACATTGATTAATAATATTATCTCTATATAATTCATTTGTCAATTTTTTCTACAACGATATTAAAATACAAAACTGAACCCAAGTGTTTTTACCACAATGGATTTTCCATATAAGTCTATATTAGTCGTGAAATTAAAAGGTTTAGAAATATTATTTTCAACTCCAGCACAAAATTTTTCGGATAGTAATCCATTGTAATTCATTTAAAAAAAAATTACAATTAATTATAGCAAATTTGAGAGCTGATTAAAAAATTTCTCACCAAGAGAAAATAAAAATCTCTCACTGGACTTTTTACGGATAATAAAAAGCAGGTTAAATCTTATCAGAAAAAAGAGATTTTCTTTTATGCCCTGAAAAGATATAAACCTGGCTATATAATGACATTAAATAGAATGATTTTCATTAAGTAAAGGGCATCTTTGTAAGAAAAAATAAGGTTCAGCTTTATTTTACCCTTCAAAGATATAAAGTCATGTTACTTTCATTTGATCTTTAAATGGGAGTAGTATGACTTTTTTATTTTAATTGTTCTAAATAATGTATTTTCTAACAGCGTAACTATCCCACTACAAAGTTAAATTAAAACAGAAAAATTTTCATTGAGTAAAGGGCGTCTTTGTAAGAAAAAATAAGGTTCAGCTTTATTTTACCCTTCAAAGATATAAAGTCATGTTACTTTTATTTAATTATCAAATATGGGTAGTATAACTTTTTATTAAATAAGGGGGTAAAAATATGACGAAACAGGAATCTTTTGACAGGGTATTATCAAAAAAAGATGTATTGGCTCTTGCCTTTGGTGCGATGATAGGTTGGGGATGGGTAGTTATGGCAGGTAGCTGGATAGAAACTGCCGGTACCCTAGGAGCAATAATAGCCTTTATAATGGGTGGAATTATGGTTTTATTTGTAGGACTAACTTATGCAGAGCTAACTTCTGCTATGCCTAAATGCGGAGGTGAACACGTATTTAGTCTGAGAGCTTTGGGAACAAATGCTTCTTTTATATGTACATGGGCAATCATATTGGGATATGTGTCAGTAGTGGCTTTTGAGGCTGTGGCTTTTCCCACTGTTTTGGAATATCTGGTGCCTGGCTATATACAAGGAAAGATGTATACGGTAGCAGGGTATGACGTTTACTTTACCTGGGTACTTGTGGGTATGATAAGCTCTATTGCAATAACAGTTATTAATTATTTCGGAGTTAAACCTGCTGCATTTTTGCAAGGTGTACTTACTCTTATTATAGGGGCGGTAGGCTTGAGCTTTTTCGGGGGAGCAGTTGTCAACGGTGATTCTGCCAATATCACGACACTTTTCAGCGACGGAAACAAAGGGGTTCTTGCAGTAGCTGTTATGACACCTTTTATGTATGTAGGATTTGATGTTATCCCTCAGGCTGCAGAAGAGATAAATCTTCCATTTAAAAAGATCGGTCAAATATTAGTACTTTCAGTTGTTATGGCTGTTATATGGTATGTAATGATAATTTATGGAGTATCCCTTGCTATGGACAGCAGTGCGCTAGCAGCTTCTAAGCTTGCAACTGCCGATGCAATGAAAGCTGTATTCTTTGACAGTCCATTAGCATCTAAGATAATGGTTATAGCCGGAATCGGAGGAATAATAACAAGCTGGAACTCATTCTTTGTAGGCGGAAGCAGAGCTATATACTCTATGGCTGATTCAAAAATGCTTCCTGAATTCCTAGGGAAACTGCATCCAAAATACAAAACACCTGTAAATGCTGTACTTTTAATCGGTATATTATCCACACTGGCTCCTCTTTTAGGGAGAAAAATGCTTGTTTGGCTTGTTGATGCAGGCGGATTTACCATAGTGATATCTTACCTTATAGTATCAATATCATTTATAGTCCTAAGATATAAAGAGCCTGATATGCCTAGACCTTACAAGGTTAGAAAAGGTGTTTTAGTAGGTTCAATAGCTGTTCTATTGAGCGGATTATGTATATTCCTTTATCTTCCGGGAGCTCCTTCTGCACTTGTGTCTTATGAATGGGCTATTGTAACTGGGTGGTTTGTTCTAGGTGCTGTATTTTATACATGGTCAAAAATGTCATATGTTGAATTCGGAAAGCATGCAGAGGAAGAGGCTCTAGGATAAATGGAGAATAAAGCGTTTATTCTTTAAAATAAAAAGAAAAACTATAGGATATAAAAATTTAAACATATATTGGAGGTACCAATCATGATTTTAGAAAAAAATGCAAAAATTACAACGGCAATTCCAGGTCCAAAGTCTAAGGAACTTTTGGAAAAAAGACTCAAATATGTTGCTAGAGGTGTCAGTTATTCTACAGAGGTATTTGTAGATGAGGCCAAAGGTGCTCTTATAAAGGATATTGACGGCAATGTATTTGTTGATTTTGCAGCAGGTATAGGGGTACAAAATGTCGGACACTGTGACGAGGAAATAGTAGAAACAATAAAATCACAGGTTGAAAAAAATATACACACATCTTTTAATGTTGCCATGTATGAACCCTATATTAATTTAGCCGAAAAACTGGTTGCAGCGACTCCTGGGGATTACGATAAAAAAGCTTTACTTATAAACAGTGGTACCGAGGCTGTAGAAAATGCAGTTAAAATTGCAAGAAAATATACTGGTAAACCGATGATTTTATCCTTGGAAAACGCCTTCCACGGAAGAACTTATATGTCTATGACACTTACAAGTAAGGTAAAGCCTTATAAATATGGGTTTGCGCCATATAACAGTGACACACATAAAATTCCGTCACCTTATTGTTACAGATGTCAATTTGGAAAAAAACATCCTGGTTGCAATTTAGAGTGTGCTCAAAAATTAGAAGACTTGCTTAAAGGTGAACTTTCGGCTGATATGATAGCCGCTTTAGTAGTGGAACCTGTCCAGGGTGAAGGGGGATTCATAGTGCCTCCAAAGGGATATTTACAAAGACTTCAAAAGATATGCAATGATAATAATATTCTTTTCATAGTTGACGAAATACAGGCAGGTTTTGCCAGAACAGGTACTCTCTTTGCATCTGAGCAGTTTGATATAGAGCCTGATATGATGACAATGTCCAAATCACTAGCTGCCGGAATGCCTTTAGCCGCAGTAGTCGGAAAAGAGGAAATAATGGAAAATCCAATTGTGGGATCTATAGGTGGGACTTTTAGCGGTAACCCTGTTGCCTGTGCTGCTGCTATCAAAGTCCTTGAAAAAATAGAAAAAGAAAAATTAACAGAAAGAGCTAATGCTATCGGTGAAAAGATTAAATCAAGACTTTCTGAAATGCAAAAAAAATATCCTGTTATCGGTGATATAAGAGGGCTTGGAGCAATGTGTGCTGTGGAGTTCATAACAGATCCTGAATCAAAAGAACCTAATAAGGAAATTATAGGGAAAATAACAAAAGAAAGCCTTCAAGAGGGAGTAATATTCATAAGTGCAGGAATTTATGGGAACGTCCTCAGATTCCTTCCACCTTTGGTAATGACTGATGAGCAGTTGGAATATGGTCTGGATGTTCTTGAGAAATCACTTGAAAAAGCTTTAAGTTAAGTTTATACTGAATACTATACAATATAATTAAAATCCAAAACTATCGGGATAATAGCGTAATTTAGTATACATTATCTCGATAGTTATTATTTTATAAATAAGGAGCAGCAGATTATGAAATTATTTAAATTACAACCTGAAATTCATAAATTTGATAACTTTAGTGAGTTTGTTTTAGAATTCGGTGTCAGTGACAAAGATCTAATAGTAGTAAATAACTCGATTTATAACAAATTTATAAAAAAACTTGATCTGAAAAGCATATTTATATCTCCCAAAAAATATGGAGACGGAGAACCATCAGATGAGATCATAGATAAAGTACTTGCAGAAGCTTCTCAACACGATTTTGACAGGGTGATCGCAATCGGAGGCGGAGCAGTAATGGATATATCCAAATTCCTTGTTATTGAAAACGTAAGTGAAACTCTAGATGTGTTTGAAAGAAAAATTGAGTTCAATAAAATAAAAGAATTAATTGCCATCCCTACAACCTGTGGTACAGGGAGTGAGGTCACGTCATATTCAGTAGCAGAAATAAAATCAAAAGGGACAAAAATGGGTATAGGAATAGAAGAGTTCCTACCTGATTATGCAGTTCTCATTCCTGAACTTCTACGAAATATTCCTTATAAGTTCTTTGCATTCAGCACTTTAGATGCCCTTGTACATGCGGCAGAGTCCTTTGTTTCACCTGGGTCAAACCCCTATACAGATATTTTTGCTCAAAATGCAATAGAGATTATCCTAAAGGGGTACAAGGTAATAGCTGAAAATGGGAAAGACTGTTATTCTGAAATCATAGAGGATTTCCTTATAGGGAGTAATTATGCAGGAATAGCTTTTGGAAATACAGGTGTAGGCCCGGTACACGCCTTATCATATCCGCTTGGGGGAAAATACCATGTGGCACATGGAGAGTGTAACTATGAATTTTTTACACCGGTTTTTAAAGCTTATACTGAGATAGCTCCAGAGGGTAAAATAAAAAAATTCAATGACTTGGTAATTTCAACATTGGAACTAGATAAAGAATCCGATGTTTATGCAGCATTAGATCAACTCTTTAATTCTATATGGGAAAAGAAAAAGCTTAATTTCTTTGGAATGGAAGAAAAAGAAATTTTAGAATTTACTGAAAGTGTAATTGAAAAACAACAGAGACTTTTATCAAATAATTATGCAGACTTATCAAAAAAACAGATAATGACTATATATAAAGATTTATATTAATTGATAATTAAAGAGGGAAACTCACAGTTATAGTATATATATTCAGGACACAGACTATATTTTTATAAATATAGTCTGTGTCCTGTTTTTATTGTGCATGATGTTATATAAATATTTGTTCTGCAGCACATTCAATTTCGTGTCGGTAAACATTATAAAATTTGAAAAAAAGTTTTAAACTTAATAAGTTTGCATTCCTGAAGTAACATTTGCAGAGTATATGGAAAGCGTGGTTATTCATATAATAAAAATATCAGAGGCGACTCTTTGATGTTTTTTCTTTTTTTAAGAGGCAAATTTTGTGCTATAGCACATATTTTTTAATGTCGTCACACATTGTAATTGAAGTGAAAAAGCTCTAAAATTAATCATAAGACAAAGAAAGAAATTAATTTTTAAATATGTAAAGGGAACTGTTTTTGTGTAATGGGAAGTATTTCTCAGAGTCTATGGCCAATATTAATTTTATAATTTTATATAAATGGCTTAAGCCATTTGGAGGTGTCGATAATGTGCAAAAGATGTATTGAAGAGAGATTAGTTACAAATTGTTCAGCTTGTATTGTAAAATTTAAAAAAATGGCCAAAGAGCTATCTAAAGAGATGCCTGAGCCACAAAAACTTCCAGAACAAAAAGTTATAAATGTATCTCAGAAAAGGGTTTCATAGAAATTCTTACGTCTCAGATGCTAATAAATAAAAAAAAATAAAATTTAAAAATTAATCCAGCCCTTATACCTCTATACAAGAGATATAAGGGCTGGATTTTTATATTTCCTTCAATATTACAAGAGATATATCTTATAATATTGAAAAAATGGTCATATTATTGAACTCCAAAGACTATATGGAGAATATATTTATAGATAGTTTACAGTATAATTAAAGTAAATTTAGATAATCTCTTTCAACATAAGGGCGATACTGTAGGCAAGCTTTGTATTAAGCTCTGACAGATCACAAGAAAGTATCTCTTGGATTTTATTTAATTTATATGTAATTGTGTTTCGGTGATAAAAAAGTTCCGCAGCCACTCCTTTGAGACTTCCGTTGTTTTTGAGGTAGGTATCTAGTACTTCCACATAATCTGTGTTATTTAACTGGTCGTGTTTTACAAGGGGGTCTAGTGTCTCCTGGTAATATTCCTGTACAACCTCTTCATCCTCGAGGGAAAGGAGAAGTTTATACAAACCTAACTCACGGTATATAATTATATCATTATTATCGCTGCTCTTTTGAAGTTTTAATACATCTGATGCTCTTTTATAACTTTTTGCAATACACTTGATATTTCTGGTACTCTTCCCTATTCCACAATAAATCTCTTCGTTGCCTTTCAACAAAGGTGAACATTTATCCTTTGTAATTTTAATGATTTCCCTTATTTCTTCCTCTGTATACTCTGCAAAGACCAAGACAAATTTACCCTCTAATTCGAAAACAAAGGATTTTTGGGTTATAGAACTTACAGTATTTTCAATAGTTTTTAATATTTTAGATCTTTTATCAGTATTCATGTTTACAGGTTCCATAATAGCAAGGCAGTATGACCAATTGGCATTGAAGTCGTACCTTTCGAGCTGTGGTACATACAATTCTTCTTGGTTTTGGAAAAAGATGGAGTTTTTGAAAGCACCGGATAATTCAGTATTGATCCTATCAGATATTGTTATGTTATAGCAGAAGATACGCATTATTTCGGCTACATGTACATGCCATGGGACTTCAAAAATAGGAAAATTATGCTCGTTGGCAAAGGCTATGATCTCATCTGAAATCTCATCGATAAAAGGACCGATGTTAATAACCATACCACTACACCGGTTATTGTAAGCGTGTTTAACCAGATCAAGCAGATCACTTTTCTTTTCTAGACCGATACCTGTGGTAAAGGCAATCTCCTGACCGTCTAAAAAAACAGATATTTCAATATTTTCGACCATATGTACCCATCTTACAATATTGTCTAGGCCTTTTTTTCCGGCAATAAGCTTTATTTCTTGATCTTTAACTGAACCATACAATTCCCTTAATTTGACTATCATCTTTTTCTCCTTGTAAATCTTCTTTTATATAATTTATCATACTAATTATTTATCTTCAAGAGTAAGCCCTAATGGAAAACTTAAAAGATAGTAAAAATGATGGCTTATAAAGGAATTTTTTATATTAGAATATAGTTATATTTTATTGATTAAGAGAAAAATAGCGGAATAATTAGGTGATTTATTGAAATTTATTTTAAAAAGCAACTTGAGAGAATTATTCTAAAATTCAAATTATTACTATTAATAATAGTATAAAATAAGGCGAGAAAAATTAAGAGGGGAAGGAAATAAGAATGCAAGGAATATAGGGGATCAGAATTGGTCTGACAAGTTTAATTTTGTTTTTATGTAATAATAAGCTATAATATATGATATAAAACATTTTTATGAAATCTAAATATGGGTGGAGGAAACTATGAAAAAAAAGAAAACAGAGATGAGAAAGATACTTTTAGACAAAAGAGATCAGTTAAGTTCAGCCCAAAAAGAGAATCTAGATAAGCAAATACTTAGTAATTTTACAAAAAGTATTTTTTATAAAAATGCAGAGACAATTTTTATATTTGTAAGCTTTGGAAGTGAGGTAAATACTCATATAATAATAGAACAAGCCATAAATGACGGAAAAAATGTATGCGTTCCCAAAATAAATTCAAAAGATAAAGTTATGGAAGTATTTAAAATAGAAAGCATGGACGAACTAAAAGAGGGTTACTATGGAATATTAGAACCTTCTGAGGAAAAATCAAAGGCTGCCGCTGAAGAACTGGACTTAGTGGTAGTTCCAGGAGTTGGGTTTGACATAAATGGTTACAGGGTAGGCTACGGAGGAGGATTTTATGACAAATTCTTTGACGGCATAGATAAAGAAGTTTCTAAGGTGGCTCTAGGGTACAATGTCCAAATGGTGGATGAAGTGCCAACAGAAAAGCACGATAAAAGAATAAGCGGTCTTATTACAGAGTCACATACTTATATATTTGTTTGCTAGGAAGAGTTGAAAATACTCTTCTTTTTATTTTATAAATATGTTTTGCTTAGTCTAATAAAGAAGCTTGAAAAAACAGTTAGATTTGAGATAGATATAACGATAATAGTTGGATTTAATGGAAATCTTAATTAAATTTTATAGTATACTAATGATGCGATAAGGAGATTTCCAAAGGAGTTAAATTTATGAAAGATTTATTGGTCAACTATATGAACAATCAACGGAAAAATATTTTAAAAAAATGCACTCAATGTGGTTTATGTATTAAAAAGTGTCCAATTATAAAAAATACTAAATTGAAAAATATTACACCTCAAAATATACAGAAAGAAGTTATTAAATTTTTGAAAGAAGGGATTCCAAATGAAACTGTATATAACAGGGGCTTTTCTTGTATGGAATGTTTTGGATGTGTTGATGCCTGTTGTCCCCAAGGTTTAGATCCTATGCTTATTAATGATATGATCAAATGGGATTATAGACGTAACAATCTGATTGAATCTAAATATACTGACCCTAAGGATAAAAATTCTTTACATAGAATTATATCCAGCACACAGATAAATAAAGAGGACTATGATAAATTACTAACCTTCTCCCCTTCTTCAAAAGCCGATTATGTATTTTTCCCTGGGTGCAACGTCTACTTTCAGCCTGAAAAGCTTTTAAATGCTTTGGACATACTGGATCTTATAGGTAAGGACTTGGCTTTTGTGCCGGGGTTGGATTTTTGTTGTGGAGAGTCTCATATAGGGGCAGGTGCAATAAAAGAAGCTGACAGTATATCTAGGAAATTAATTGATAAACTGTCATCTTACACTCCTAAAACAGTTATCTTCTGGTGTCCAACTTGTTTATGTCGTTTTGAGAAAACATTAACTTTTGCAGTGGATATTCCTTTTAAAATGATTTCTTTTCCTGAATTTGTTGCAGAGAATATAGATAGCCTGTCATTTAAAAAAGAAATAAATAAAACAGTTACTTTACACGAAGCTTGTAAGTCAGCTTTTACGGGATTGGATTTAAATGGTGCTAGGAATATTTTGAAAAAACTTCCAGGGGTTTCTTTGGTAGAAATGCCACGTCATGGTAAAAATACCTCTTGCTGCGGCAGTGGAGCAGTAACTTTTTTTAAAGAAAGCTTTGATACAGTAAGAAAGGAACGTATGAATGAAGCTGCAGAAACAAAAGCAGAGTTATTGGTAGATGTATGTCATTATTGTCATGAAGTTTTTATAGATAGAGAACAAAAATATAATTATTCGGTTGTTAATTATGTTTCTTTAATTGCAGAAGCTTTAGGCATTGAAAGAGAAGATAAGTTTAAAAAATATAAGCAGATGAATGATGTAGATAAAATTTTAGATGATGCTAAAGATTATATTGAACAGTCAACTTTTTCAAATGATAATATAATTGAAGCTTTAAAAACTATTGTTGAATAATATTAAAAATAATATATAGTAACGTAAAGAATGGTAAGTGAAAATTGAATATTTTTTTTAATTTGGTAAATGAAGTTTTTAAAATCTTAAAGTTTAAATAAATATAGAAAACCACAGGGTAACATTAGGTTATATAACTATGAGAATTAAGAAGTCAGGTGTCACTGTGATCCAAAAGGAATTAATTAAATTATGACCTTTTCAAGAGGAATTCTAGTGGAGTGTATAAAAAACAATTGACAGGTATATGTTTTTTTTGGTATTATCTTCTTAATAAAGCTAGCTAAAAATTAGGAGGAATTGGAATGTTGTTCAGGATAAGAAGGATGAGGAGAAATAAAAAAATTAAAAAACCTTATTGTTCTAAATGGCTAATTGACATCAAAATTTCTTTTGAAAAGATTAGAGAGAATCGGCTCTCTATGAGTATACAAAAGTTGATAAAGCCGACAGTATAAATCTGTTGGTTTTTTTTTAAAAGGATGAACCGGTATTAGCCAGATAAACTTAGGCGGATACCGGTTTTTTTTATAAGCTTTATACTAAAATAGAAATTAAAGTAGAATAAAAAAGGTAGTCAAATCAAATCATCTAAAAGAGTAATATGTACTATATATAAATATGAACGGGAGGAATTGTAAAATGGTGAGAGTAGGAATAATCGGAGCCACTGGCTATGCTGGACAACAGCTTGTATGGTATCTAAATATGCACAAGAATGCAGAGATAAAGTTTATGGTATCAAATAGCTATGTAGGACAGGAGTTCAGCGAAATCTATAGGAACTTTAAAAAGTTTTTAGATGACAAGCTTATAGGGGTAGAAGATGTAGAATCTAAGTTAGATGAGATAGATGTTCTTTTTATGGCTCTTCCTCACGGTAAATCTGCTCCCTTTGTAAAGCTCGCAATGGACAAGGGTATAAAAGCTATAGACCTAGGTGCAGACTTTAGGCTAGATAGTGAAGAAACCTTTAAAGAGTGGTACAAAGACGATTATAAACATCCTGAATTCATAAAAGATGCAGTTTATGGTCTGCCTGAACTGAAAAGAAGAGAAGAGATAAAAAACTGCAAAATAATAGCAAATCCAGGATGTTATCCTACTGCTAGCATATTGGCTCTAGCTCCCCTTTTAGAAAATGACCTTATAGAAAAGGATTCTATTGTGATAGATGCAAAGTCGGGAGTCTCAGGGGCAGGTAGATCTGCAAAGATAGCATCCCTTTATACAGAGTGCAACGAATCTATAAAGGCTTATGGTGTGACAACTCACAGACATACAGCAGAGATTGAGCAAGAGTTATCTAAGATAGGAGAGGAAAACATAGCCTTAACATTCACGCCTCATCTTGTACCAATGAACAGAGGGATACTTTCTGTGACTTATTCAAAGCTGAAAAAAGATATCAGTGAAAAAGAGATTTATGACCTATATAACAAGTTCTATGAAAATGAGTATTTTGTAAGGGTTATAAATGACCTTCCTGAAACTAGATTTGTAAGGGGAACTAACCTCTGTGATATCGCAGTAAGGGTGGACAAAAGGACAAATAGAGTGATAGCAATATCTGCAATAGATAACCTTATAAAAGGTGCTGCAGGACAGGCAATACAGAATATGAATATCATGTTTGGTCTTGAGGAAAACGACGGTTTAGATATTTTGGCAATGAATCCATAATTATAGGGAGGGAAATAATGAAAATATTAGAAGGAAAATCCATAACTGCTGTACAGGGTATAAAGGCAGCAGGAATAACGGCAGGAATAAAAAAGAGCGGAAGAAAAGATGTGTGCGTTGTTTACAGTGAGAAAGAAGCTGTGGGATCAGCGGTGTTTACAACAAATAAGGTAAAGGCTGCACCTCTTTTTCTAGATATGGAAAATATAAAAAATGATACTATAAGAGCCATTGTGGTAAACAGCGGAAATGCAAATGCCTGTACAGGTAAAGAGGGATATGAAAATTCTGTAAAAATGGGTAAGGTAGTAGCAGAGCACTTTGCAATTGATCCAAAGGAGGTCATTGTAGAATCTACAGGAGTTATAGGGGTACAGCTTCCAATGGATAAAATTGTTTCAGGAATAGAAGAGGCTTGTAAATCAGTGTCAGCAGAAGGTGGACACGATGCAGCAGAAGCAATAATGACCACAGATCTTTTTGTAAAAGAGGTGGCAATAGAGATAGAAGTAGATGGGAAGCCTGTAACTATAGCAGGTATGGCAAAAGGATCTGGGATGATTCATCCAAATATGGCAACTATGCTAGGAACTGTGGTTACAGATATAAATATAACAAAGGCTATGCTTGAAAAGGCTTTTAAGGGAAGTGTAGATGACTCTTACAACATGATCTCAGTAGACGGAGATACGAGCACAAATGACATGGTAGTAGTAATGGCAAATGGTATGGCCGAAAACAAACTGATAGATAGTGAAAATGAGGATTTCATGAAGTTTAAGGCTGCCCTTGACTATCTTAATAAAGAGTTAGCAAAACTGATAGCAATAGACGGAGAGGGTGCCACAAAACTTCTAGAGGCAAATGTAGTAAATGCAAAGGATGTAAAAAGTGCCAAGTCGGCTGCTAAGTCTGTAATAACTTCTAACCTTACAAAGTGTGCATTCTTCGGTGAAGATGCAAACTGGGGTAGAATCCTATGTGCAGTAGGGTATTCTGAAGCTGATTTTGATCCTGAAAAAATCGATATTTTCCTGAAGTCAAATGGACTTTCAATACAGGTTGCTGAAAACGGGAGAGGGATGGCATTTGACGAACTCCTTGCCTCGGAAATTCTAAAAGAAAAAGAGGTAACTGTTTATATAGATATGAAAATAGGAGAAGCTGAGGCGACTGCTTGGGGATGCGATCTTAGTTATAAATATGTGGAAATAAACGGAGCATACAGAACCTAATAACTAGTGTTGAGTTATTAGGCAGAAATAGTCTTATTTGATTAAAAAAGGGGGAAACTTAATTATGTACGGAGCGCTTTACCTAGAAGACGGTACTGTGTACGAAGGCAAAGGATTTGGATACGAGGGAGTTTCCAGTGGCGAGCTGGTTTTTAATACATCTATGACTGGCTACCAAGAGATACTGACAGATCCTTCATATGCAGGTCAGGTTATTACCATGACCTACCCACTTATTGGAAATTATGGAGTAAATGAAACCTTTAATGAGGCAGACAAGTCTTATGCAAAGGGTATGGTTGTAAAGGCTGTATCTGAAAATCCAAGCAACTTTATGAGTGAAGGGGATTTTGATAAATTCCTGAAAAAAATGAAGATTGTAGGGGTATATGGAGTAGATACGAGAGCTGTCACCAAAAAGATAAGAGACAATGGGGCTATGAAATGTGTTATATCTAGCAGAAAGCTTACTCAGTCTGAAATAGATGAGCATATGGGGACCATCAAGACTGAGGATGACTGGATGAGAGTAGTAGGGACTCAAAAAGCCTACAAAGTACCAGGAGACGGGTTTAGAGTGGCTCTTATAGACTTTGGTGTAAAAGAGAATATAATAAGGAACCTCCAAAAGAGAGGCTGTCATGTAACTGTATATCCATTTAACGCAACAAGTGAAGAGGTTATGGCAGGAAATCCTGACGGTGTACTTCTTAGTAACGGACCTGGAGACCCAAAATTTGCAGTAGAGGGTATAGAGGCTGCTAAGGATTTCATAGGAAAAATTCCTATGTTTGGAATCTGTCTTGGTCATCAGGTTATCTCCCTGGCTATAGGGGGAGACACCTACAAGACAAAATTTGGACACAGGGGAGGAAATCACGGAGTTTTAGATATTGATAGAAATAAATCTTTTATCAGTTCTCAAAACCACGGATATGCCACTGAGGAAAAAAGTCTTGCAGGTACAGGAGCTAGAGTAAATTTTATAAATTTGAATGATAACACTGTAGAGGGGATAGAAATGGAAAATTATCCGGTATTTTCTGTGCAATTCCATCCTGAGGGAGCACCGGGGCCTGAGGATACGACCTATCTTTTTGACAAGTTTATAAAATTTATGAAGGAGAGTAAAAATGAAGCATAATATAGAAAAGGTAATGATTATAGGTTCCGGACCAATAATCATCGGACAGGCTGCAGAATTTGACTATTCTGGTACACAGGCATGTAAGGCCATAAAAGAAGAGGGAATTGAAATAGTCCTTTTAAACAGTAACCCGGCTACAATAATGACAGACAACAATATAGCTGATAAGGTATATATAGAACCTCTTACAGTAGAAGTTGCTGAGGAGATTATTAAAAAAGAGAAACCTCAGGGAATTCTTGCAGGTTTTGGAGGTCAGACAGCCTTAAATCTGGCTATGGAACTAGAAGGTCAGGGGATTCTTGATAAATATAATGTTAAACTTTTTGGGATAAACAGTGAGGCTATAAGAAGAGCTGAAGACAGAGAGGAGTTTAAGGAACTTCTTGAAAAACTAGGAGAACCTGTGGCGATAAGTGGAATAGCATCTACAATGGACGAGTGTGTAAAATTTGCAGAGACAAACGGCTTCCCTATAATAGTGAGACCTGCCTATACAATGGGAGGAACAGGGGGAGGAATAGCCGACAATATGGAGGACTTTAAGGATATCTGTTCTAAGGGCCTTATAATGAGCCCTATAAAGCAGCTTCTTCTTGAGCAAAGTGTGGCAGGGTGGAAAGAGATAGAATATGAGGTTATGAGGGACTCTAAAGGGAACTGCATAACTGTGTGTAACATGGAAAACTTTGACCCTGTGGGAATTCATACTGGAGACAGTATTGTAATAGCTCCCTCTCAGACTCTGACAAATTATGAATATCAGATGCTTAGACAGTCTTCTCTTAAGATAATAGATGAATTAAAGATAGAGGGAGGGTGTAATGTACAGTTTGCCCTAGACCCTCATTCTCATAATTATATAGTAATTGAGGTAAACCCTAGGGTAAGTAGATCATCTGCCCTAGCATCTAAGGCCACAGGTTATCCCATTGCAAAGATAGCGGCAAAGATAGCCTTAGGTTATAACTTAGATGAGCTTAAAAACTATGTTACAGGTTATTCTAGTGCCTTCTTTGAACCGGCCCTTGATTATGTTGTAATGAAGATACCTAAATGGCCTTTTGATAAATTCAGATCGGCTTCTAAAAAACTTGGTACCCAGATGAAGGCTACTGGAGAGGTAATGGCAATTGACAGAACCTTTGAGGCCTCACTTTTAAAGGCGATAACATGCCTTGAGGGAGGACTTTCAGGTATAAACCTACCTGCATTTAACAGCCTCACAAAAGAGGAACTACTTACAAAGATAAAAGAGTGTGACGATGAGAGGATCTTTGCCATAGCTCAGGCCATGAGAATAGGCGTAGGTATAGAGGAGATACATGAAGTGAGTAAGGTCGACAGATGGTTTCTAAACGGAATCAAAAATATAATTGACCTTGAAAAAGAACTTTCTGAAAATAGTCTTTCTCATAAAATTCTAGAAAAAGCTGAAACTATGGGATTCACCGATGATGAGATCTTGAGGCTCAGTAACTGGGATAAATCAGAAGTAGATAAAATGAGACAAGAAAAGGGAATGTATCCTGTATATAAGATGGTAGATACATGCAGTGGTGAATTTGAAGCCGTTACCCCTTATTATTACTCGTGTTATGAAAAGGAAGATGAAAATATACTTTCAGAGGATAAAAAAATAGTGGTTATAGGATCTGGACCTATAAGAATTGGACAGGGAGTGGAATTTGACTATTGCTCTGTACATGGTGTGTGGGCCATAAAAGAAGCTGGTTACCAGTCTATTATTATAAACAATAACCCTGAAACTGTAAGTACTGACTTTGACACATCTGACAAGCTGTATTTTGAGTCTCTATATATCGATGATGTCTTAAATGTTATTCGTGAGGAAAATCCTTACGGAGTAATAGTGCAGTTCGGAGGACAGACCTCTATAAATCTAGCAAAAAGACTAGAAGAGTCCGGTGTAAATATCCTAGGAACAAAATACGAATCTATCGACCTTGCAGAAGATAGAGATAAATTCCGAAACTTCCTTGAAGGTCTCGGAATAGAAAGTCCTGAAGGTTATGCTGCAAAAAATCTAGAAGAATCTTATGCAGCGGCAGAAAAGATAGGCTACCCTGTAGTTGTGAGACCATCTTATGTAATAGGTGGTAGAGCCATGAGGGTAGTACACAACAAGGAAAGTTTAACAGAGTATATGACCCATGCCATTGATATGTCTAAAGAAACTACGATTCTTATAGATAAATATGTCTACGGGACAGAGATAGAAGTGGATGCAATCTGTGATGGTGAGGATATATTGATTCCTGGTATAATGGAGCATATAGAAAAAACCGGAGTCCACTCTGGAGATAGTATAACAAGCTATCCGACTATAAGTCTGAGTGATGAGGTAATAGCCGAGCTTGTGGAAAGCACAAGAAAAATAGCAGTAAATATAAAAACTTTGGGAATAATAAATATTCAGTATGTATTTGACGGAAAGAAACTTTATATAATAGAAGTAAATCCGAGAGCTTCTAGAACTGTACCGATTTTAAGTAAGGTAACAGGGGTGCCTATGGTAAAAGTGGCAGTAGAGACTATGCTAGGAAAAAAACTAAAAGACCTGGAATATGGTACTGGTCTCAGACAAAACAAAAACTTCTATGCAGTAAAACTTCCTGTATTCTCAACTGAAAAACTTAGTGATGTGGATACATTCCTAAGTCCAGAGATGAAATCTACCGGAGAGGTTTTAGGAGTGGATCAGAATTTTGATGTGGCTGTGTACAAGGGGTTCTCTGCTGTGGGAATGAAAATACCAGTAGACGGTAAACTTTATGTATCCTTAAATGATGTCAGCAAAGATATGGGACTTGAAACAATAAAAGATTACAAAGAACTAGGATTTTCTGTATGCGCTTCTAAGGGGACGGCGGAGTACCTGAATAAAAAGGGTATAGAGGCCGAGTATATACAAGGTGAAAAATTAAAAGAACTTATATCAGATGGAGTCATAAACCTCATAATAAATACACCTACAATAGGAGACGACAGAAGCAGATACGGATTTGGAATCAGAAGAAAGGCTTCTGAGTACAGGATTCCTGCCTTTACTTCTATAGATACAGCGTCTTTATTTATGAAGGCTATAGAGGTTAAAAAATCCAATAAACCTGTGACATATAATCATATGAGGTACTATCTAGGACTTTAAATCATACCTTTGAGGAGGAATATATGCAAAAACAAATAGAAAAGGCTGAGATGTTAGTAGAGGCACTTCCATATATAAAAAAATTTGCAGGTAAAACAGTAGTTGTAAAGTACGGCGGGAATGCCATGATAAATGACGAGATAAAAGATCAGGTCATGAAGGATATAGTTCTCATGAAATATGTAGGTGTTAACCCGGTGATAGTTCATGGGGGAGGACCTGCAATAAATAGTATGCTTGCAAAAATAGGTAAAGAAGCAGAGTTTAAAATGGGAAATAGAGTAACAGATGAGGAAACCATGGAAATAGTGGAGATGGTATTATCTGGAAAAGTGAATAAGGGCATCGTAGCTGGTATCAATCGGCATGGTGGGAAAGCCATCGGCCTTAGCGGTAAGGACGGAAATCTAATTTTAGCAAGAAAAAAATACCTCATGGATGGAAAAGAAAAGGTCGATATCGGCTTTGTAGGAGAGGTAAAGAAGATCAATGCCAGTATTATAGAGGATCTGCAAAAAGACGGCTTTATCCCTGTAATATCAACAGTAGGTGTAGATGAAGATGGAAATACATATAATATAAATGCCGACTATGTGGCAGGAGCAATTGCAGGGGCCTTAAATGCCGACAAGTTTTTATTTATGACAGATGTTCCGGGACTTCTGAGGGATATAAATGATCCTAGCAGCAAGATAAGTGTGCTGAAATATAATGAGGCAAAGGACCTTATAGAAGACGGAACAATAAGCGGGGGTATGCTTCCGAAAATTGATGCCTGCATGACTGCTTTAGACGCCGGAGCTGAAAATGTCCATATTATAGATGGAAGAGTAAAACACACTATTTTACTAGAGCTCTTTACAGACTCTGGTATAGGTACAATGATAGTAAAAGATTATAGAATAGTTAGATAGTGTCAGGGGAGGTATAATGGGAAAAAGCAATGTAATGAATACTTATAATAGATTTGAACCTACATTTGTCAGAGGTAATGGAGTATATGCCTACGATGAAACTGGAAAGGAATATATAGATTTTGTAGCCGGTGTGGCAGTAAACTGCCTAGGGCATAGTAATCCTAAAATCGTAGAGACAATAAAAAATCAAAGTGAAACTTTGATGCATATATCAAATCTTTACTGGAATGAAAAACAGATTACTCTTGCTAAAAAACTTTCTCAGCTAGGGGATTTAGAGAAAATGTTTTTCTGTAACAGTGGGACAGAGGCAAATGAGCTGGCGCTCAAGATTGCAAGAAAATTTGGTAAAGAGTTTTCTCAAGGCAAGCACAAGATAATCTATATGAAAAACTCATTTCACGGGAGAACAATGGGAGCTCTTTCTGTAACTGGTCAGAAGAAATATCAGGACCCTTACAGACCTCTTATCGGAGGAGTAGTAGAATGTGAGTATAACGATATAGAGGACTTTGTATCTAAGATGGATGATGATGTCTGTGGAGTAATCATGGAGGTTATCCAGGGAGAGGGAGGAATCATAAGTGCGGAAAAAGAGTTTCTTGAAAAAATAAGAGAGCTCTGCGATAAGAACAACGCACTTTTAATCTTTGACGAAGTTCAATGTGGAGCAGGTAGATTAGGGACATATTTTGCATACCAAAAATTTGGAGTAGTTCCTGATATAGTTACCATGGCAAAAGGACTGGGAGGAGGGTTTCCTATAGGGGCTGTCCTTACAAAAGGAGAGGCTTCTGACACCCTTGTACCTGGGGACCACGGTGCTACCTTTGGAGGGAATCCTTTAGCGTGTGCAGTGGCAGTTACAATTATAGATGAACTTGTAGAGGGTGGAATAATAGCTGAAGTAGATAAAAAGAGTGATTATACAAGGAAAGCAATAGAAAAAATGATGAAAGAGCACTCTGTAATCGAAAAAGTAAACGGAATGGGACTCCTTCTTGGAATAAAATTGAAAGAGGAGCTTGAGGCTAAAACTTTTGTCGGAAAAGCTTTTGAAAAGGGACTTATGCTTGTAGGAGCAGGGAATAATGTAGTAAGACTTGTACCTCCTCTGAATGTTACGTATGAAGAACTGGATAAGGCACTTCAGATAATAAAAGAGGTGTTTGAAGAACTTTAGATTTACTAGGGGGCAAGATGGAACATAAACATTTTTTAAAATTACTAGATTTTAAACCTGAAGAGATACAGGAACTTCTCGATCTCTCGAAAAAACTCAAAGATGATAAGAAATCAGGAAAAGAAGATAAAAAACTTATGGGTAAAAATATTGCCCTTATTTTTGAAAAGGATTCTACAAGAACCAGATGTTCTTTTGAGGTGGCGGCCTATGATCAAGGAGCACATGTGACTTATCTTGGGCCATCTGGATCTCAGATAGGTAAAAAAGAGTCTATCAAGGATACTGCAAGGGTCCTCGGAAGAATGTTTGATGCGATAGAGTATAGAGGCTATGGGCAAAAGGTAGTGGAAGAACTAGCAGAACATTCTGGAGTTTCTGTTTGGAACGGACTGACGACAGAGTTTCACCCTACTCAGATATTAGCAGATTTTATGACTATTTTAGAGCACAAGGGTAAGCTTCAAGGAGTTAAACTTGTGTATATGGGAGATGGAAGAAATAATATGGGTAACTCTCTAATGGTTGGAGCTGCCAAGATGGGGATGGATTTTAGGATAGTAGGTCCAAAGTCACTTTTTCCTACACAGAAGTTGATTAATCAGTGTCTAGAAATATCCAAATTAACTGGGGCTAAACTTACTTTCACAGAATCTGTGGAAGAGGGCCTAAAGGATGCAGATGCAGTGTATACAGATGTGTGGGTATCTATGGGTGAGCCAGATAAAGTATGGGAGGAAAGAATAGAATTCCTGAAACCTTATCAAGTTAATAGCGAGGCTATGTCTCACGCAAAGGATGACGCTATATTTCTTCACTGTCTTCCTGCCTTTCATGATTTAGAAACAAGTGTAGGAAGAGATATTTTTGATAAATTTGCAATTACAGAGATGGAAGTATCAGATGAAGTTTTTGAAGGACCAAATTCAGTGGTATTTGATCAGGCTGAAAACAGACTGCATACTATAAAAGCTGTTATGGTTGCAACTCTTGGAAGATAAAACAAAAGACCCCTTGGGGTCTTTTGTTTTATCCACTTATAAATTATTAATTAGATAACACAATTCTATAATCTTCAATTCTTTTGGTTATACCCATGGAATCAAGTTTTTCTAAAAATGCCAGTGCAAATTTTCTGCTTGTTCCAAGTATTTCTCTCGTTTCACCTAGGGTAATCTTTCCAGTTTCTTTAGCTTTTTCTTTTATTCTTTTTTCTCCTTCATTAAAAAATCCCTTCATGAAACAGATATCTTCATCTAACGGAATAAGGAGTCCTGTATCTATAAGAATAGAATGTATTTTTTCAAGAGCTTTTTTATCTTCAACAAGAGTTTCAAGTTCAATGTATTTTGGAGGTTTAAATCCTTGTTCTTTATATTTGATAAGGATAATATCTTTTATTTTTTTTTGTTCCTTATTCAGGCGGATTTTAAAGTCTGAAAGGTGTACAGTATTTTCACTTACTTTGATGCTTTTTCTTTTTTCTAGAAGGTCAAGAATTTCGTTGAAATTTTTAACTTTTAGTTTTTTATCAAAATATTTATTCTTTATCTCGGATTTATTGGCTCCTGATCTAAGAGGATTTTTTTCGTGGTAATCTTTTAATAATAAAGATATTTCTTTTTCCATCTTTATTAGATAATTTATATGAAAGTATCTCTTGAACCCCAATTCTTTTAGGCAGAATACTTTTTTATCTTCAATAAGACTTTCCAAAACTTCTTCGGCGGTTTCACTTCCAGTAGCTAAGAGTATATCCTTTAGGGTGGGAAAAAATTCACTGTTTTTGATTATCCAACTTTCTATTTTGTTGTGTGAAGTTCCATTTAACAAATTAGTCAGAGAATCTATATATTTAGAGTTTTTTCTTTTTACTCTTTCTCCTTTCATACTCAAAATTTTTATATTGCCGATGGTGTCCATGGGAGAGAAGTTTCTAATGATACCTATATCTCCAGGAAGACCAACTATAGTATTTTCCAATAAAAGTTGAGCAAGACTTTCATCCCCTCCTTCAACGTCATCTTTTCCAAAAAGCTTTATTCTTCCTATTACCTCTGTTGTTCCTAGGTGAAGTCTTATTCTATGGTTATTTTTTATCTTTTTCTTTCCTTTTAGAATATGAAGGTTTACATCGATTCTATCTGACATGGAAAGTGTTTCCGGAGTTCCTAAGATATCCCCTCTTTTTATATCCTTTACTTGGACTCCGCCTAGATTTAATGCACATCTGTTACCAGGTTTTAAACTTGTTAGTGTTTCGCCGTGGTTTTGTATCCCTTTTACTCTCACATTTTTCATCTGAGGATATAGAGTCAGAATATCACCTTCGTGTACCAAAGTTCCCATGGAAGTACCAGTTACAACGGTTCCGAATCCTTTTACATTGAATACTCTGTCCACATGCAGTCTGAAGTTATTCTTATCTTTATTCTTATCTTTTATATTTTCTACCTCATAATTCAAAAGCTTTTTTAAGGGTTCATAGCTTTTTAAATCTAAAGAATTTACTTCTAATATTTCACATTGATCTATAAAACTTCCTTCAAACTCTTTCCTTATTTCATTCCTTACCTTTGCCACTCTTTCAGTAGAAACAAGGTCACTTTTGGTAATTACCACTACTCCTTTTTTTACACCTAGGAGCTTTATTACATTAAAATGTTCTCTTGTCTGGGGCATTACACCATCATCTGCTGCTACTATTAATATCATAAAGTCGATACCACTTACTCCAGACACCATGTTTTTTATAAATTTTTCGTGTCCCGGTACATCTACTAGACCAATTTTTTTACCTGATTCCAGTGTAAGATATGTAAATCCAAGGTTAATAGTCATTCCCCTTTTCTTCTCTTCTGGCAGTGTATCTGTATCTATTCCTGTGAGGTTTCTTACAAGGGTAGTTTTACCATGGTCTATGTGCCCTGCTGTACCAATTACAATATTTCTCATATCTTCACCTCTTTGAAAAATTTGTTATTTAAATCTTTCTTTAAGTTAATATCTGGATTTTTATAATTACTTCCTTTCTTTATTATAAATGATTTCAGATTTTTATTATTTGTTTTTTAATAATTTCAGCTGCTTTTTTTGCAACTAAATAAAGTTCATCATTCTTAACAGCTTTAACATCTAATATAAAAAGGTTATTTCTTATTATTCCAATAATATGAGGTGTCCCTAGTCTAAACTCTCTTTCTAGTTCTAGAGGACTGCCCTCTATACCCACCCCACAGCTCTTTACTGTTTCTCCAGGCATAGAACCACCACCTATTGTGGCTTCAGTTTCCACAATGCTACATTTTACATCGTTCTTTTGAAGAATTTCAAACAACTTTGCAGCTCTTTCCTTCACCTTAACACTGTCCTCTAATATCATTTTTAGAGTGGGAATTTCCTCTATAGCCTCTCTTTCGTCCAGATAATACCTCAAGGTTGATTCTAAAGCTGCCAGCGTCATTTTACTGACTCTTAAGGCTCTTAGAAGCTGATTCTTTTTTAGCCTGTCGATATATTTTTTCTTTCCAACTATTATCCCAGCCTGAGGTCCTCCTAAAAGCTTGTCTCCACTAAAAGTTATTAGATCTATTCCAGACGCTATACTCTCCTGTACTGTAGGTTCTTTTTTTATCCCGTACTTACCAAAGTTAACAAGGACTCCACTTCCAAGGTCCTCCATTGTAAGGACATTATTTTCTCGTCCTATCTCAGCAAGCTCACTATTTGTGACTTCCTTGGTAAAACCTACAATTTTATAGTTAGATGTATGAATTTTAAGAAGCACAGATGTATTTTCTGTTATTGCTTCCCTATAATCCTTTGGGTGAGTTCTGTTTGTTGTTCCTACCTCTATAAGTTTTGTTCCTGATATTTTCATTATATCTGGGACTCTGAAAGAACCCCCAATCTCTACCAGTTCTCCTCTAGATACAACAGCTTCTCCGTCTTTTGCAAATTCATTTAGTGCAAGCATTACTGCTGCAGCATTGTTATTTGTAAGGATAGCCCCCTCAGCACCTGTAACTGTACAGACTAGTTTTTCTATATGATCATATCTGCTGCCTCTGTTTCCCTCTTGGAGATTATATTCAAGGTTATTGTATGATGTTATTACGTCAAATACATTTTTGGCTGCCTTTTCAGAGATCAGTGATCTTCCGAGGTTTGTATGTACCAATGTTCCAGTTGCATTAATCACATTTCTTAGATTCATAAGAGATCTTTTTTTGAGAATAATTTTAATATTTTCTACGACATCTTTTATATGAAGTTCAGTTATACTTTCCTTTGCAATTTCCTGCCTATAGTAATCAATTCCTTCTCTAATTCCCTCTGTAAAATTGAAATAATCTATATTTTTAGAGAGTTCAATTATCTCAGGTATTTTTAATATTTCATCTACTTTTGGAAGTTGTTTGAATAACTTTTTTTTCACAATTTATAACCTACCTTTCAAACTCACTAAATACTGAAAACAATTAGCTTTATCTGTTTTTATAAAAGTAATAATTTTTACCTTCCAAAAATTTTACTTATAAAGTTTTTTTTATCTGTTGAGTCTATATGACCTTCTTCAGTTTCTATAGATAACTCCCTTGCAATTATTTTTGCTGCAGCTTCTGCCATATCTCCGGTGAATTTCACACACTGTGTCATATGATTTTTAGAACCTAGTTTCATATCTTTTGTGAGTATTCGACAGCAAAGAGTTTTGTTATTTTCTCTAAATATATCATGAATCTCTTTGGATAATTCCATAGTTTTTTTTACCTCTTTTCCCTTGGCCTTTTGCCTTCCGAAGATAAGTCCTAAGGACATTTGTGCTCCCACAACAGCACCACAGGTACAACCTGCGTTTCCCATTCCCACAGGAAATCCTGATGCCAATGCGATCACTTCATCTCCTATTTCAGGTTTAAAGACATCTTTTAAAGTTTTTATAACAGCCTCTGAACAATAAAAATCACCATTTTTATAATAATCTTCAGCTGTTTTCCTTATTTTTGAAATATTTATTTTATCCACTATATTTCTCCTTTTTATCAATTTGTCTCAAATTTCATGATATATACACATTCAAATAGAATAATACCATTTTAAAGGTAATATCTCAATATTTTGAACTATCAGTATGTTATTATATAAAAAAATTGTAATATCTAACTTTAAATTAGTAAAGCTATTTTTTTAAATTGTTGACGCTCATATCTGACAATGGTATACTACATATTGAAAAAATGGAAGTGTATGAGCAACTGGTGTTCTTCCCGGTCTTCAAAACCGTGTGGGCGGCGTGAGTCGTCGGTAGGTTCGATTCCTACACATTTCCGCCATAATTTTTAATGATACAGGTGTCTAGAGAGAAATAGACCCCTGTTATTTTATTTTTTGGATTTTTTTATAAATTTCAAAAAAATGATGAACCGAGCTGGCCATGTTGTTTTTTTTACCTTCATAGGAAATTAACAAAAGGAGGATTTACAATGGATAGAAAGAGAATCGTTATGAATGAGAATTTAGACCGAGGACCGTTGCGAGTCACAAAATCACCTCGGTCTGATCAGCTAAAATTCGATGATTTCTTCGAATTTTA
Organism: Ilyobacter polytropus DSM 2926; assembly: GCF_000165505.1. NCBI lineage: Bacteria > Fusobacteriati > Fusobacteriota > Fusobacteriia > Fusobacteriales > Fusobacteriaceae > Ilyobacter > Ilyobacter polytropus. The sequence continues at coordinate 712,126 of NC_014633.1, read as the reverse complement.
TAAAAAATTTTTGGAAGTGAAAAAGCTGGAGGGTATATCTGATAGGACCTTGGAGGATTATGAAAAACAGTATAAACCTGCTACAATAAATTTAAGACTGCGTACCCTTAAAGCCTATTTTCACTGGTTATACAAGAAGGATATATCGATGACAAACTCTATAAAGGTATAAAGCTAATGAGAATCCCTGTTGATCTGGTACAGCCTTTACCTAAAGAAGATATAAGAAAAATGCTCAGACTTCCGAATAAAACTTTATACAATGACTACAGAGATTACTTATTGATGTTACTTATGCTGGATACAGGTATTAGGGTAAAGGAGGCAGTTAACCTGAAAATCGCTGATGTAGATATCAAAAGAGGAGTTATCGTTATTCGTGGGGAAATTTCAAAGACTAGATCATTCCGAGAACTTCCAATAAGCTTAGACACCTGCAAAAAATTCAGAGAGATTATAAAGATGTCCAAGGAATATAAGAGCAATTACGTTTTTTTAAATGAACTAGGAGGTAAACTTAGTTATGCAACTGTGAGTTGGTGCTTTAGAAATTATGGAAAAAAGGCAGGTATAAATTGAAGGTGTAGTCCTCATGTATTTAGACATACCTTTGCTACTAATTTTATCCGTAAAGGGGGGATATATTTACTTTTCAAAGGATCATGGGACATAGTACCCTTCTTACTACTAGGAGGTACATTCAGTTGGATATAGAGGATCTTAAACAGAAACATAAAAAGTTCTCACTATTAAAAGAATATATATAATTTGAGACATTCCCTAACTTATTATTATTTAAGTTTAGCAAACTAACATTATACATTTTTATTTATAATGAGGTCTATTTAAGGTCTCCGTTTTTTATTCTACATAAAGTGGGTCTGCTCAGCTCTGTTAGATTTATGCAGTTGGTAAGTTTTATCCTCAAGCTTATGCTAAATCCCTGTTCTTTTGTGATGGCATCACTCTTACTTGATCGACCTGTTTCTCCTCATTTTGCTCTTTAGTTGATACTCTCACATAACCGTATTTCATTTCACACCTCCGACAATCTATCTCACTAGAAACTGTAATATAAAATGTTCCAAAAGGTCAATGTGAATTATGATAACTTTTTACGCAGAAATACGGCTCTCTAGCCCAGTAAATACGTTATAAAAACTTTGTCTCACAAGGTATACCTTGTGATAGAAAAGTGAGGATAATACCGAAAACATAATCCATAAAAGTTAACTTTCTACAACTTGAAGGGTACTTATATCTATAATATTATCTTCATCTACTGTATGATAGTACCAATTTCCATCTGAATCATCATAAATAAGATTCCAATTTAATGTTGACGACAGTTCTCTGGTGTTACCGTCTGAGTCTGTAACTATAAAAGTATAACCGTCTTCAGGTTCAATAAGTAATGTACTTCCACTTGGTTTGTAATAAATATGATCAATGGCCTCTGCCCATTCTTCTGGATCTAGTCCAAGATCTGTATATCTATAATCTCCCCACGTTCTTCCATATTTCCCTGTTTCCATTACCAGTGTTTCCATTAAAGAGATTATTGCTGAAGATATCTCTTCAAAAGTGCTTCCTAAAGAAGTTAGTTCTTCAATTTCTGTTGCAGATTCATCCTCTTCTTCCCATATTTCAGTAGACTCATATCCTGTATATGTCCCGTTTTCTAAGTTTGCATAAATTTCCCCTTCATCGTAATAATATAACCATCCACCTGTGTTGTCTCTGTCGCTTACAACATTATTGGTCTCTGAAGTCGTATCAGAAGATGGGGTTTCAGGCATTGTTGACCTGCTATAAAATTCAGTAAATTTATATCCTAAATTTATAATAGATTCCAAATCTTCATTATTCTCAATGTCAGGATAACTTGAAGTTTTCACATAATAGATGCCTATGGCAGTTCTCAGATTTTCCAAATTTCCTTGTACATTGGCAACTTTTGCACTCTTGTTAATATCTGTGAACTTTGAAATGGCTATAGCTGAAAGTAATCCTATTACAGATATTACTATCATAAGTTCTATTAAAGTAAAGGCTTTCTTCATTTATGCTCCTTTTATTTCCATGCCTATAATTATATCAACTTTCCTTGTGAAGTGATTACAACATTAAAAATAATACTAAACTATTAATTTTAACAAATTAACTCTGTTCTTATTTATATTTTTAAATCTCGGTAATACTAAGACTTTCAACTTCCACATCTGCCTCACCCCAAGACCTGAATCCTGTGTAGTTAGTGTCAGATGTACCCTCGTCAATTATTATATCTTCATCTGTTATCTCTTCATCATCAATGCTTACTGCTACAGAATTAGTTCCATCACCGTTACTCGTTACACTTACAGATATATCATGCTCGTCTGTCCACCATCCATCGTAATCCTCATCATTAACATCCATGTATTCGTTACCGTCATCGTTACCATTAAGTATGTATTGAGTAGAACTAGAAATTTCATTTCCATACGAATCACGCTCTTTTATTACTATTGCATTGAGACCATAATCAAACTGAAGTACATATCCTGAACCGTCTTCATCCGATTGGATAAATAAACCGTAACCATTGTCAAGACCAAGTAAAGTTGTTGTCGTCTCTATTGTATATTCTGAATAAGGGTTTTCCATGAAGACATATCCATTCCATCCGCCAGTTGAATATAGTGTCCCATCTTCAGAGATTGCCCATGTACCGGTACTACCTAATTTAAAAATTAATCCGTCATCATCGTCAAAGTCGTATAAAATAGAGTTAGAAGTTTCACTTTCTCCACTCCATATCTCAGTGTCAGTGTCACCACTGTATGTTCCGTCTTCCAAATTAGCATATATTACACCATCACTTTCAATATAAATCCACCCTCCGGTATTAGACCTACTGCTATAAATAGTATTAGATTTTGACCCTCCAGAATAGTTAGGTGTGTCTGGCATTTTACTTTTAGAATAGACATCTGTAAAATCACCTAAATCATCTTCATTTCCGACCAAATCAGGATAACTTTCATTTTTTAATTTGTACAAAGATATTGCAGTATTTAAATTAGAAAGGTTAGCTTGAACATTTGCTATCTTAGCTTCTGATGTAATATTGCTATATTTTGGGATAACAATAGCTGATATAAGTGAAATAATAGAGATAACTATCATTAATTCTATAATTGTAAATCCTTTTTTCAAACTAATCTCCTTCCGTTTGCAAGTATGTGTCAATTGTGTGTCGCTACTTTAGTATATTATTTAATTATATCCATGTCAAACTGCAATAACAAAAAAATTATATTTAATATAAATATGTAACAGCATTAACTTCTGAACTTGTAAAACTCAATGTAGCATTTATAATCAAAGAAATATATAATACCGTTGAAATCGAATAGAAAGACGGATCTTATGCAAAAATTAAAAATTACTAGTAGTCTTTTTCCTCTTATCAATTACAGTCTTTACACAAACCATCCCAGGCAATGTCAGCTATGTAAGTGACGGAGACACACTACAACTAATTTCTAATGGTGAAAAGTATAAAATCAAATTTTACGGTGTCGATGTCCCTGAAAGTTCTCAGAAATACGGACTCGAAGCCAAGGAATTTGTTTCTGAAAGAGTAGTTGGAAAGACTGTCAAAATACAGGTAATGGATACTGACCAATAAAAGTTGGGAAGATCTACTATGGCAATGGCACATATCTAAATGAAGAGGTTGTAAGAGCAGGTTATGCTTGGCATTATCTACAATATGCACCTAATGATCCAGATATCAAACAAGCTGAAGTTGCTGCAAAAGATCAGAAGAAATGTAAAATCTGTAAAAAAAGTCATCGAACCTGTCTTAGAAGAATAGAGATACTGGGTTATGTATTTATTTTTAATCAAAAGTTTCAAGGAAGTATTGCATATCTAAGTTAAAATATTATATAAGCATATAGTAACCATTATATTTCTATCGGTCTTTAATCAGTAAATATGTGTTGTAAAAATAATCAATTTTTACCTAGACCGTGTCGGTTGAAAGTAACACTTTGGTTCTATGCCTTTATTAGAAAGTTCTAGAGAAGTTATGGTGGTTTAGGAAACTTCAAAACCGTGTGGACGGCGTGAGTCGTCGGTAGGTTCGATTCCTACACATTTCCGGGTAATGTAACACCTTTTGTGTATTCTCCAAATCTTAATTACTGAATAAACCAACAGGCTCTCTCTAAAATAAATATTCTGAGAGTCTGTTTTCATATTTAATTGCTATTTGCCCAAGAATCTGATCCCAACCTCTTTTAAAACTCCTATCCCATTTCTTATCTAGATCAATTACTACAAGATATAACTGCTTCAAAAGAGACATATTAGGTGAAAATACTTCCTTGGATTAGGAATGTGAAGTTCTTCTGTAAATGGACAAATAACTTCCTGTCATAATCTCAAAAAGGTGTCTAAAAAATGTTGCCATTCAAATTATACAGTTCCATAAGACTGTGACCCTGTCAAACATTAATTACACAATTCTAGTTTTATGATGGATAACGTTGACAAAAGAAGAAAAAAGAGATAAAGTTAACTGAGCATATGCACATTATGAAATGTGTCAGATGATTTTTCTAGGGGTAATTATTATTACTTGATATACGAAAAATTAACGGTATTAATTTTATTAATACTGTAAATTAAGTGTATAAGTCTCAAAGAGGCTATTATCAGCTTTTAATTTTTTCTAAGTAAATATCTAATAATAAGAGCCGCACAAATCATTATTTTAAATATAAAGCAATTTATTACATGAAGATTAAATAAAATTTTGTAATTTGAATAAGGGGGATTTATTAATATGGAAAAAAATGTGACTGATTTTAAAAGTTGTTTAAAACCAATGCCGGACATACTTGTTTCGTGCAGAAGTAAAGATGGTGAGGACAATGCCTTAGCTGTAAGGTATGCTGGTAACTGCAGTTATAATCCTCCGATGATTATGGTGGGTATAGTTCCAAGTCGACATTCATACAATATGATAAAAGAAACAGGGGTATTTGTTGTGAATTTAGTTTCTGAAGATCAGAGAGAACAGTATGCATACTTGGGGAGTCGTAGTGGACGAGACGAAGATAAATTAAAAGCACTAGGAATGAATGTTGGTGAAGGAGTTAAAGTCAACGCACCTTTACTTTTAGACAGTCCTGTAAGCATTGAATGTAAAGTTGTAGATTCGATAATGACAGGGTCTCATGAAATGTTTGTGGGAAAGGTAGAGTATGTGCATGCTAAGGAAGATCTTATAAAAGAAAACGGAAGTATTGATTATTCAAAAATAGATCTTTTAAAGTTTAGATAGATTTTCTTAGAATCTTTTTCATCTGACATGTAAATTATATTCTTAAATATTTATATAGGTTCCAACTGGAACCTATTTGAAATTAATTAATTTCAAAATATGTACCTTAAATATTTTGGAATAATTTTATAAAAATTTAAGATTTAGAGAAGCTTCTATCAAATTATACGATTATTTAATGAAACTCATAAATTAAGAGGTATATATATAAAATAGAATAGAGGCAATAAAGAGTAAAGAAATAGAAATGTACAATATATAAGGAGTGCGAAAAAATGAGTGATTTATTATTTTATTTATATATCTTTGGAATTTTTTTAGTGGGTGTAGCATCTTACAAAAAAATTGGAGGAACCAAAGATTTTTATATTGCTGGAGGGAATGCGAGTGTTCTCAGACTTACAGGTAGTTTGCTTGCCACTATATTAGGGAGCTCTGCTATTATTGGAAGTGTAAATTTTTCTACTAGAAATGGATGGGCTGGTTCATGGTTTATGATTTGCGCCGCTCTGGGTTTAGGTGTCTTATATTTCATTTTAGAAAAGTTAAGAACATTTAAAGGATATAATCTTCCAGAGTTACTAGGTGACTTTTATGGAATAGAAGTAAACAAAATCGCTTCATTTGTGATTCCTATTGCATGGACAGGTATAGTCGCATCTCAAATAATGGGCGCAGCAATGATTGTGTCCAAGATGACAAGTATTGCTTATACCAGTGGGATTTGGATTAGTGGTTTAGTATTTATTGCATATACTTGTTTAGGAGGACAGCTTTCTATAATAAAAACAGATTTTATTCAATTTTTATTTATAATTTTTGGTTTGTTTTTCTGTTTCATGTATACAAGCTTTAACTATGATCTAGGTGATGCTTTACCTTTAATAAGCTATAAATTTGGATATAAAGAATTGGTTGTCATGTTACTTACATACTCAACCACTTTCTTTGTCGGACCGGACATTTACTCTAGAATATTTTGTGCAAAGGACCTAAAAACAGCTAAAAAAGCGATAATTTTATCTATAGTAATTTTACTACCATTATCATACATACTTTCTTCTTTGGGGATACACGCTGCAGCTCTTATTGGAGACCGAGTTGTAGATTCATCACTAATCTTTTTAATAGAAGAAATTCTACCAAAATCCATGGCAGTACTTATGTACTTTTGTCTTTTATCAGCAGTAATATCGTCTGCAGATACGACATTATTAACAGCGTCATCTATGTTGACACAAATATTTATTGGAAATTTAAAAAATAAAAAAAGCATCGGTATTACAAGGATCTTTATTATATTTTTAGGTGTTGTCTCAATATATATAGCACTTAAGATGAAATTTATTCTGTCTTCAATATTTTTGGCATTCTCGATATATTCAGGAGCGTTTATTATACCGACTTTTTTAGGAATATTAGGATACAGAGCTTCTAAAGGATACGTTATTTTGGCTATTTTTGCAGGTGGAGGACTGGCATTAATTGGAAAAATATATGGCGGACAGAGTGGAAATATATATATAATATTTGCATTTGTTTTGAATACTTTGATCTTAGGGATTCCATATATTTTTAAGAAAAAAAGAGATAATCTAGTTAAAAATCAGAGTACTTATTGAAAAGTGGTTCCATGTGTATGTCAGCACGACATAAAAATTATCTACTTTTTTCAAGTTGAATATTTAAACATACTTTCTCTCTCATCAATGGTAAAATATTTATGATTCATAGATATTCCTTTTTTAATGTTTGATCGGACTTACATTATACTAAGGAAATATCTATGGATCTTTTTTTTGTTGAAATTAAATTATACAATTCAAGTTAGATTACACACATATAATTTGAAAAAGTCATCAAAATCGTATGGGCTGTGTGAATAGTTGGTAGGGTTTCTACACATTTTCACCATACTTTTTTAATGTTACACAAACAGGCCTCTTTTATCTTAAATTTTGGATTTTTTTTCTGATTATACAAAAAAATGATGAACCGAGCTGGCCATGCTTTGTTTTTTCCCTTCAAATGAAATTAACAAAAGTAGGATTTATGCTAGTTAGAAATTGAATCGTCATGAGTAAGAAATTATACCGGGAATTATTGTGAGTCACAAAATTACCTCGGTATGATCATTTAAAATCAGGTGATTTCTATGAAAAATTTTATAAACTTACTAAAATAAAAGTAAGACTGCGGATTCTTAAAATCTTTTTCATCTTTATCTAACCTTGTAGAACTTTGTCCCACACTTGGTACACTGCCATCTAGGCATGTCAGGATGTATAGAGCATCCTCCCAGAACTACTTCTCTTTTTTCCATCTGCTCTGACAGTTGCAAACTATACCCAATGTCACCATATAATATGGTGGCCACAAGTGAAAATCCGCAAATAGGACATTTTTCATGTTGAGACTTTACTCTTCTTTTTTCTTCATCAATGCATTCTTCTGAAAAAAAGTTATCTCTCATCATTATACCTCCTAGGAAGGAAGCTCTATTCCTTCTTTCATTCTTATCTGGTTTTCAAGTATCTGATCCAATAAATTTCTGTTTAAAGTGTCCTTTTAATAAAAGTATGTAGCTGTTTTTACAACCTCATTCATGAGCTACTCCCTGAACTTTTTTTCTTATTATTTCAGATACAAAGTATAGGCCAAAAATTTGCATGGTGAAAATTAGATATAGCTAACAGTTCCTCGAATGCTAATTTAGATAATTCCATCGCTTAAAATAAGTATATCCTGAAAAATCCTTGCAGTCTACACAGCATCTGCAAAAAACAACTGAAATCACCCATCTCTATATTTCAAAGTGTAACTATAAGAGACTCATAAAAAATTATATTTTTTATAAAAAGTGTTGACATTTTTTTATATTGGATATATACTTACTTCGTTATCAGATTTGTAACTATTACAATTCTAGAATGAATATAAAATAATGGAGGTAGGTAAATGAAATTTAGATGTACAGTATGTGGGGAGATTATTGAAGCAGGAATTGAAGTTTGTCCAGTATGTAAGGCAGGATCAGATAAGTTTGAGGAAATAAAAGCTGACGAAAAAAGAGTATGGGCTACAGAGCACATTGTTGGAGAAGGATTGGCTTGTGGTGACGAAGAGATAATCGCAGGATTAAGAGCCAATTTTGAAGGTGAATGCACTGAAGTAGGTATGTATCTTGCAATGTCAAGAGTTGCAGACAGAGAGGGATACCCAGAAGTAGCAGAGGCCTACAAGAGAATAGCATTTGAGGAAGCTGAGCACGCTGCAAAGTTTGCTGAACTATTAGGTGAGTGTGTATCTGCGTCAACTGAGGAAAACTTAAGTAAGAGGGTGGAGGCAGAATACGGTGCTACTGCAGGAAAATTCGATATCGCAAAGAGAGCTAAGCAGCTAGGATTTGATGCTATCCACGATACAGTACACGAGATGGCAAAAGATGAAGCTAGACATGGTAGAGCATTTTTGGGACTTTTAGAAAGACATTTCAAGAAGTAATTAAACTGACTGAAGAGATAGCATGAGTTTTCTCTTCAGTCAAAACACAAGGAGGTTATGATATGAACGATGTCATCGGTCATTTAAAAAATAATGGAGTTAAGCCTTCTTTTCAAAGAATAAAAATTTTTGAATATTTAGTAACTAAAGAAAACCACCCAACAGTTGAAATGATCTATAAAGAGCTGGTAAATGAGATTCCAACACTTTCTAAAACAACAGTTTATAATACTCTTAATTTATTTGTTGAGAAGAAAATCGCTAATGTTATTATAATCGAGGAAAATGAAACAAGATATGATGCTCATATGAACACACACGGACATTTTAAGTGTGAAAAATGCAAAACAATTTATGATATTGAGATTGATAGTAAAATTTCTGAAATAGAGTCACTTGGAAATTTTCAAATAGACGAGCAGCATATATATTACAAAGGTATTTGTAAAAAGTGCCTGCAAAAAAAGAAAAATTAATTAGAAAATAACTTGCCTGAAATCATGGCTTAAAATACATAAATAAAAAAAATCAGGAGGGAATTATGAAGTTAGCAGTTGAGAGAATAAAGAGCATATTAATTGTATCAGGTATATTAGTATTTATTGGGAGTATTTTATTTACAAGTAACTTGAATTCTATAAAATTTAATGGTAGCAAAAATTACTCAAGTATAGCATCTAATTGGAGCAAGAATATTTTGGCAGAAAGCGGTATAAGTTATGCCAAAAGAGCATCTGACTGGAGCAGTGGTTCTGATGATAGGAGTTACGCTGCTATAGCTTCAACTTGGAGTGGTAATGTATATAAAGCAACAAATATAATATAAGAGGGGGAGATTTAAATGGGAACAAGAAGTAGAGAAATTATAGATTTAGATGTAGATGAACTTTTAAAATTATTAAAAAGTGCCTATGCCGATGAATGGCTTGCATATTACCAATATTGGATAGGGGCTCAAGTTATAAAGGGGCCTATGAGAGAAGCTACTGTGACAGAATTATTGCAACACGCAACTGAAGAATTTACTCATGCACAGTGGGTCAGTGACAGAATAATGCAATTGGGAGGTACTCCACCTATTTCTTTTGAAGAAATACTAGAAAAAACTCACTGTGGCTATGACGCCCCAGCTGATCCCTATGTAGAAGAGATATTAAAACAAAATATAAAAGGTGAGCAGTGTGCTATAAGTGTCTATAAAAATATAATGGATATTACCAAGGATAAGGATATGGTAACTTACAACATGGCACTTAAAATATTGGAACAGGAAGAGGAACACGAAGAAGATCTCCAGGCTATTTTTGAAGATATTGAAATTATGAGAGAAAGATTTAAGGGGTAGTTAAGTCTTTAAATTTTATGTAAACTTTCATATTCATATCATGAAATTTAATTTATTTAGAGCTCTATTTTGGGGAGCTCTTTTTTTATGTCAAAGTAAATGCAACTTTTTAATTGACAAAAGCGGTAAAGAACAATATAATCCGTAGTACAAAAACACTCTGTAAAAAGTGTCTTTTAATTTTGAAATTAGGGGAGGAATTTTTAAAGTGAAAAAACTTGTTGTATTTTTGATGGGATTATTTATTGTATCTGTAGCAATGGCAAAAGATTATTCTCAATACGCCAATCCAGAAGCCTTAGTAAGTCCTGAAAAAGCAAAAAAAATTATGGAGAGTAACAAAAATGTTGTAGTATTTGACGTAAGAAGAAGTGCTGAATTCATGGTTGGACATATTCCTGGAGCTGTTGATATTTGGAGAAATGACATATCTGCAGACAAAAATGAATATCCATTTGGTGGAATGAGAGCTACGGTAGAAAAAATGGAAAATGTTCTTGGACAATATGGAGTAGACTCAAATACACATATACTTATTTATGATGCAAAGGCTGACTATGATGCCGCAAGACTATGGTGGATATTAGATATGTACGGTCATGAAAAAATTTCTCTTATAGATGGAGGAATTGATGGATGGAAAGCAGCCGGACTTTCTTTGGAAGTTGGATTTGCCAAAAAGAAAGATAAAAAAGTATACAATTTCAATAAAAAAACTGATTACTCCAAACTTGCTTATTTAAACGATGTAAAACAAGCTGTAGAAAACAAAAAAACTATAATTGTTGATACAAGGTCTGAAAAAGAGCACTTAGGAAGAGTAACAAAAAAAGGTGCTTTTAGACCAGGACGTATTCCTAGCAAAACATTTATCCCTTGGGAAACAGCAGTACACAATGACTCTGATAAAACTTTCAAAAGCATAAGTCAGCTTAAGGAAATATATGCAGAGCATGGTATTGATTCGAATTCTCAAGTGATTGCATACTGTCAGTCTGGAGTTAGATCTGCACATACTACATTTGTACTTACACAGCTTCTGGGATATAAAAAAGTTAGAAACTTCGATGGTTCTTGGATAGAGTGGTCGTACAATAAAAAGCTTCCTGCAGATAAAGGTTAAATAAAATTTTAATCATTATCAAGTAATATGTGAATTTGATTTCTAGATGTATAATGGAGTTCCAAATGGAGCTCCATTATTTATTTTTATAAAAAAAGAGGTTAAACCTTCTAATCTTTAGGCTTACAATACTCTGAAGCCTGTGGTTTTTTACAGCTGATCAAAATCCCTTTAGTTTTAGGAGAACTATTAAATCCAGTTTCTCCCCAAACTTTCAGATGGTTAAAACCTGTGTTTTTTAACATTTCCAGAAAAACCTTTTCTGGTACAGCTCCACCTTCTCATTGGAACCAGCTTTTAACTCTAGCAGGATGTTCTTTGATCTTCGTTCCTTTAAAAACTTGATCTACCAATAGGAGCTTTCCCCCTGGTTTCAGACATCTATAAAACTCCTTAAGAATTGTCTCTTTGTCAGGAACAAGATTGATCACACTGTTGGAGATAATAGTGTTGAAATATTCATCTGCAAACTCTAATATAGTTCCATTAGATAAGGTTAACTCTAGGTTTGTAATACCTAGAGTTTTTTTATTTATTTCGGCTTTTTTAATCATCTCTGAAACTATATCTAGACCTATAATTCTGCCTGTATTCTTGGTCATTTTGGCAGCAAAGATGGCATCAACACCTGCTCCACACCCAAAATCTAAAAGTATCTCTTCAGCCCCTATAGTTTCCATGGAAAATGGATTTCCAGTACCGCAGTAGGAATTTGTTACTGACTCTGGAAGTGTTCTAAGAATTACAGGATCATATTTTAATCTTTCCAGTGCTTCTCTACCTGTAGGATATTTAAACTGTCCCTCGGCAGTGGACGCAACCTTGGTGTTATGATGGTTTAGTAGACAGTTTAGCACTCAAAAATATATAATAAAAAATAAACATATTTAGGAGTGGCTATGATGGAAGAAAAAAGAAGATATGCAAGATTTTCAGAGGAGAAACAGAAGCAAATCGCTGAGCTTTCTTTCCTTAAAATAAAAACAAAGGTAGAGCTATCAAATGAATACGGTATTACCACTAATACTGTTGCTGCCTGGGAAAAGAAATACTTTGGAGGTCCTAAGAAGGACATGGAGTTAAGCGCTCAAGACAAAGAAATTATCAGGTTGAAAAATCTACTTAAGGAAAAAGAAGAGGATATAGAGATCTTAAAAAAGGCTACAGCCATATTCTCAAGGAAAAAAAGATAACTAAGAGGGAACTCTTTATCTTCGTTGAAATACACAGAAATGTTCATTCTATATCTCAGATATGTAGAGCCCTAGAAGTCTCTCGAAGTGGTTTTAATAAGTTTCAGAATAACAAAACTACTGAGAGAAAGAAAAAGGATCAAGGGATTCTAGATAGTATTCTAGAGGTCAGAAAGAACAGACATAAGAGGAGCTATGGAGCCCCTAGACTAAAGGTTGAGCTCAAAGATGAATATGGCATAATAACAAGCGAAAGACGAATAAATAGAATAATGAAAGAAAATGATATATCAGTTAATTCTACCAAGAAGTTTAAAACAGGAAATGAAAAGAGTAAAAGAGAAAATATCACAGGAAATATTGTAAAAAGAAAATTCAAAGTAGGTAGAAAAAATGAGGTCTGGGTTACAGATATCACATATATTTGGACAAGCGAAGGTTGGCTATATTTAAGCACAATTATGGATCTTTTTTCTAGAAGGATTATCGCCTACGATATAGGTAAGCGCATGACTAGTGAGTTAGTAATAGATACTTTAACAAGGTCATTTTTACTGGAGGAACCAGAGGAAGAACTGATAATTCATAGTGATCAAGGATCGCAATATTCGAGTAGGGAGTACTCTAACCTTGTAAAGAAGCTAGGATTAATCCAATCTATGAGTAGACGTGGGAACTGTTATGATAATGCAGTAATAGAATCCTTTCATGCTTCTTTGAAGAAAGAGATGATTTATGTAGAAGGTTTAGTAACTAAAAGGTATATGAAGGCAATGGTATTTGATTACATAGAATTTTATAATAAAGAGAGGAGACACAGTTTCTTAGGAAATGTCTCCCCTGTTGAGTTTGAAAAAATACAGAAAAAATTGGTGTTAGGTTGACTACTATATTGACAGAAGACCAACCTTTTGGTACTTGTTTTCAATATCGTTTTTTATCTTGACTTTATCATTTTCTGTAAAAAGAGTTACCACGTTTACCTCCCGAAGTTAATATTTTAAATTTTTTTAAGAAGCTTATAACAATTAAGTTACACAAAAAATCCTACTAAAAAATATAACTATATAATTTATTTACCTCAAAAGATTATCAAAAGCAATTTAATCTATAAAACAATTAAATTTATAAAATTTATTATGAATTTTGAAGATAAAAAAATTGTAGATCGCTTATTTTTACAAGGTTTTTTAAATCAAAAAAATAATAATTGAAAGTATGATTGATGCATAAACTAGGATGAGGTTTCACCTGATATATTTTGAATCTTTATTAATTTTATTATTTGTTGGAGTATAGACCTTCTAAGACTTGTCTGTGCACTATGTATTATATTAACTAATTACTCGTAATGTGCTTTAGATTCTAAGTTGCTAGAATCGATGTGTTTATAAGTAAAATTATGTTTGGATCTAATATTTTTAAAACAAAATATTAGATTATTTCTTAATTTGAATTAACTAACTTTTCCATTTTTTTAAACATAACTATACATGCAGAACATTTTGTTACCAATCCTTTAGATTCACATTTTTTACACATTTTTAAGCCCCCTAATTTTTTAATTTGTCTGATATGAGATAGTTTAGTTTTTTTTGGTTTAAATACAATAGGCGTAAACCTGAAAAAAAATGTGCTATAGCACAATCAGAAGTTTATTTATTTAAAAATAACCCACCCTTTAGGATAAAACCAATATATTAAGGATCTCTTGCCTAATTATTAAAAACAGTTGTATTAAAAAAATAGTAATATTATGAATAGATAAATGTATTTTTATTTCTTTGTGCTGAAACACAATAAATCTAGGGCTGACATACATTGTAATTTTCTGTCTCAAGATTTAGAATATAAAAATTAAAATACTATTAAGAGAACAACAAACAGATCAAATGAAAGTGAAATTTAAATAAAAAGTTTGTGAAGAAAAAAAATCATAAAACAAGTTTTTGAAGGAAAGACATTCAAAAACTGTTGACTTAGGAAAATTTAGCTGGTAATATTGGCCTGTAAAGAGAGAAAAGTAAATAAAGTGTTATATTACAAAAAGTTTTTAATTATTTTTAAAATTATATATTCAATCTAAAAGACGGGCATAGTGGTAAATTATTGTTTTATGATCAGCGTAATTTAATTTTTGGGGGGATTAAAATGAGCAAGTTTAGAACTGAATTTGATTCAATTGGGGGAATTCAAGTACCGGCAGAGGCATATTATGGAGCGCAGACTCTAAGAGGGAAAAATAATTTTCATATAACTGGCTACAAAGTTTCTCCGCTTTTTATGAATTCCATGGCGATGGTAAAGAAGGCTGCTGCAATGGCCAATTGCGAAGCAGGTGTCATTTCAAAGAAAGTTTCTGATGCAATAATAATGGCTGGAGACGAAATCATTGCTGGGAAGATGCATGATCAGTTTATAACTGATGTTATACAAGGCGGAGCCGGAACCAGCATGAATATGAACATGAATGAAGTAATTGCAAACAGGGCTAATGAGATTTTAGGTGGAGAAAAGGGTGTCTATGATCTAGTACACCCCAATGATCATGTAAATTATTGCCAGTCTACTAATGATGTAATACCTACAACTGGAAAGTTGACAATTCTAAGAATGAGTAGAAAGATGCTTGTAAGCCTTGAAAAGCTATATGATGCTCTTATGGAAAAATCAAAAGAGTTTGATGGGGTTATAAAAATGGGAAGGACCCATCTTCAAGATGCTATACCAATTAGATTAGGTCAGGAGTTTAGGGCTTATGCACAACCTATAAAAAGGGATATAAACAGAATTAAATCAGTTCTAGAAGATTTTCAAAATGTGAATATGGGGGCTACAGCGGTAGGTACCGGTCTGAATGCAGATGTGAGCTATGTTAAAAGTGTTGTTAGATTTTTATCAGATGTTAGCGGAATAGAGCTTATCCAGTCAGAAGATCTTGTAGACGGAACTAGAAATTTGGATGTATTTGTCTGGATGTCCTCAGCACTAAAAATATGTGCAGTGAATCTTTCTAAAATGGTAAATGATTTAAGACTCATGGCTTCAGGACCTACTGCAGGTTTTAATGAGATAAACCTTCCCCAGATGCAGCCAGGATCTTCAATAATGCCTGGAAAAGTAAATCCTGTAATTTTAGAAGTAATGAATCAGGTATCTTTTCAAGTGTTTGGAAATGATCTCACTATAACAAAGGCGGCAGAAGCTGGACAGCTTGAACTCAATGTATTTGAACCTGTTCTTTTCTTTAATTTGTTTCAGTCCATCGAAATTTTGAAAAATGGAGTGGATACACTGGTTGAAAATTGTATAGAGGGAATAACGGCAAATGAAGCAAGATGCAAGAAGATGGTAGATGACAGTATTGGGATTCTTACGGCACTGAATCCGCATATTGGATACAAAAATGCTTCGGATATAGCAAAAGAGTCTCTAAAGAAAGGGATCCCTGTGGCAACACTTCTCGTGAGAAAAGGTCTTATAAGCCAGGAAGCTATAGATGTAATATTGAACCCTTTTAACATGACCAATCCGGGAATCTCTGGAAAAGAACTGTTGCCTAGATAAAAGGCAAATTTTTTGAAAAAGTAATTTTCTTCAATTATCAAGATAAATTAAAAATCCCAGTCTAAAGTAATTTGGCTGGGATTTTTAATGAAATAAGGAATTTTAAATTACTTAATTTAATTAAAAAAAGTGATTTATTTAATTAACTTATTAAGTATGGCCTTGTATTTATTTTATAGATGAAATATAATCGTGTAGTAGATTGTAACAAAAAGTATTGATTATTTTTTAAATCCTTCTAAACGTTACAATAGTAAATTATATTATCTGTAAATTTAAAGAAGAAGTAAGTCAAAGCTTAATATTGATTTTAAGTTTTAAATAATTTTATTTGTTAAAAAAGTAACAAAGTTATTAAAAATATTATTTATAATTTGAGAGGAGGTGAAGATCTGGATCAAAATATGAATTCAGATCGAATAGATGAAGTATAGTTATTATCCTGGATGTACCTTGAAAACTAAGGCACAGGAACTGGAAAAGTTTGCTCTAGATTCTGCAAATGAACTAGGTGTAATAATGGAGGAACAGAAAGATTGGCAGTGCTGTGGTGCTGTATATCCAATGGGGAAAGATGAAGTGGCTACAAAACTATCTTCGGTGAGAAGCCTTGCAGCTGCAAGGGACAAAGGAGAAAAATTGGTGACCCTATGTTCTGCATGCCACCATGTTATAAAGAGAGTCAACGATGATATGAAAAATGACTCGGCAATCAGAGAAAAGGTGAACAACTATTTAGAACTTGAAAAAATCTACAGCGGTGAAGGAGAGGTAATACACTTCCTAGAGATGCTCAGAGACGATATAGGTTTTGATAAACTAGCTGAAAAAGTTACTAATCCTCTGAAAGGTCGTAAAATAGGAGCTTATTATGGATGTCTGTTATTGAGACCGAATAGAGAAATGAATTTTGATGATCCTGAAAATCCTGTCATTATTGAAAACTTCATAGCTGCCTTAGGTGCTGAACCTGTAAAATATCCATATAGGACAGAGTGCTGCGGAGGTTACCTCATAACTGATAATAAAGCTGTGACAGATGAGATGACGGAAAATATAGTGAAATCAGCGGCTATGAATAAGGTGGAAGAGATTGTAACTGCCTGTCCTCTCTGCAAGTACAACTTAGAGGAAAGTGGAGAAGCAGGTAATAAAAATATAGGGGTTAGTTATTTCACAGAACTTTTAGCTGAGGCCCTGGGAGTGAAGTAATAATATTCAAAATAGGAGGAATTAGAGTGGTAAGATCAAAAGTTGTTCCTGATAATGATAAAAAAGAGCTATCTGAAATCTTAAAAATCAGCGGTGAAACGATAAACGACTGTATGCAGTGTGGTAAGTGTACTGCAGGCTGTCCTGCAACTGGTGGAATGGATATCCTCCCTCATCAGATAATAAGAGATCTCCAGCTGGGACAGGTAAAAAAAGTCATAGAAAGCAAGACTATATGGAGCTGTGCTTCATGTTTTGCATGTGCATCCCGTTGTCCTAGAAATGTAGACCTGGCAAGACTAATAGAGGCTGCACGTCTTCTCATAGTGAGAAAAAAAGGAAGTGACAGACTGAAACCTGAAACTGTATCTGAGTTAATGGAAGACAAAAAAATGCCTCAGCAGGCTGTAGTCAGTGCATTCCGTAAATATAACAAATAGATTCATAAAACCCCATATTTATAGGGGTGTCATCTTGTAAGGAGGTATAGCATTGCAAAGAATTGGAGTTTTTGTGTGTTGGTGCGGTTCTAATATAGCTGCCACCGTAGATGTAGAAAAGGTATCTGAAGAGATAAAAAATATGCCGGGAGTAGTTTATTCCAGCAATTATCAATATATGTGCTCTGAGATAGGGCAGAATATGTTAAAGGATGCTGTGAAAGAGCATAACCTAGACAGATTGGTGATATCATCTTGTTCTCCTAGAATGCATGAGGTTACCTTTCGTAAGGCTGCCAAAGCTGCAGGGATAAATCCTTATCTCATAGAAGTAGCAAACATAAGAGAGCAGTGTTCTTGGGTTCATAAAGACAAGGCTGCAGGAACAGAAAAAGCTATAGCTCTCACAAGAGCGGCAGTGGCCAAAGTGGCTCTGAATCAGGAACTGGTTCCTGGAGAGATAGGAGTAACGAAAAAAGCCCTTGTTATAGGTGGAGGAATAGCCGGGATCCAAACAGCCCTTGACATAGCCGAGGCTGGATACAAGGTAGACATTTTAGAACAGTCACCTAGTATCGGCGGAAAGATGGCTCAGATTGACAAGACTTTCCCTACACTAGATTGTTCTGCCTGTATACTGACCCCCAAAATGGTGGATGCTGCCCAGCATCCTAATATAACCCTTCACACATATAGTGAGGTAAAAAATGTGGAAGGATATGTTGGTAATTTCCAGGTGGATATAAGGAAAAAAGCCCGTTATGTGGATATGGATAAATGCACAGGATGCGGAGTTTGTACAGAAAAATGTCCGTCTAAAAAAGCAAAGAATGAATTTGAAGAAGGGCTTTCAAAGAGAGGAGCAATATATACTCCATTTGCCCAGGCAGTACCGAATGTACCTGTGATAGATGAAAAAGAATGTATAAAACTTAAAACAGGTAAATGCGGACTTTGTGAAAAGCTGTGTTCAGCAGGAGCTATAAAATTTGACGATAAAGAAGAGGTAATAACTGAGAATTATGGAGCGATAGTAGTTGCGACTGGATATGACCTTATAAACCTTGATAAGTTTGGAGAGTACCAGTACAGCGACCATCCAGATGTGGTAACTTCCTTAGAATTTGAGAGAATAACAAATGCTGCAGGGCCGACAAGCGGTAAATTTGTCCGTCCTTCTGACGGGAATAGGCCAAAAAAAATGGTCTTTGTCCAGTGTGTAGGATCAAGGGATAAGACGGAGAGAGGAAAATCATATTGTTCCAAAATATGCTGTATGTACACGGCTAAGCATGCAATGCTCATAAAGGAAAAATATCCGGATATAGAGGCCTATGTATTTTATATAGATGTACGTACTCCGGGGAAAAACTTTGATGAATTTTACAGAAGAGCTGTAGAAGATTACGGTGTAAATTACATCAAAGGTATGGTGGGAAAAGTATTTCCTGAGGGTGATAAGCTGATGGTTCACGGAGTAGATACCATGAGCGGAGAAACCCTGGTGATAGATGCTGACATGGTGGTGTTAGCTGCAGCGACCAAGGCAAAAGATGACGCAGTGGATCTCAAAAGAAAATTAAATATAAGTACAGATTCAGACAACTTTTTTACTGAAGCACATGCAAAACTGAAACCGGTAGAGACTGCTTCAGCAGGGATATATTTGGCAGGAGCATGTCAGGGTCCAAAGGATATACCGGAAACGGTGGCTCAGGCAAGTGCCGCAGCAGCAAAAGCCATAGGTCTCTTAAATAAGGCAAAACTTGTAAATAATCCGTGTGTATCCAAAGTGGATAAAGATCTCTGCAGCGGATGTCTAGCTTGTACAAAAATGTGTCCATATGATGCAATATCTTCAGAAGAAATTGAGATAAATGATCATGGGAAAATAACCAAAAAAGTGGTAGCAAAGGTAAATGAAGCTCTCTGTCAAGGATGCGGAGGATGTACGGTTACATGCCGTCCTGGAGCTATTGACCTTAAAGGATTTACAAATAAACAAATTTTAGCGGAGGTAGATGCAATATGTCAGTAGAATTTAAACCCTTGATAGTTGCCTTTTGCTGCAACTGGTGTAGTTATGCAGGGGCTGATCTAGCTGGGAATAGCAGACTGAACTATCCTGCAAATGTAAAAATAATAAGAGTTCCATGTTCATGCAGAGTAAATGCCAACTTTGTATTAAGAGCCTTTCAAAGAGGTGCAGACGGGGTAGTTATCGCAGGGTGTCATCCTGGAGACTGCCATTATTCTACGGGGAACTATTATACCAGAAGACGGTTTTCCCTTGTGACCAATCTTATGGAATATATGGGAATAGAAAACGGAAGGTTTAAGGTTGACTGGATATCTGCTGCAGAGGCAAATAAATTTGCAAGTGTTATGAATGAGGTTTTAGAGAATGTTCATAAACTTGGTCCAAACAGAAAGTTGAGGGATGCAAGATGGGAAAGATAGGGGAAAAGATAAGGGAAACTGCAAAACGTGCCCTTGAAAATAAAGAAGTAGATAAAGTACTGGCGTGGAAAAAAGGAGACTTGTGGTATGACTCACACCCTGCCTTTATTGCTAAAGTTGAGGATATAGATTCTATCGTATGGGATTCTTTCTGTGTAAATAATCTGAGCAAGTATCTTATAAAGGAACTTCAAAAAAATGATAAAGTTGGTATTTTTGTAAAGGGATGTGACTCTACTTCTTTTAACCAATTGTTAAAAGACAACAGGGTAAACAGAAAACGAGTGGTGCTCTACGGAATACCTTGTGAAGGAATGATAGACCCTGAGAAAATAAAAGATCTTGAATTGAATAAAGGTTTAAAAAAAGTTACACGTTGCGGAGATACAGTTACTCTAGTGACTAAGGACGGCGATAAAAATATATCTGCCGAAAGTGTAGAGTATGATAAATGTGCACTGTGTCTTTATCCTAATCCTGTAGTTTATGATGAACTTATGGGAGAAAAAGTAGCAAGAGAAGTAAGTATAGATGACAGGTTTAAGGGAGTAGAAGAGATAGAAGCCATGTCTCCCGATGAACGTTATGATTTTTGGGCAGAACAGTTTAAAAAATGTATAAGATGTAATGCTTGCCGTGATATATGCCCTGCATGCAGCTGTGTAAAGTGTATATTTGACAATAATGATGCAGATTTGTCTGGGAAAGCAAGAGTAGAGAGTGAAGATGCCTTTTTCCATATGATAAGAGCCTACCATGTGGCAGGACGTTGTGTGGATTGCGGCGAATGTGCAAGAGTATGTCCGTCGGGGATACCTTTAGACAAACTTAATCGTAAAATAATAAAAGATATAAATGAGAATTATGGGGAATTTGATGCAGGATCGGATTCTACGACTGCAGCCCCTCTTGTGACCTTTGAGGTTAATGATAGAGACACATTTAAAAAAGGAGGGAAATGATGAAAAAAATATCAAAAGATAAATTGCCTCAGTTGTGGCAAAAAATCAGTGGTGATTTTGATCTGTTTCTCCCTGTTGAAAAAGATAAAACACTTAATTTTTCCATGTGGGAAGATGGAGAAAAGGTGAATCTGAAAAAATTGAGAACCAATATGCCTCTTAAAAATATTGTTTTTCCTCAAACGGAAACCTACCTTAAATTTAAAAATGAGGGTAAAAAACTAAGTCTTAAGAGTGTTGCCGCCCAGGGAGACAATTATGTAGTCTTCGGAGCAAGACCTTGTGACATAGCAAGTTTTAAACTTCTTGATAATATATTTTTGAGAGAGCCTGTGGACACTTATTATAAGGCTCACAGAGACAAAGGAACAATAATATCATTGGGATGTAATGACCCTGAAGAAACTTGTTTTTGCGGGTCTTTCGGGATAGAACCTGATTCGGCTCCAAAAGATGCTGACATAGCTCTGTGGGATATTGGTTCTGAACTTCTTTGGAAGTCTCAGAGTGAAAAGGGAGAGGCTCTAACTATTAGTGTTATGGATCTTTTGGAAGATGCCGGGGAAGAAAATGAGAAAAAACTCAAAGAGATACAAAATGAGATAAAAGAGAAGATGGAAGAACTTCCTTTTTCAAAAATAGATCCTTCCAAAATAGAGGGAACTCAGCAGGAAATATTTG
The DNA here is from genome assembly GCF_000165505.1 of Ilyobacter polytropus DSM 2926. Lineage (NCBI taxonomy): Bacteria > Fusobacteriati > Fusobacteriota > Fusobacteriia > Fusobacteriales > Fusobacteriaceae > Ilyobacter > Ilyobacter polytropus. The sequence continues at coordinate 690,298 of NC_014633.1, read as the reverse complement.
ATAAAGAAGAGATGTGGAACGAGTTCAGTGAAAGATGTCTCGCCTGCGGAACGTGTTCTTATGTATGTCCTACCTGTCATTGTTATGATGTAAAAGACTATGACGGTGGGAAAAGCGGAGAAAGATTCCGTTGCTGGGATTCGTGTATGTCCTCTGATTTTACACTTATGGCTCATGGAAATCCGCGAACAAGCCAGATGCAGAGGGTAAGACAGAGGTTTATGCATAAACTTGTCTATTATCCTAAAAATCATGAAGGAGTCTATTCATGTGTAGGCTGCGGAAGATGTGTGGACAAATGTCCTGTTCATTTGGATATAGTAAAAGTTATCAAAAAATTAGGCGGTGAAAAATAATGAGTTGCACTTGTCACGACAACGATCCATTGATGCCTCAAATAGCAGTTGTAGAAGATGTGAGGGTAGACACCCACGATGTCACAACTTTTAAGATAGTTAATCCCGACGGAGGGAAACCTTTTGAATTTATGCCAGGACAATGTGCCATGATATCTGCACCTCCTATAGGGGAGGCAATATTTTCTATAACTTCCTCACCTACAGAAGAAGGATATATCGAATGCAGCATAAAAAGATGCGGAAATGTAACTGATTATCTTCACCAGCTTGAAGAGGGTTCTGAAATAGGAATAAGAGGGCCTTATGGAAATAATTTCCCGGTGGAAGAACTCAAGGGAAAAGATCTTCTATTCATCGCAGGAGGGATAGGGTTAGCTCCTCTTCGTTCTGTTATAAACTATGCCATGGCTAACCGAAAAGACTATGGGAAGGTGGATATAGTATACGGAGCACGTACTCCTGAAGACCTTGTACATCCAAAGGATATATTTGAAGTCTGGCCGGAAAAGGATGGGACAAAAGTTCATCTTACTGTGGACAAAGAGGTAGATACCTGGAAAGGACATGTGGGATTTGTACCTAGCTATGTGGGAGAGCTAGCCTTTGATACAAATAAGGTTGCCTTGGTCTGCGGACCACCTATAATGATAAAATACACCCTTCAGTCCTTAGAGGAAATAGGGTTTAAAAAGGACCAGGTCTATACTACCCTAGAGCTTAAGATGAAATGTGGATTTGGTAAATGCGGACGTTGTAATATAGGGGATAAATATGTGTGTAAAGACGGTCCTGTGTTCAGATGCGATGAGATCACAGAACTACCAGATGAATATTAATAATTAAGGAGGCATAAATGTCTAAAAGAGAAATGGTTGATGTATATATATTAGGTAAAAAATATACCGTGCCTGCCAGCTTGACAATAATGGATTCAATGGAATATGCAGGATATAAACTGACTAGAGGGTGCGGATGCAGGTCTGGTTTCTGCGGGGCATGTGCAACAATATACAGGACAGAGGGTCAAAAGGAACTGAAGGTGGCACTGGCATGTCAGACCACAGTAGAAGACGGGATGTATTTCACTCAGCTGCCGTTTTTCCCTGGAGAAAAACCAGCTTATGATATAAATGAACTAGAACCAAATGCAGATACGATGGCTAAACTCTATCCAGAAATCTATAGCTGTATAGGGTGCAATTCATGTACAAAGGGATGTTCTCAGGATCTAAATGTAATGCAGTATATAGCCTATGCTCAGAGAGGGGAACTGGAAAAATGTGCTCATGAATCCTTTGACTGCGTGGCCTGTGGAATTTGTGCATCAAGATGTCCGGCTAATATAACTCATTATAATGTAGGACTTCTAGCCCGTCGTCTAACGGGAAAGTATATTGCACCGCAGACTCAGCATCTAAAAGATAAGGTAGCCATGGCAGAGGCCGGAGAATACGACGAGGTTATGGAAGATATGATGAACAAGAGTATCGATGAACTGAAAGAGTTATATAATAATAGAGATATAACAAAATAATTTTGAAATAATTAGATTTATTTAAAAAGTCATAATTTTTGGATAGCGAGGAGGTATTTGGATGTACACGGCAGATATGAGGGAACTGATGAAAAAAGTAGTGGAAACACGTTCCCAAAGATTAGGAAAAGATTTTCCTAGGATGAGTCCTGAAGAAAAGATAGATGTTTTAAATGAAAATCATCCTGATTACACTGACAAGGGTTTCAGAGTTTTAAAGCACGGAGTAAATAAGGGACAGAGAGTTCCAAAAGAACTTGCTGATCTTATAGAGGCTAAGAGTAAGCTAGAAAATATAGATATAAACCTTGGAAAAATAGATTATGATGTAGACGTTTTGATTATAGGCGGAGGTGGAGCAGGAGCTGCTGCAGCTTTAGAAGCCGATGAAAAAGGTGCCAAGGTGCTCATAACAACGAAACTTCGTTTTGGAGATGCCAATACGATGATGGCTGAGGGTGGAATACAGGCTGCAGATAAAGAAAATGATTCCCCTGACAAACATTACTTGGATGTAATGGGAGGGGGACATTACACCAATGTACCTGAACTTGCAGCTGCTTTGGTAAAAGATGCTCCCTCTGCCATAAAATGGTTAGACGACCTAGGAGTAATGTTTGACAAGGAAGCAGACGGAACTATGGTAACAACTCACGGTGGAGGAACTTCAAGGAAAAGAATGCATGCGGCTGCAGACTACAGTGGAGCAGAGATAATGCGTGTGTTAAGAGATGAAGTGAGAAATAAAGGTATAGAGGTTTTAGAGTTCTCCCCTGTGGTAGAGCTGATTCTTGACAGCGACGGGAAAGCAGCAGGTGCAGTATTGCACGATCTTGAAACTGGTAGATACCTTGTGGCGAGAGCGAAAACTGTAATAATGGCAACTGGAGGAGCAGGAAGACTTCACTATCAGGGATTCCCTACATCTAACCACTATGGGGCCACAGCAGACGGTCTTGTGATGGGATACAGAGTAGGAGTAGAGCTGGCCTTTGCTGATACTATCCAGTATCATCCTACAGGAGTAGCTTATCCGGCTCAGATCTTCGGAGCCTTAGTTACGGAAAAAGTACGTAGCCTGGGAGCGACTCCTCTTAACGTAGACGGAGAGCAGTTTGTATATCATCTTGAGACAAGGGATGTAGAGGCTTCTGCAATAATAAGAGAGTGTAATGTCAAGGGAAAAGGGCTCCCTACTCCTAGTGGCGGGTCGGGTGTGTGGCTAGATACTCCACTTATTGAGATAATTCACGGAGAAGGGACTATAGAAAAGAGAATTCCAGCTATGATGAGAATGTATCTGAAATTCGGAATAGATATGAGAAAAGAACCTATTCTTGTATATCCTACTCTTCACTATCAGAATGGTGGATTGTTGATAAAGGAAAATGGAGAAACTCAGGTGGAAAACTTATATGTGGCAGGAGAATGTGCCGGAGGAATACACGGTAAAAACAGACTTATGGGTAATTCTTTATTGGATATAATAGTTTTCGGAAGAAGAGCCGGAAAGGATGCAGGGGAAAAGTATAAGAGTATAGAGGTAAAAGAACTTACTCTAGACCATATTAAGAAATATAGCGATGAGATGAAATATAACGGTGTTGAAACAGATAGAGTCTCGCCTATACTTTTACCTAGCTATACCCACGGAAGAGAAGAGGATGAAAAAAACTAGTTAATTAAATTTGAATTTTAAAATTGGTTATAACAAGTTTTGTGTTTTCTATAAAACTTAATTACTAAATAAATCTACAGGCTCTCGAGAATAAAATATTCTGAGGGTCTGTTTTTATATTTGATTATCAATTTTTTAGTGTATCATCATGATAAGCGCTATTTTTCTGATTATCTTATACAGGAATTCTTATAAAGTTTTTTTATTTTAGTTGGCTAATTATTTTGCTGATTTACATACTAGAAAAATCAAAAAATAAAGTCAGGGGCTGAATAAATTTAGTTTATTTTTAAATTATGCTTTATTTTCTTAGATAATTAAGGCGATTGCTAAATAAAATTAGAGATATTTATAAAAAATAAAAAAATATTGTATTATTTTGTCTATAATAGTCATCTTTTGTCCCCAGTAGAATATATTTATAGCAATTTATTATTTAGACTAAAATTTTAACTAACCATTAAATTTTAGATACGGGGGGATTAAAAATGATCAATGAGGAGTTTAAACTTTACGAGAAAAAAACTGGTAACTCTAGAAAGATGTATGAAAAGGCCTGTGAAGTTATACCAGGTGGTGTTTCAGCAAACATTAAATATTTCGAACCTCACCCGATAGTGATGAAAAAGGCGGGTAAATCCAAGCTCTATGATGTGGACGGGAACGAATATGTAGATTATTTACTGTGTTATGGGGCGATGATATTGGGTCATGGACATACTAGTGTTGTAGAAGCTGTAAATAAACAACTACAGGTCAACGGAACTGCAATATTTGGGACACCACATATAAATGAAACCACTATGGCAAAAAAAATAATTGAATTATTTTCTGGTATAGAAATGGTTAGGTTTACAAATTCCGGAACAGAAGCAACTTTATTTGCCATAAGAATGGCCATGGCTTATAATGGAAAATCTAAAATAGCAAAATTTGAAGGCCATTATCACGGTGGTTATGATCAGGTTTTACTAAGTGTACATCCAGATATTCAAAAAGCTGGTGATGCTAAAGAACCTAAAACAATTAAAGAATCAAGAGGTATCTCTGATTATTATGTAAACAACACTGTAATTTTACCTTTTAACGATATAGAATCAACAAAAAAAATACTAAAAAAACATGCAGATGATATTTCAGCGGTAATCATGGAGCCGGTACAAAGTGGATTTATACCTGCAGATCTTGAATTTATGCAAGAATTACGTAAAGTTACAGAAGAATTAGATATTTTACTAATATATGACGAGGTAAAAACAGGGTTTAGATTAACTCTTGGAGGAGCTCAAGACATCTACGGTATAAAGCCGGATCTGACTTCATTGGGGAAAGTTTTAGGAGGAGGTTTTCCAGTAGGAGCGGTAGGAGGGAAAAAAGAGATACTTGAAATTGTCAGCCCAACTGGATACGGAGATATACTTACACCTAGTGCCAGCAATGATGATAAATCTTTGGGTCTTTTTCACAGCGGTACCTATAACGGACATCCTACTGTATTGGCTGCAGGACTGGCAACGATCAATGAGCTAGAAAAAGATAATGTTATGAATTCTTTGATTGAAAATACCAACTACTTGAGAGAAAAACTAGAAGGATTATATAAATCCTATAATATTCCAATGCAAACAGTAGGTATGGGTAGTATCTTTAATATTGTCCTCACTGACAAAAAGATCAAAAATTATCGTGATATGAACTCTGCTGATAGTAAATTAAGAAAAGAGATTGATTATGCTTTATTAGAATTGGGAGTTTATTCTAAGCCTTTAAATAGATATTCGATGTCCACAGCTCATACTATTGATGATATAAACTTTACTATAAATGCACATGAAAAAGCTATAAAACGTGTTATGGGTCGACGTTAATTAGTTTGGTACACATTATGAATATGAATGCTATATTAAAATATCATTTGTTTCATATATAAAAATTTTGTCTTATTTTGTCCGCATCAGTCACTATTTGTCCCGGATGTAATATAATTTATCAAATAGAAATTTATTTTAATTTTTATTTAAGTAAAAGGCATCTTTGTAAGAAAAGATAAAGTTCAGCTTTATTTTACCCTTTAAAGATATAAAGTCATTTTACTTTCATTTTATTTTTAAATGGGAGTACTATGACTTTTTTTATTTGAAATATCTGAATGAAATTTTATAAAAATGAAATTAAAAAATAATTTGTCTGAGTAAAAATATTAAATATTTAAGTGAATTTAATTTTAAACAAATTTAGTTTAAAAATAAAATGGTGTGTATATAGCATGCCAATATAAAATCAGAGGGGGGAAATTTATGAAAAAGTTTTTATTAGGAACAGCAGTATCTTTAATTTTGGCACTTGGATTTGTAGGCTGTGGTGGTTCAGAAAAGTCAGACTCGGCAACAACCAATAAAAAACAGTTTGTCACCATAGGAACAGGTGGAGTAACTGGAGTTTATTATCCTACAGGCGGGGCAATAAGTAAAATGATCAATAAAAAAGAAGACTACAATATCAAGGCGACGGTAGAATCTACAGCAGGGTCTGTATATAATATTAATGCAGTTTTAGCAGGAGACCTTGATTTTGGAGTGGCTCAGTCTGATAGACAGTATCAAGCATATTTTGGTAAAGCTGAGTGGGAATCAAGAGGAGCTCAGAGTGATCTTAGATCAGTATTTTCAATTCACCCGGAAGCAATTACTTTAGTAGCATCATCAGAAGCAGGGATAAATTCAGCAAAGGATCTAAAAGGTAAAAAAGTTAATATCGGAAATGTAGGATCTGGTCAGCTACAAAACTCGTTAGATGTTCTTGGAACGCTCGGGTTCTCAGAAGATGATATAAAAGCAGAAAATGTAAAAGCTGTGGAAGCACCTGGGCTACTTCAAGATGAAAGAATAGATGCATTTTTCTATACAGTAGGACATCCTAGTGGAGCTATAAAAGAGGCTACATCAGGAAGAGTTAAAGTTAAAATAGTTCCTATAGTTGGAAGTGAAATAGAAGAACTTATTAAAGAAAAGCCTTATTATGCAAAGGCTAAAATAGAGGCAAAAAATTATCCTAACGCAGTAAATGAAGAAGATATAGATTCAGTAGGGGTAAAGGCAACTTTTGTAACATCTGCTGAAGAAAGTGAAGAGATAGTATATGCTATCACTAAAGAAGTTTTCGAAAATTTTGAAGAATTCAAAAAACTTCACCCTGCATATTCAGTTTTAACTAAAGAAAGCATGTTACAGGGGTTATCTGCACCTCTTCATAAAGGAGCGATAAAATATTATAAAGAAGTTGGGTTAGATAAATTCATTAATTCTGATCTTATGTAATAAACTGAACTATCGAAAATATAATTTAAATTGAACTACTTACAACATAACCCCTGGTGCATGTAAACAGGGGTTATTATTATAAAGAACTTGAAATACTTTACTAGGGTGAAATTCATAAATTTTATTTATGAATTTTAGGAAGGAGAAATAGAATGTCTGAAAATGATGAAAGTATAGCAGAAGAGCTTTTGCTAGAAGAAACTGGTAAAATAAGAAACAACAGAAAAATAGATAGAATATTAATATCTGGGATATCAATTTTATGGGCGGTATTTCAGTTGGCATTACCTAAATTTTTAATACTAGACAGTGTTTCTACAAGGGCTGTACATCTCACATTTGCAGTTGTATTAGCTTTTTTAAGTATTCCTGCAGTTAAGAAACCCCTGAAAAAATTGAAGTTTTTACACAGAATAGACTATATTCCGCTGTCTGACATGCTGCTTGCCTTTGTGTCTATAGGGGTAATCCTTTATATAATTTTAGACAAGGGAGGGATAGCGTCGAGATCTGGGATGCCAAACCAGACTGACTATATTTTTGGAACAAGTACAGTTATAATTGTACTTTTAGCAGCATATAGAATGATCGGGCCGGCCTTGCCGATAATATCCATACTGATATCAACATATGCCTTTATGGGGCCTAATATGCCCGGAATATTTGCTTTCAAAGGGGTGTCCCTTACAAAATATATCAGTCAGATATCTTTATCCACAGAAGGGATATACGGAATCCCGTTGGATGTTTCAGCAAACACGGTATTTTTGTTTGTACTACTTGGAGCACTCCTTGATAAAGTCGGGGCAGGGCAGTTTTTTAACGATCTATCATTCTCTTTGTTGGGTAAATACAAGGGTGGACCTGCAAAAGCCTCTGTTGTATCAAGTGGCTTAAGTGGACTTATTTCTGGATCAAGTATAGCAAATGTTGTTACTACGGGAACCTTTACAATTCCTTTGATGAAAAAAGCCGGATATCCCGCCAAAATAGCTGCAGCTACAGAAGTTGCCGCAAGTACAAATGGTCAACTGATGCCACCTATAATGGGAGCCGCCGCCTTTATCATAGCCGAATATCTAGGAATCTCATATATAGAAGTGATAAAAGCAGCAGCGGTGCCGGCCTTTGTATCATACTTTGCTTTATTTTACATAACTCATTTAGAAGCTTTAAAATTGGGCTTAAAGGGTCTTCCAAAAGCCGATCTTCCTAACTTTTTTAAGACGGTTAAATCAGGGGGACACTATTTGATACCTCTTGGGATGCTAGTATATGAACTTATGGTAATGAGACATTCTCCAAAACTTTCAGCTTTCAATGCTATAATGGTTTTATTTGTTGTGGCTCTTGTACAGGAAATATTCAGATCCAATAAGAGGGGTGAAGGATTTGTAACAGGATTAAATAACGGAATAAAACTTATTACAAGTGGACTAATAAATGGGTCTAGAAATATGATGGGGGTAGCCCTAGCTACAGCTGCAGCCGGTATAGTGGTTGGAGTGGTTTCCATGGGAATAGGTAGTATGATAGTACAAATAGTAGAAGTGCTATCCCAAGGAAATATTTTCTTACTTTTATTCATAACAGCAATTGCGAGTCTAATACTTGGCATGGGACTTCCTACTACTGCAACTTATATAGTTATGGCTTCAATTACAGTTCCTGTGATTATCAAACTGAGTGCAGTTTATGCACTTAATCCAGTAGCCCCAGTAGCTGCACATTTATTCTGTTTTTACTTTGGAATTTTAGCTGATGACACTCCACCTGTGGGACTAGCTGCATATACTGCAGCAGCAATAGCTGAATCTGATCCCATTGCAACAGGTGTTCAAGGATTTATATATGATTTAAGAACAGCTGTAATCCCATTTATGTTTGTGTTTAATCCTGACCTGGTTCTTGTAGGGATAGATAACTGGCCTGAAGCGTTACTAATATTCGGGATGGCATGTTTGGGAGCATTTGCATTCACAAGTCTTGCTCAAGGGTGGTTCCTTGTTAAAAACAGGTGGTATGAATTACCGTTATTTGCAATTATAACAGTAATTTTGTTTTTTCCAGGAATAATACCCATACTGTTTAAACTTCCTATGGAAAGTAGATATTACTATTATGGTATCGGCCTGATATTATATGGAGTAGTCTATTTGATGCAAAATGTTAGAAAAAAAGGTGAATTAGCGGCATGCATGAGTGAGTAAAAGTTATATCAAAATAACAAGGAAACTATACTGAAGAATATCTTTCTTATATCTAAAGATAATCAGAGAAAAAACTACTACAAGTATTGAGAAAAAAAAGAAAATTCTTTTTTAGAAAATTTAATCACCTCAAATAGTGATGTGCTTTATATGGCACATCACTTTGTTTTTATTTATTTCTAAAGTTTCAAAAGTATTTGATTTTTTTTGATTTTGATTACGGGCAAATTTAGTGTAAATGAAAATATTAGCACTTTTAATTTATACATGATTATTATACAATGTAAAAAATATTATGAAAAAGAAGGCGGTTAGATCACATTGATAAAAAAGAGTGACATAAAAATTCGAAATATCTTTATTGTTTCTATGGTAGCTATTTTGATAGGGCCATTTTATATAACTCCATTTAACACAAATTTTTATCTTACATTATTACCAATTTTTTTATCACTTTTTTTAATTTGTTTTAAGAATGATAATGTCGTGGTCATCTCAATGTCATTGGGGTTATCGACTTTTTTATTTCGGTCTATTGTTTTTTACCTGAGCAACGAGGTTCCGTTAGAAAATGTATTTACTCAGTATACGCCGTTACTGGTTTATTATCTATCATTTGGGATTTTATTTCAGAAATTAAAAGTAAGGCAGATATTAGATAATCCATTCAATGCTTTTCTGAGCATTTGGGCATGTGATTCTATATCCAACGTTATAGAGGTTTCAACTAGGCAGATCTGGAGAGTTGTTGATTTTAGTACTATATTAAGCAAGATTATGCTTGTAGGAGCCATAAGAACATCGATTATACTATTTATTTATTATTTGATAAGATATTTACTTATCAAATTTCAAAAAAGTGAGCGAGATAAATATTATCATGAAAGTATTATGTTTATTTCAAAATTAAAAACAGAACTCTTTTTTCTGAAAAAATCCAGGGATAACATTGAAGATATGGTTGCCTATGTACATCATTATTATGAAGTCACTGAAGATGAGAAATTAAAGACTCCTTTTTTGAAGATTGCCAAGGATATTCATGAGATAAAAAAAGATTATCTGCGGGTTATTGCAGGTATGGACACTATTTTTCACTCTGATACCAATATAAAATATATGACCAACAAAGATATTTTAAATATTGTGGCTGATAATGCATTGAAATTAATAAAAAGCAAGGATAAAAACATAGCCTTGTCTGTACACTATGACCAAATATTTTTGACAAATGACTTTTACTCAATTATATCTATTTTAAATAATCTGACAATTAACAGTATTGATTCCATCGAATCTTTTGGGGAGATAGATATCGAAATGACCTTTAAAGACGAAGAGATAGAGATTACTGTTGTCGATACCGGAGAAGGAATCCCAGAAGATAAAATGGAGGTCATTTTTAAATCTGGGTATACTACAAAGTATGACGCTGAAACAGGTAAAATGTCAACGGGATTAGGGCTTTCCCATGTTCATAATATTGTTACAGAATCTTTTAATGGAGTTATTAAAGTGGAATCTAAAATAAAAAAGGGGACCAAAATGATTATTGATATTCCGAAAGAAACACTGATGAGAGGGGGCGAAACCGATGACAACAATTTATATAGTAGATGATGATCCTAGTATTGTTACTATTTTGAAAGATATTTCAAATAAATATTTTAAAGGATCGCTCATCGGGAGTTCCTCTAATGGCGAAGATGCAATTGAAGAGATAAAAATGCTCAAGCCTAATATAGTGTTGTTGGATTTTTTGTTACCTGATAAAGACGGTCTTCAAGTTATAAAAGTCATAAGAGAAGAATACGATCAGGGGATTATAATGATTTCCGAAGTGTCAGACAAGCAGATGATCGCAAAAGCCTACAAGAAAGATATAGAGTTTTTTATATCTAAGCCTATTAATGTAGTTGAGGTTGTTTCTGTTATAAAAAAAGTGATAGAACATCTAAAAATAAAAGGTGCACTGAGTCAATTTGAAGATGTACTGAGTATACTGAAAAATAACTTGGGATCAGAAGAAAAACCTGCGATTAGGTATGAGGAAAAGTTAAAAAAACTATATAGTAAACTGGGTATAATCGGTTCTAGCGGTTGTGAGGAACTGATTAAGGCGGTTATATGGTCTAAATCACAAGAATCAGATTATTCTTTGTCAGATATGTACAAGGCATTAATCAGTGATGAAGATGGAATTCAGCAGATAGATGCAGTGAAAAAACGTATTGGTAGGGTTATTACAAAGGCATTTAAATCAATGGCTTCCCTGGGAATAGAAGATTCTATGAACCCTCTTTTTGAAGATTATGCCAGCCAATTATTTGATTTTACCGAAATGAGAAAAGAGATGAAAAATATAACTGGAGAGTCAAAACAACCCGGTAAAATACATGTTAAACAATTTATAGAAAGCAGTCTCGTACTGATTGAAGATTAAAATTTTGATGATTAAATGCTCTTTTTTAAGAGAAAATATATCTGGCTAAAAATTTGGCAGCTTTATCAGAATATATTTAAATAGTAATTTAAGTTAATTATGAGATATAAGCAGTAAAAAACAGCTGTAGAAAGATGCTTACAGCTGTTTTTTACTGCTTTTTTTCAATGATTGAGACAAGTATTTTTTCAAATTCTTTGTCTTCATTGCCAGTTCTTTTTTTAGGACCTTTGGTTCTTCCACCTGCTTTTCTTATTTTCTGACCCATATGTCTCTGAAACATAAGGGACTCGATATTGAAAATCGTATAAAGAAACCCTTTTGGGTGGATCACTCCTGAAGCTTTCTGGAGAAGTATAGAGGCTAGTCCGTAGTCTTGGGTAACTACGATGTCACCCTCTATACAGGTGGTGATTATTTTGTGATCCACTGAATCCATACCCTGCACCACCTTTATCACAGTGAAATCTCCGTATATTTCATGGGCTTCATCTACTACCATGATCAGTTCTATTCCGTGTTTTCTAGCCTGATCTTCACATATTTTCTTTACAGCTTTGGGACAGGCATCGGCATCTATTATTATTCTCATCTAAGTCTCGCTTTCGTCAGTATTTTTATATTGTTCTTCGTCTTTTTTAAATACAATAGTTCTGTAAGGAAAAGGAATCTCTATCCCCTCACGATCAAATCTCTGCTTTATACTTTTATTCAGATCACATTTCATTACAAAGCCAGATGCACTGTCTCTAGACCATACCCAAGCCTTTAAATTAACAGAAGAGTCTCCGAATCCTACCACTCTAACATTCACAGGAGGCATTCCTTCATTTACCTCTTCAAAAGTTCTGTTATCAAAAAATGCTGGATGTTTCATAGCTTCTTCTCTTATTATTTCAATGGCCTTGTCCTCGTCAGAGTCATAACTGATACCTATTTCTAAATGGTTGCACACCTTATCTTCTACTATATTTGAGTTTTCTATTATTTCATTACTTATAACCGAATTTGGGATTATTATCCTTTTGTTTTCAAATGTTCTTATCATGGTGTGCCTGAGAGTGATATCCTCTATCATTCCAAAGGTTTCTTTTCCGATTAGTTTTACTCGATCTCCGATTCTAAAGGGCTTGAAAATGGCTATAAAAATCCCACTTACTATGTTTGAAAAAGCCTGTTGAGATGCAAAACCGATAATAATGGCGAGGACACCGGAACCTGCAAATATGGAAACCACTAAACTTCTAAATGAAGGGATGGTGTACACTGCAGACAAGAGACCGATAAAATAGATTATCCCTGCCAAAAAGTGTTTGATGAAGGTAAATTGTGTGGGGTCAAGCTCCCTAAGTTTATGATTGCTGTCCATTACCTTTCTAGAAATTTTCACGAAAAACAGAGTCAGCATAACCACTGCTGAAAATATTAGAGTTCTTATGATTAGATTTAAAATTATTTCTTTACTGAATATCTCTAAAAATGTATCTGCAACCATTTTTTATCTCCTTTATATAAATTAATTTTTTAAATGTATTTCAAAATCAGATCATTTAGTAAATACTATATATAATAACATTAAAGTTAATAGCAATCAAAAAAATTAATTTTTTACCGGTTTTTCAATAAAATATCTTAAAACTGATTTTTAAATGTTCGCATTGATAGTTGTGATATTTGTTTGCTACAACTTATCTATATTTATACAGATTTTGAATAAAGTATCCTCTAATTTTGTTCTCTGGATACTTTGGGCTATATTTTACTTTAAAGTTTTACAATTTTTCTATTGTTAAATTGGGAGTCGGGATAGACATTGTGATGAAGATCGGAGTAAATAAGAGTATGTATACTTCAACTAAGTATTATAAATTTAAATCTAGTTATTTGTTTACCAGAGAGTTTCTTTAGAGTCGGCAGCAGAAGGGTTAAGGAATACTTTCAAATAGATTGAAAGTAAGAACTAAAAGAGAAACCGAAAACAGTAACTTAAATAAATTGTGATTTAAAAAATTAATATATGTTATTTAAAAGTATGTGGAAATACTCTAATCAAGGCTTCTGAAGTTAGATTCAGTAAAAAAAAGAGCTCTAAGTATCAGATACTTAAAGCTCCCCTTTATTTTGTTTATAGGTTATTGTTGCTGTTCATCTTTTTCATTTAACTTATTGTCTAATTCATTTAGTTTCTTAGCAGCTAGATCTCTACCACCTATACCAAAGGCGATAGCCAGAGCGATTGCAATAGCTCCTATAGTGAATCCGAAGGCCATGTTGATTATCTCATTTGCAATTCCCATCTGTCTTAGTCCCATAGCTCCAACAAAGATAATAATTGAAGCTTTTGAAAGAGCTGCAAGACAGTCTTTGCTTTTCATTTCTGATTTCTTGATAATATCAGAAGCAAAGCCTGCAATATATACGCCTATTGCAATTATTAATAATCCAAGGAATATTTTTCCTAAAAGCACAGTGAGACTGCTGCTGAGGTCTTTTAGCACGGTGAATTCAAGTATATCTATGGACTGTATAATAGCAAGGTATATAATGGTAATTTTTACAGCTTTACCTACAAGTTTTGAGTAAGTATCTTCTTTGGCTTTCATACCAGTTTTCTCTAGGTGTGAATCAAAATGAAGTCCCTTAAGAAGACTTGTAATTATGCCCTCTATAAGTTTTGCAAAGAAAGTAGCCACAAGAAGAATTATAACAACACCGGCAATTCTAGGAAGATAGCTGAATATTACCTCTATCATCATTACCACTGGTTCTGTTATATGCTGTAAACCGATGTATCCAAGAGACGCTGTTATAACAGGTATTAAGATTAGGATATACACGATATTTGCGATAATTTTACTTAAATTTCCCTCAAATACTTTTTTACCGTCAATTTTTAATCGTTCATCTAAATTGAATGATTCTAAGATTCCAGTTAGGATATCTCTGATCTTAAAGGCGATAAACCAACCAAGCACTAGGAAAATTCCTGCTGCAAGTATATTCGGAAGTTGCTCAAGGAGTTTGCTCAGCATATTGGTTACAGGTTCTAAGATTCCGTCTAGTTTTAAGGCAGAAAGGACACCTGGTAAAAAAATCAAAAAGATAATGAGGTATACAACGTCACCTAATATTTTTGTTACAGAAGTTCCTTCTCCTACTTTTAGTTTTTTGTCTAATTCTATCTTATCAAAGATTTTTACAGTGAAGAATTTACCTAATTTTGCAAATATCAGGGTGATAATTAGTAAGAAGACACCACCGAGAATATTAGGCATATATAAAAATATAGAATTTAGAAAACCTGTGAGAGGTTCTGTAAATTTACCTAAACCTAGTTTCTCTGCTGCGGCAACTATTATAAAAATAACAATCAGATAATAGATAGCCTTTACAATGACATTGAAGAAGACCTGGGACTGTTCCTTTTTATCTTCGGAAATTTTCCCCTGAATGAATTTGGATTTACTGATAAGAGCTCCTATTTTTTTGGCAATAAATGAAGCTATTATCAGTCCTACCACAACTATCAGAATTACTCCGACAATTGAAAGTAACTGACTGGATAAAGTAAATTGAAACATACTTTTGAAATCAGACATAATATTCCCTCCTCTTTTACTTATAATACTTACAATAGATATATTCTTCAGGAGATAAAATTCCTTCAAAAAACTTAATTTTATCAAAAAAATAAGATTTAAAAGGCCTTTAAGAAAGGGATTTAAGTGAAATTCAGCAAAAAAAAAACAGGCTATAATATTATAGCCTGTCTGACTGCTGGTATTTATTTAGAAGTGAACGTGACCGTGCTCTAATTCCTCTTCTGAAGCGTCTCTTACTTCAGTCACCTTAAGATCAAATGTAAGGTTTTTACCTGCAAAAGGGTGGTTTCCGTCTACAAGAACAACGTCATCTTCAATTGATTTTATAACGAATTCCATAACTCCTTCATCTGTTTCAGCCTGGAAATCCAGTCCTTCATAAATATCATCAAATTCTGAAAAATCTTCCTTTGACATTTCAGAGATAAGATCTTCATCGTACTGCCCATATCCCTCTTCAGGAGATACGATTATTTTTGATTGGAATCCTTCAGTTTTCCCCTCTAAAATTTCTTCTATTTTTGGAATGAAATCTCCAATCCCTTGAATATATGCAAAAGGGCCAACTTCTTTTGTATCTTCTAGTATATTTCCATCTTCGTCACTAAGAATAAAATCCAAAACTACAACTTTGCTCTCTTCTATTTTCATTAAAACACCCCGCTCTAAAATAATACTCCAAAAGGAGCTTAATTAATGATAACATATAGATGATAGATTTTCACTATAAAATTAAAGGAATTTCTATTTTTCTTCATAACTATTATATTAACTAGAATTATTGAGGGGGACTCACAATGACAGCAGCATTTTTTGATATTGATGGTACCATATACAGAAATTCTCTCCTTATAGAGCATTTTAAGAAACTCATAAAATATGAACTCTTGAATATTCAAATGTATGAGGACAGGGTAAAAAACAGTTTTAAGCAGTGGGATGAAAGAACCGGAGATTACGATAAGTATCTCATGGGACTGGCAGATACCTATGTAGAAGCCATAAAGGGAATATCCTTGAAATACAATGACTTTGTGTCAGATCAGGTTATGGATCTAAAGGGAAACAGGGTATATACGTACACTAGAAATATGATAAAATTTCATAAGGAAAAAGGACATAAGGTGATATTTATATCAGGAAGCCCGGACTTTCTTGTGTCTAGAATGGCTCAAAAATGGGATGCCGATGACTACTGCGGAACAAAATATTTTTCAGAAGACGGTAAATTTTCAGGAGAGATATCTCCAATGTGGGATTCTGAAAATAAGATAAAGGCAATAGATCATTTTCGGGAAAAATATAATCTAAATCTAAATGAGTGCTTTGCCTACGGAGACACCAAAGGAGATCTCAGCATGCTGAGAATAGTTGGAAATCCCAGGGCTGTAAATCCGTCTAAGGAATTGTTTAAAGAGATCAAATCTGATGAAAATCTAAAAGAAAAGACTGAGATAATAATCGAAAGAAAAGATTTAGTCTACAGAGTATCTGCAGATGTGGAAATTTTGTAAGCCTGGAGTATTCCGGGCTTTTTTCATATATAAGTTCATTATTCTTAATTTTATTGACTTTAAATAGGGTGTGTGGGTATAATTTATAAAAGGGTTGAATAATATAAGCAGGAGGAAAATAAGATGAAGAGAATAAAAATAGAGGGAATGATGTGTGATCATTGTGTAAATGCTGTGACTAAGGCATTGAATGGTATAGAGGGCATAAATGAAGTAAAGGTTAAACTAGAAGAAAAGGAAGCTTTGATTAAAGGGATGGTATCTGAAGAAATTCTAAAAGAAGCAATAGAAAAAGAGGGATACACAGTGGTGTCTATAGAAAATATAGATGATAGTGAATTTGAAGGTGAGAAAAAATCCGGAATTTTTTCCAAGTTTTTTAAGAAAAAATAAAGATTCAGGTGACATAATCTTTGTGATGAAAACTTCACTGAGGCACAACTAAAAAGGATAAGCAATTCTAGTTACTGCTTAAATAAATTCCAATAAATTACTGACTTTATCCAAAATCTGTGTTACTTTCTTTGCTTGCCCAAAGAAAGTAACCAAAGAAAAGGCACCCCTAAAAAATACCTAAAATCCCTTCTGAACTAACTTTCTATTGAAATATAGTCGGTAAACCTCCTTATTTCAATGAAAGTGGATTTCACAAGATGATTTCTTAACGGTATTTTTTAAAGGGGAATTTAAAATCTTTAAATAATTTTTTTAATCTTTTGAAATTCTTTCGGCCATTGACAAAATCAGCGTTAAGAATGACTAAAAGAAATCTCTAGAAAAAATCAACTGTTTGAGCGCAGCGAGTTTTGATTTTTACTTAGATTTCCGAAGGCATTTAGCTTATTTTTCACAGGCCTTGATTTTTGGTTACTTTTCATCAAGGAAAAGTAACGGAACTTTGGATAAATTCAATAATTTAATTTAAAATAATAGAGCAACTTAGGGTAAATCATATATTTTGTTTTTTTAAAAGAGGTGTTATTTATGCAAAAAGAAGGGATAATACTACAAATAGAAGATGATACAGCCTATGTAAATGTAAAGCCTGCCCATAAAGGAGGGTGCGGAAGCTGTGGAAAATGTAAGGTAAAGAAAGATGAGTTTGTTATAGAGGTTGATCTTCCTGACTTTCCTGTTGATTCTGGAGACAGAGTTCTCCTTGAGATGGAAGACAGTTCTGTGTATTCAGTGGGACTTTTTCTTTATGTTGTGCCTCCACTTTTTATGATAATGGGATATCTCATAGCACAATTTTTTGGTGCAAAAGAGGGCCTTGGAATATTTATAAGTTTTCTTTTTCTCATAGCAGCCTTTTACCTAATAAGATATTTTGACACCAGCAGAGGGGAAAAACTCATTAAAAAAAATATGAAAATAATAAAAAGAATATGAAAAAAACCGCCTCTATACTCAGGCGGTTTTTTAAATTAAACGTATTTGATATTACTGTTATTATTTGACTTTAAATCCATCTTCTGTTTTTGTCACAAGACCGTTTTTCAGAAGACTTCCCATGGCTCTTTTAAAGGCCTTTTTACTCATACCAAGCATTTTTTCTATTTTTTCTGGTGAACTTTTGTCATTTAGAGGAAAGGTATTTCTATAGAGTTTCATCTTTTCAATAAGCTTTTCTGCATCTTTGTCCATCTGCTGGTGCAATAATGCTCTAGGGCTAAGATCAAGTTTACCATCTTCTCTTACTCTGATAACTCTTAGTTCTAATTCCTGTCCTACTTCATATTCTTCATAGCATTCACTTTTTGGAATAAGTCCGAAATATCTGTCATCTACCGCAACGAAAACCCCGATATCTTTCTGAATTCTGTAAACTGTAGCTGAAACAAGATCATTTGACTTATAGTCGTTGCAAGGCAGAAGGAATTTATAAATCTGCATAGTGGCAGAAAGTCTTCCTTTTTTGTCTTCGTATAGACCTACGAGATATTTATTTCTTAATTTTAATTTTCCCTCTTCTTGACCCCTAGGAAGCAGGATATCTTTATTGAGTCCCCAGTCTAAAAAAGCCCCTATTTCAGTTATATCTACAACTTCAAGTTTTGAAAGTGCTCCTACAACTGCATAGGTTTTTCTTAGTGTAGCTATTAGCCTGTCCTCAGAATCACGGTAGATAAATACATCTAGGTAGTCTCCAGGTTCCACCTCAATATTTTCAATCTCATTATTAGGTAAAAGGATATTATCTTTAGGATTGTCCGTCTCAGCGTCCATATAAGCACCGATACTCGCAATATTATTTACTTTCATCTTTTGTCTTTTTCCTATTTTTATCATATTACACTCCTTTGAATAACAAATACCCTGTATTATACAATTATTTAATAAAAATTACAATGTAAAACTTATGTTGACTGTTTATCCAAGTCTTTATAAGACATTAAAAATAACTCTTTCTAATATACAGAATAAAAAAAATGGATTATAATAGATTATAGCATAGATTTTTTTAATATCAATTTTCAAAAGGAGATAGATTATGGATAAAATAGCTGTCATATCAGATATTCATGGAAATATACCTGCTTTGGAAGCTGTTTTAAAAGATATAGAAGATAGAAAAATATCTAGGATATTTTGTCTTGGGGATCTTGCAGGAAAGGGTCCGGGTTCTTGTGAAACAGTTGACATTATAAGGAAAAAATGTGAGATAGTAGTCAAAGGAAATTGGGAATATTTTATCTCAGAACAGGAAGATAATGAGTTTGAAGAAGTACTGTGGCACAGAGGTATACTAGGAAAAGAAAGACTAGAATATTTGAAAAGCCTTCCACTATATCAAGAGTTTTACATGAGTGGTAAATTAGTCAGAATATGTCACGCCTCACCTAAAGATGTCTTAAAAAGGGTACATGCCTCGGCAAGTTATGTTGAAAAGGCTGAACTCTTTGAGGCTCCAGAAGATTCTGAGCTTGATTCAGATGTTATAATATACGGAGATATTCACGGAGCTTATTCCCAGTGTTTTGATCAAAAGATGATATTTAATGTAGGAAGTGTGGGGAATCCTCTCGAGTTTACATTGGCATCCTACGGAATTATAGAGGGAAGTTATAAAAGCCTTGAGGAGGGAGCTTTCTCTATATCTATTGTGAGAGTGCCCTATGACATAGAGCTAGCTGTCCAGTACGCCATAGAAAAAAAGATACCTGACTTAGAGCATTATATCAACGAGCTGAGGACAGGGGTGTATAGAGGAAAGAAAAAATAAAAAAGGAGTCTTGCCTGTAATAGGTTAAAGACTCCTTTTTATTTTGGAAAAATCTTATAAAAAAATTATTCCAGTTATAGCCGAAAGAAAAATAATGTAAACTGGATTCGTCTTAAATTTTCTAAGGATAATAAAGGCAAAGATCGAAATAAGTATAGGGGTGATGCTGATTTTATGATCTATAAAATATGTATCCCTTCCAATGGTGTATCCGGCATAACTTATTAACCCGATAGTGATGGGTTTTATACCAAAAAAGAATGCATCCTTATAGACATTTCCCTTTAGTTTTATAAGTATGGCAGAAAGTATGAGGATTATAATTATAGATGGGGTAATTACCCCTGCAGTGGCGGTTACTCCTCCCCAAAATCCGCAGAGTTTGTTTCCTACATATGTAGCAGAGTTTACCCCTATAGCTCCCGGAGTTATCTGGGCTATTGATACTAGGTCCAAAAATTCCGGTACAGTCATCCAGTTTTTTCTCAAAAGTTCCTGCTGGATAAGTGGAAGCATGGCCAGTCCTCCCCCAAAGGTAAAAAGACCGATTTTAAAAAATGTAAAAAATAGATTAAAATAGATCATTTTTTACCACCACCAAGGTATTTCATAGTGAACTCAGGAAAAAACCTGTAGAGCATAATACCTGTTACAGATCCAAAAATAATAAGGGTAATAGGGGATAACATAGATAATATAAGTGCTGTCAGGCTTATGGTGAGAAGAATTATTCCCACTATGTTATTGGCTCCAGATCTAAAAAGTCTGAGGAGTGAGTTTGCCATTAGAGCCAGAAGACCTGCCCTGACTCCAGTCAGGAATTTTTGCACCAGGGCAGATTCAAAACTTTTGGAAAAAAAAGTTACTATTATAGATATGACAAATAGCGAGGGTAAAACCACAGCAGCTGAAGCCACCAGGGCACCTTTTACCCCGCCGGATTTTCTTCCTACAAATGTAGCGGTATTTATGGCTATAACTCCAGGAGTCATCTGTGCTATAGATATTATTTCTAATAGTTCATCTTCATCTATCCATTTTTTATTTGTGATGATCTCTTTTTCAATAAGGGGAATCATGGCATATCCTCCTCCGAAAGTAAATGCCCCTATTTTGAAAAATGACCAAAAAATTTCCCACAGAATCATAAAGTCTCCTTACAAATACTTTTATTTTTAAAGACATTATATCTAAAAAAAAATAAAATTCCACCATTGATTTTTAATTGTGCCATAATAGAAAAAACCCGGAGACTTACTCCGGGAAAACTTCATAGACTTTATTTTTGAATTTTTCATACAGCGAAAGTGACTCCAAAGTTTCTGAATTATTCTCAAAAATATTTAAAAGTTCGTAATAATACCATCGCTGTTTTTCTTTCGGTGCATTAAATCTTTTCCACACATGGTTTCCTGCTTGTTTGTAGTCGGCACTGATACATGAGATATTGTGAAATTTATCTGCACAGGCTACTATTATCTCTTCTGGCGTAGCATCCTTTTTTAAAAAGTCAATCTCACATTGTTTTCTCGTCTCCCATGGAAGACTCTTATCTTTATCTGAAAGATGAAGGACTATTTTTGCCACTTTTTTACCAAATTTTGTATTTATGTCTTCATAGGTGATATGAGAGTCTTCTATAGTGTCATGGAGAAGGCCTGATAAAATAAGGTGTTCTGGGCATCCCTCTTCCCTTAAAAGCATAGCCACCATGACAGGGTGAACAATATAGGGGGTCGTCGTTCCTTTTCTGCATTGATTTTTGTGTGCCTTTGTAGCCAGAGTCAATGCCCGCTGGAAAATATCTACTTTGTTCCACTGGGACTCTGTGCTTATCTCGATATATTTTTTCTGACTAATAATATGTGGATCAAGGTTAGTGAATTCATCGGCATAGTCTTCAGGAAGTATCCAGACTAATTTTTTGGAAATATATAAAAAATCATCTCGTAGTTCTTTGGTGTCATTGAGGCAGTCTTTGTTTCTAGACATATTAAATATAAAAACAATATCAGGTTTGAAGTTTAAGGTGCTTATAAAATGAATAGGATTTAAAAGGCTGTAGTCTGTACTTTGAGGCTTGATAGAGTTTATGTATTTTTTGAATTCAACTCTGGAATTTTCTGAAAAAATTTCCATATTTTCGATTTTTTCTGTTGCCAGGATGAGGTGGTAGTTTGTGTCAAAGGATTGATACTCATTTAATGTATTTAAAAATTTGTTGATAAAAGTTTTAACTTTACGATTAGAGGTTGTGCCCCCGGTATTAATTATTAATAAGGGATTCTTAAATTTTCTGGTTCTGAAACCAGATATCTGTTTTATTATTTTTTTTTCAAAATCTTTTAATTCCTCTTGGGAAATTATATTTTTTTCCAAGTTTTTCCCCCCTATAATTTATCAGAAATTAAGAATGTACATTAATAAAGTTATAATATAATTTATTCTTTAAGACAAGTTAAAAAAAGTTAATTTTTAATTAATAAAAATGCAATACTAATGTATAAAAGACTCCCTGTAGTTTACAGAAAGTCTTTTATAAAAATTATATTGGCAAGTCAAGTTGTTTTTTTATTTTTTCTCTGTGAACCTTTTTCTTTTTCTCTGCGTCCTCTGTGACCAAAAGTTTTTTATTATTCGTGATAATTTTTTTATCTTTTATCGATTTTCATTCGTGACAAAATCTTTTGACTTTAAGCTTTTTGATATATCGTGTAAATTATCAGAAATTATTTTAATTTGCAGTCTAATTTGTGAAGCAAAATTTATTTACTCATTTTTTTTGATTTTGATGCACAGGCTTCTACTGCTTTTATTACAGCTTTTCTGAATCCCTCTTCTTCTAAAACTTTTACAGCCTCTATAGTTGTCCCTCCAGGAGAGCAGACTGCATCTTTTAAGACACCAGGGTGTTTTCCTGTCTCTAATACCATCTTTGCCGACCCAAGGACTGTTTGTGCTGCAAACTGATAGGCCTTTTCCCTTGGCATCCCCTCTAAAACTGCCCCGTCGGCTAAGGCTTCGATAAACATAAATACATAGGCAGGAGCAGAACCGCTGACACCTATCACGCTGTCAATAAGATATTCTGATAAAATCTCGGCTTTTCCGAAACTTTTGAATATTCCTTTTACCTCTTCAACTTCATCTTCTTTTACAACACCGTTAGGAGATATAGAGGTCATCCCCTCTCCCACAAGAGCCGGGGTGTTTGGCATGGTTCTGATGATTTTCTTGTCAGACCCGATAATATTTTCCACTGAGGCGATAGTCACTCCTGCAGCTATTGTCACCACTGTTTTTGTGCTGTCTATCAGCTCTTTTATATTTTCTAGAACCACAGGGTAGATATTCGGCTTTACTGCGATTATGAATATATCTGTGTTTTTAACCACCTCTTTCCCGTCAGTGGTAGTGTTTACCTCGTATTTATCAGAAAGTTCTTTTAATCTGTCGCTGCTAAGCTCAGAAACCCAGATATTTTTTCCTTCTAAAACACCAGAAGAAATGATTCCTCCCAGAATAGCCTCTCCCATATTTCCGCAGCCTATGAATCCTATTTTTTTATCCAATGTAAATTCCCCCTTAATTTGAAATAAATCTATCTGAATAATTCTTAAAACCCAGATCAGATAAAATATCTATATTATTTTAAATTATATACTATTTGGGAATAAAATAAAACATCCCTATTAATTTAACCTAGGTTACTGTTTGAAATAAAGTTAGCAACAGAGGATAAAAACATATTAAAAATTTTTTATAGATTATTTGGGTCTTTTCAAATCATTGGAAAATCTAAAAAGAAAAATTTTTCTGATGTTTTTTATTTTTATAAAATTACAATAAAAAAATATCAAAAATATCACAATATAAATATATTCGTGCGATAATTATAGATTTCTTTTAAATTTTTCAAAATTTAGACTTGTTTAAAATACATATTTTTTGACAGTAAACTCAAAAATATCTGAATTTACAGGAGTATTTACAGATATAAATTTGCATATAGGTATAAATTGGGGTAATATTATCCCGATAATCAACTGCAACACATGAATGACACAAAAGCGACACAGTTATGACACAAAAACATTTTCAATGGAATTTAAATGGCAGGATTATTTAAAACTTTTAAAAAATAATAAATTTATATACAGATATGTTGAATTATAAGTTATCAAAGGAAGAAGATCGAATTTAGGGGTTTGATCTTTTTAAAAAAATATAAAAGGGGAGAATTATGAATTTAAATAACAGTTTTACAAAAAGGTTTAAGTCTAGCTTTAAGAATAAGATCAGGATAACGGTGGGATTAATAGTTACAATGCTTATAACAGGGAATGTGGCAATGGCTATATCTTCTGTCAATGATAACAGGGATATTGTTACCGGTGATGGTAGTATAATAGAAACAAACAGTGGGATAGTTATAGGGGATAACATAATTAATATTAATAATGGTATTGTTGTAAAGAATGGAATTGTGACTATGGGAGAGGCAGCTTATACTGGAAGTGGAAATAGCCTGCCTGATCATGACCGTAATTACAAGAATGTTAATGTAAATGATAAAAATACAACTTTTATTGCAAAAACTTTAAATCCTTTTACAGGCGATAGTGGTGATAAAACCCTTGTGGTAGGCTCTAAACATGATACTTATACGTGTTTTCACAGCTATACTGATACAAATATTCTCGAAAATACAGGAGGTTTGTCTGAAGGTGAAGTTTTCGTAGGCTTAAAGCTAGAGAATGGAGGTTACCTTCACGGTCAGGGAACAAGGTTTAATGTGGCTTCTTTGACAGGTGCTGATGTTATAGGAATCTACTATACAGAAAATAAATCGGACTATGGTAGCGTGGATGTAAACGTTTATACTGAAGGACACGGGATAGGTTTCTATTTTTCTCAAGGTGGAACCTTTAACAATAGTGGAAATATAAGTGCGGATACAGCAGTTATAATGACTTCAGATACTGGCAACAATACTCTGACAAATTCCAATTCTGATAATAATATTAATGGAGACGTACTGATGAAATCAGGAGGTACAAACACAGTAACAGTTTCTGGTGGTAAGATAAATGGAGATATTAAATTTTTTGGAGAAGGGTACAATTATTTAACTTATACCGGTGTGAACGTAGATGGAACTGGAGATATCTACGGTGATAAAAGCGGGTACAATATGTTATATGCCTATAAAACTTCGGAAATGCTCATAGAAAAAAACATTTATGATTTTAATGAGCTTAAGATAAGCACAGGTTCGACTGCTACTCTTGCAGAAGGTTATGAGATAATCATGAACCCTTATGACGGATATACACCTTACAGGGGAACGGCTACAGGGCTTACAATCGATGGAACTCTTACTCTGAATACAGAGATATCTGGAAGTGATATACTGGTTCCTAAGATTGAGACGTTCGGAGGAGATATCACAGTTTCAGACACAGGTAAGGTTCAGTTTTACGTAAGTGGTCTAGATACTGCCGCTGAATCTAGCTATGAAGTTATATTCGGAGGAGATCTAATTACTACCAACGTTGTTTCAGACGGTAATCTTGTGGCTGAAGACGGAACCTTGGAATATGATGATGAGCTATTTGTAGAAACTCTGGGATGGAGTGTCACAGATATAGACGAAAGCGGAACTCAGACAGTGGTTACCTTGAGTGGAAAGGATGTATACGATGAACTGAGAGCAACCACCGAGGATAATGATGAAACTCAAATAATAAACATTTTAGATGATGACCAGGATAGCCTGGGTATACATGAGGCTCTGTCAAATGTTTCTATGGATGATGCAGAAAAAGCCGTCAGCGAACTAGGTGGGGAGATGTACGGCAATTTGGTTGATGAGCATATTCAGGTAAATAAAATGTTTACAGGAAAAATTAATTCTATGATGAGCAGCCCTCTGACGTTAAAGGGGAAAAGACAGAGTGATTTTGCTCTGTTGCTTGATAGTGCTACGGCGGAACTCTCTTCAGATACCTTTACACAAAGCCCTAATTATTCTTTTTTGCAGGGAGAAGAAAAATATATTCAGCATTTTGACGTTTTGGGGACTACCGGAAGATTTGATCAGACAGGTGTGGAATATGACACTCACGGTTCTGGATTCGTTGGTATAACCGAAAAAATAATAGGAGAAAACTCTTCAATGGGAATGTCTTATGGTTACTTCGACATGAGAAATGACTACGACGACGGCAGTGATGCTGAGACAGAGACCTTCCATCTTGGAATGACTCATAAGTTGTACTTTGGGAAGGACTATATGCTGGCGTCTCATCTAGGGGCAGAGTACTCTAAAAATGATGTGACCCGTGAGATAACTACACTGGGTCTTGAGGCAAACTCTGATTATGACAGTTACAGTGTGAGTATCGGTACAGATCTGAATAAAAATATAGAATTAAGTGAAAGAGTGACTATGGTTCCGTCAATCGGTGTGGGCTATTCAAGAATAGAGAGAGAAAGCTTCACAGAAAGCGGAAGTATAGGACTGGCAGCTCTTGACGTAGAAAAGCAGGGTCTAGACTCAGTAACAAGCAAACTCGGACTTAGACTTGATGTAGATCTTACTGACAAACTGGTATGGTGTCTAGGTGGATCTTGGGAGCATGAATATGCCGACTTAAACAAAGACCAGAAGGCTTCTTTCAAAGGTGATGCCAATGCAGAAAGCTTCAAAATCCAGGGAGCCAATATCGATGAAGACACTTACAGCATCTTGACAGGATTCAACTACAACGTAAATGATTCCCTGACTTACAGAATCATGTATTCATATACACAGCAGGATGATCTTGGTGAAAACAACATAGACCTAGGTGTCAGCTGGAAATTTTAGGTAAGCTAGAAATCCTAACAGGATTTTTCTGACTATGGGTAAAACAGTTTAATAATTATTGCAGGGAGTTCCTTATGGAACTCCCTTTTATATTATCTGATTTTAGGACTCTGCCGGACATTGAAATGACACAGAAGAAAGGCATTAATGTATCATGGGATTTTTGTAGGTATACAGGAAGATTTATTATTGACCTTAGAGTGACTCTAAGGATTATTATACTTTGTAAATATAAACTGAGTTGTTATTTATATCTAACTTTGGTTAGAGTATTGAATTTCTCCGAAAGGCTGTGTTACTTTCTTTGCTTGCCCAAAGAAAGTAACCAAAGAAAAGGCACCCCTAAAAAATACCTAAAATCCCTTCTGAACTAACTTTCTATTGAAATATAGTCGGTAAACCTCCTTATTTCAATGAAAGTGGATTTCACAAGATGATTTCTTAACGGTATTTTTTAAAGGGGAATTTAAAATCTTTAAATAATTTTTTTAAATCTTTTGAAATTCTTTCGGCCATTGACAAAATCAGCGTTAAGAATGACTGAAAGAAATCTCTAGAAAAAATCGACTGTCTGAGCGTAGCGAGTGACCATAAAATAACGAGTTATACGAGTATATTTTATGGTTCTCAGAAACTTAATTTCTGAGTTTCATTACTCTACTTAGATTTCCGAAGGCATTTAGCTTATTTTTCACAGGCCTTGATTTTTGGTTATGCCCTGACCGAAGGGAGGAAATGCCCTCGGGGTGCTTTTCATCAAGGAAAAGTAACGGAACTTTGGATAAATTCAGTAATTTATTTACAATTTTTAAGTAGCAATTTGAATTAAATACAGATACTTTTATAAGGAGAAGATTAGATGAAGAAAAAAATATTGGGCTTGATGATGGTAATGTCATGCAGTTCCTTTGGTATGGAAGTTTCCTTGGAAAAGGCTGTGGACATGGCTTATGAAAATAACCGCGACCTTAAAAACAGTAAAATAGAGACAGTACAGCAGGATCTTCTTTATAAGCAGTCTTATAAAGAAGGGCTACCTTCCATAAGCTTGGAAAGTAACTACACAGATGACAAAAGTGACAGTTACGACGACGGTTATTTTGAGAACGGGATAGTATTGACACAGCCTATATATTCAGGTGGAGAGATCTTTTATGGTATAGAGGGATCCCAAAAAAGCAAAGAATTATATGAGCTCACTTATGAGAAAGAAAAGTGGGACACCAGGCTTGAAGTGGTTAAAGAATATATAGCTATACTTCAACTTCAAAAGACCTTGGAAGTATATGAAACTTCCAAGCGTGAAAAAGAAGAGGAACTAAATAGACAACAGGAGTTTTACAATCTAGGACTTATAGACAAAAGTGAGATTCTAAAGGTTGAATCCTCTCTCTATGAGAACGAAAGTGACATTATAGATACCAAAAATGAAATTCAAAAAGAAAAGATGACACTAAAAAAATTGATGGGGATATCCCTTGAAAAAGAGATTCAGCTATCAAATATAGATACAGAGAAAATAAATCCTGAAAAAATTAACTTTAAAAATGATCTGAAAAATGCAGTGAAGGAAAGTCTAGAGTCGAAGAAGTTAAATTTAACAGCTGAGATAACAAAAATAGAGGAAAAGGCTGCTAAAAGTGAATTTTTACCAGAGGTGGATCTCGAGTATGCTTATGAAAGCTCGGATCTTGCTAGTTTTTCAGATTCTGCAGATGTAGAAGACTGGCAGTGGAGTATAGGGGTAAGTTTTGAGTGGGAGATATTTAATTTTGGAAGTTCCATGGATTCTTACAAAAGTGCAAAACTGGATACAGAGAAGGCTGAAATTTCAAGAGATGACAGTATAGAGGAACTGAAAAAAGAAATAACTTCGGCATATCTTGAGATGAAAACTCTTTACAGTCTTATAGAAACAAGAAAAAAAGCCTATGAAACATCAAATGAGATATATGAGATAGACAGAGAAAAATATGCCAACAGACTGTTAGATACAGTAGATTATTTGCAGACAGAATCAGACCTTAGAGAAGCTCAGGTTAATTATATCAACATACAGATGGATTATTATCAGGCATACGAAGAATACCTAAATCTTATAAAGTAACAGGAGGATAAAATGAAAAAATTTATATTAATTATAACTATAGTGTTACTAGCTGCATGCGGTAAATCCAAAGTAACACCAGTTGAAAAAAAAGAAATTTCTAAAAGTGTTAAAAGCATAGAGCTTAAAAAAACTAAGGTTGAAAACATCAAAAATTATAACGGGGAACTCACTCCCCTGAATGAAGTGACTCACGTAACTGACACTGGAGGAGACGTGGTAAAGATAAATTATCAAAATGGTGACTATGTTGAAAAGGGAAAAATTGTTATGGTTTTGGAAGATACAGACACTAAGGCTGCTTACTTAGAATCAAAGGGTGAGTATATGAAGGCCAAGTCAGACTATGAGACGAGCAAAATATCATATGAGAAATACAAGACTCTTTTTGATAAAAAACTAATATCTGAAGACTCGTTTCTTACTGTGAAAAATCAGTATATACAGAGTGAAGGAGAGATGGAAATAACTGAATCCCAGTATATAAAGTCAAAAGAAGACTATGAAAACCTCACAGTTAAGTCAAAAATTTCAGGCTTAGTTAGTGATCTTAGTATAAAAAAATACCAAAAAATAAATGCAGACGCAAACCTTTTTACAGTTGTAGACAACAGTCAGATGGAGATAGAAATAGGCATAGCTGCTTCTGATCTTAAAAACATAAAAAAAGGCAACAAAGCCAAGGTATACCTAGAGGATATAAAAGAAGAGGTAGAAGGAATAGTAGAAAAAATAAATCCCGCATCTGACAGTGATACTAAAAAATACGAAACTACAATTTTGGTAGAAAATAAATATGGGAAGTTGGTCAAGGGGATGTACTCTAAGGTAAAGGTAAGCAGTGAAGAGGTCGAAGGATTCTTTGTTCCAAAAGAATCAGTAATGTTGAAAGATATGTATAATTATATCGCAGTTTCAAGAGAAGGAAAGGCAGTTATCTATAAGGTAGACCTAGGGATATCAACAGATGACTACCAACAGATAGTTTTTGATGAATATCAGCCAGGAGATAAAATAATAACCCAGGGGCAGTACCTTCTCGAGAACAACGACAAAATAAAGGAGGCCTAAACAGATGAGCTTATCAAATTTTTCCATAAAAAAACCGGCTACAACTACCATGATAATGATAGCCATGATATTTTTTGGATACCTGGGACTTACCAAGATGCCTGTGGAAATGATGCCCAGCACATCATACCCAATGGCGAGCATAAGTATAAAATGGGATGGGGCAACTCCTGATGATGTAAATGATATGATAACGAAAAAAATAGAGGATATTCTGCCAAATATAGACGGAATAACTGAATATAATTCTACATCTGAGGTGGGAGAGTCGACAATAGATGTAAAATTTGATTACGGAACAGACGTAGAAACTAAGATAACTCTGATTCAAAATGAGATAAACCAGATAAGTGGGAAACTTCCTGATGATGCAGACGAACCTGTAATAAGGGAGCAGTCTACATCTGGTATACCTGCAATGGTTCTAATGCTTGTAGGGGGAGATCCCATGGAGATGAGGACCTATGCCAATGCAACTGTAAAACCATTAATTGAGAGAATAGACGGTGTATCCCAGGTGCTTATAAGAGGTGGACAGGAGCAGGAAGTCCTAGTGGAAGTGGATCCTGAAAAACTAGATAACTATAATATAGGTATAGAGGAGATAAGTTCTATTATATCTGATGCTAATGTCAATATCCCTGGAGGGACACTCATGGAAGGGGAAAAAGAATATATAATTAAAGTAGAGGGAGAGCTTTCTACCGTAGAGGAAATCTCAGATATAGTTCTAAAAAATTCAAATGGAAAACTTCTTAAATTAAAAGACGTGGCAGATGTAAAAATGTCTATAAAGGACAAAGACACTATATTTAGAAACAGTGGTAAAGATGCCCTTGCTTTGATTATAACAAAAACTGACAACGGAAATTCAGTAGAAATAGTAAATTCCATAAAAAAAGTTTTGAAAAATGTAGAGGGATCAATGCCTATAAATACCGAGACAAAGATAGCCCATGATTCATCTGTAACCATATTAAATTCCATTTCCAGCGTAAAAGAGAGTGCGTACACAGGGATAATTCTTGTATCTATAATATTATTTTTATTTTTAAAAAATATTTCTGTGACAATGATAGTTGCTATGTCTATCCCAACATCTATAATATTTACTTTCTTTTTATTAAACGCCATGGGGGTAAGCATCAATATAATTTCACTGATGGGTCTATCTCTTGGAGTAGGTATGCTTGTTGATGACTCGGTAGTAGTCATAGATAATATATTCAGACGTTTTACAGAATTCAAAGAAAATAAGCTTATCGCTTCGGAAAAGGGAGCTAGTGAAGTTACCCTGCCTGTAATAACATCGTCCCTTACAACAATGGCAGTATTTTTACCTATGGTGTTTCAGGAAGGGATAGTTAAAAAGCAGTTTGGAGACATGTCTTATTCTATAAGCTTTTGTCTCACAGCATCACTTATAGTGGCTGTAATGTTTGTACCTATGATGTGTAGTAAGGTTCTCAAAAAAAATACAGACATAGCCCATGAAGGTTCTTTGATGAAATTTGTAAAGCAAAAGTATAAGGATGTTTTAAAATTAGCTTTAAGAAGACGATTTTTAGTTGTCACTGGAGCAATAATTATGTTTATCGCCTCTATATTCATGTCAAAAACCTTAGGCGGAAGATTCTTACCGACTCAGGACAGTGGAGATTTTGCCGTAATAGCGTCCCTTCCCTCTGGAGCAGATATAAAAATGGCTGACAGAATAGCAGGGATACTAGAAGAAAGAGCAAAGGATCTAAACTATGCGACCAATTACTCAATAATGGGAGATACAGAAGATGTGGTGCTAAATCTAAGCGCAGGTCTAAAAACTACCAGAGAAGAGAGTATGTATGACATTATGAGTGACCTTAGAAATAAATTCCAAGGAATACCTGATGTAACTATTACAGTTGTTCCGGATTTTGTAAGAGGATCCTCTGATGTAAATGATCTTGAATTTAACCTTTATTCTGATAACGAAAAGCAGTTAGAGGTAATCTCTGATGAACTAAAAGAAAAAATATCAGAGATTCCAGGATTGACAGATGTAAGCACATCTCTTGAAGGAGGTAAGCCAGAGGGAAGGTTTATAATAGACAGGGAAAAAGCAAAATATTATGGTGTCAGTGTGTCTGATATAGCTAGTATGATAGAGACTCAGATAAATGGGGACGTTCCTATAACAATAAATAGTGATAATGATGAGATAGATGTCACTGTTCAGTTGAAAAAGGAGTACAGAGAATCCAGCAAGCTTCTATTAGACTCTAGAATAGCTCTAGATAATGGTAAAAGTGTCAGAATATCTGATGTGGCAGATTATGTGTTGGTAGAAGGTCCGTCAAAGATAGAGAAGAAAGATAAGAAGAGAAAGGTGACTTTATATGCCAACCTTGAAAAGAATGCAAACCTGCAGAGTGCAGAGGCTAGCATTATATCAGAGCTTAATAAAATAGGACTTCCAGATGGTGTGACTTACAGTTCTAGCGGAAACAACAAAGATATGGGGGCTATATTCAAACAACTTGCTTCTACCTTTGTTGTGGCAGTTTTTCTGATATATTTCATACTTGTTTGGCAGTTTGAATCCTTTGTTTTTCCGTTGATAATACTATTCTCAATACCACTATCCACAATGGGGGCTATTTTTGGCCTCTACTTTGCAGGGAAAAGTCTGGATGCCATGGTCTTCGTGGGAATAATCCTTTTAATAGGTATCGTTGTAAACAATGCCATCGTTCTCATAGATTTTATAAATCAGAGGATAGACGCAGGAGATAATATTTCTAGAGCAGTTATGACTTCTGGAGTCACAAGACTGAGACCTATACTTATGACAACTATGACAACAGTCCTCGGGATGGTTCCTCTAGCAATAAGCAATGGTGAGGGGGCCGAGATGTATAACGGAATGGCCTTCGTAGTTATATTTGGTCTAAGCTTTGCCACTATACTGACTTTGATCTTAATACCATGTATTTACTATATCGTAGAAGATATTAGAGAATATTTTATTGCAGCATGGAGAAAAAAATATCCCGGAAATACTGAAATTGAAAATGAAACTGTATAAAAATTTAAATATTGTATAAAACTTTCCCCCTTATCTGCTATAATTTATTAAGCAAGGCTTAGGGGGAATTTTATTTTATGGAGAAACTGTTTACAATAAGCGAAATATCTAAAATAAGCGGAGTATCGGCACATACACTTAGATATTATGATAAGGCAAACATCCTGAAACCAAAAAAAAGAGATGAAAATAACGGTTATAGGTACTATACAGCAGGCCAGATTGGTGTATTAGAAATAATTGTACATCTCAGGAGCTTAGAATTTCCTCTGGAGTTTATAAAAAAGCATCTTGATAAATTGGATTACGACTACACACTGGGTTTGATAGAAAAAAGAATCTCTGAAAATAAAATAGAAATAGAAAAGCTTATGGAGATAGAGAAAAATCTTGAAATACAAAAAAAATATTTTACAGATCTTCTAAAAGCAGATAAAATTGTGAATAAACCTTTTCTTGAGGAGTATGATGAGATGAAGGGTATATTTGTAGAAAAAATTTCAGAGAAAGAAGAAGAAAATAGAATGTATTTTTTTAATAAAATTAATGAAATTTTTGGTGATCGGAATTCGAGACAGAAAGCTTCTGTGGGCTTGATTATAGATAAAAATAACCTAGAAAATAGAAATTTAAAAAAAGACAAGTTTGTAATCTTCAGAGAGAAAAAATCTTATAAAAACACTTATACTTTGGAAAAGGGAAGGTATGCCTGCGTGTATGTAAAAGGCGCACCTATTACAGAGGAAAGTTTAAAATTATTTTTGAAATGGATAGAAGACAATAATTATGAGACTATAGGGGATATTTTTCTAGAATTTATGGGTGGACCCGGAATAAGCAAAAACAGAGAGAGTTTTTTACACATGACAAGAATAAAGATAAAATAGCTGTGATAAAGTGTTTTTAATGATCTGTGAGGTGAAAGTTTGAAGAAAAAAAGTTTAATAATAAGCGGATTAATAACGATTATTTTAGGAGCTTTTGTTTTTTTTGATAAGAATCCGTTAAAAATAGAACTGCCAAAAGGGCGGGAGACTGTTTTAGTGTGTTTCGGAGACAGCCTAACTGCAGGTATAGGGGCTCCTGAGGGGAAAAGCTATCCTGATTACCTTAAAAATTACCTAGATGTAAAGATCATAAATAAAGGCGTTCCAGGTGAAACAGCTTCACAGGGAAGAAAAAGGCTTAAAAAAGATGTTTTGAGCCTTGATCCAGACATAGTTATACTAGAATTTGGAGCCAATGATTATTTCAGAAAAATAGCTAGTGAAAAGACAAAGATTCATTTGGAACATATGGTTGACAGTCTTTTAGACAGAGGTACAGTGGTTTTTATAGCAAAATTTTTTCCTGAAAATTCTATATTATCTTTTATAAAATCAAAAGATAAGAAAAATTATGATGAAATATATAAAGAGCTTTCCTCTAAAGACAATGTTTTCCTCATTGAGGATATATGGGGTGAAGCCTGGGGAACGCCAAAGTATATGAGTGACACAGTTCATCCAAATGAATATGGTTATGAAATAATGGCGGAAAAATATTTTAAAGCTGTCAAAGATCTTTTTGAGTATAATAATCTATTAAATGAAAATCATCCGTAAATAATACGGATGATTTTTTATAAAAATTTTATTTTTTCTTGAACATATGCACTAGATGTTTCTTTCCGAGACCTGAAAGCATGGGAACCTTATAGAGAGAATCCATTAATTTATGATGTTTTTTTTCTTCCATGTTTAGGAAGCGGTAAAATGAAAGGATTTCTCTGTTGATATGAGCATCACTTCCAAAGGTTGCATTTAAATCATATCTTTTTCTCAAATCTTTTGCAGTTAAATTTCTTTTTTTTGACAGAGAGTGGTTATATGTTTCTAAAGAATCTACTCTTTTTATTACCTCAGAAAGATAATGCTTGTTTTTAATAAAATTTTTCTGAGCCATTCCATTTATGTGAGGGATTGAGATATGGCAGCCTCTACCCTCTAAAAGGTCTAAATAATAAAAAACATCCTTTGTGGTTCTAGCCATCCTATAGGGGTGTTTGTTTCCTTCGACCTCTCTGGCATAAAACTCTTCAAGGTCTTCAAAGGTATTGAAATAAACCAGAAGTTCAAAGCCGTCTTCACACCCGAGTTCTATTCCAGGAACTACACTTATTCCAAGTTCGGCTATTTTTACTGCACCTCTGATCTCATTGTGATCTGTTATGGATATCAAGTGTTTTTTTTCATTTAAAAAATCTATGAAAAATTTTGGGGTATTGTATCCGTCTGAAGCGCTTGTATGAAGATGTAGGTCTAGGTAAATTGAGTCATCATTCGGCCTAAAGTCATAAAATTCATTAAAATAATCTGATAATTTATCAAATTCAATCATAATTATTACCCCCTTAGAGAATTGGAGAAAACAGTCTGCTGATGGATTCCTTGAATTTTACCAAGAGCTTTCTGTTGTGGTAAATTTCTTTTGTTATAGATGAACTTTCTGCCAGATCCTCTATAAATGTTGCTTTTAATTTTTTCACAGTGTCAAAATCATATATAAAAGCATTTATTTCAAAATTTTGATAAAAACTCCTGTAATCAAAATTAGAACTTCCAACTGTGGCAACCTCATCGTCTACGATGACTACTTTGCTGTGAAGAAACCCCTTTTTATAGGAGTAAAACTTCACTCCCATAGTTATCATCTCTCCAACATAAGAGTGAGTTGCCCAGTACACCATAAGGTGGTCAGGTTTATTTGGAATCATTATTTTTATATTTACCCCAGAAAGTGAAGCTATTTTCAAAGCTTCAAAAATAATATCATCTGGTATAAAATAAGGAGTCTGTATATAAATATATTTTTTTGCCTTTGTTATCATATGAAGAATAGCATCTCTTATCAGGTGAAATTCATAATCTGGGGCACTTCCTACAATCTGTATAGAAGAATTCCCAATCTTTTCTTTTTCAGGAAAATATTTTTTTTCATCATATCTGTTCCTAACTTTTTTCTTGAAACTTAAAAACTTTTGATTTTTTATAAAATCCCAGGATGAAAAAAATTCTTTCTGAAGCTCATTTAAGATTTCACCTTTCATTTTTATATGAGTGTCTCTCCACTTTCCCAGGTGACCCTTCCCTATGTAGTCTTTCCCAATATTAAATCCTCCGATATAGCCTAACTTTGCATCAACTATACATATTTTTCTGTGAGTTCTGTAGTTGGCCCTCAGGTTTATAAAGGGAAAATAAGAGGGGAAAAAAACCAACACATCGATTTTTGAATCTCTGAGTGCTACAATTTTTTTTAGCGGAAGTTTTCTGCACCCTACACCATCTAATATTAGTTTGACTTCTACACCGGATTTTGCCTTTTCCTTCAAAATAGAAAAGAATTCTTTCCCCAAAGCATCATTGTCAAAGATAAAATATTCCATGTGTATATAAGAAGTCGCTTTTTTTAACTCATCTTTCATGTCCTGGAAAAGTTTTTTTCCATCAGTAAAAATTACTGTGCTATTTGAAAAAGTTAACCGGTTTTTCCCTGTAAGCTCTAAATACTGTATCATCTGCTCCCATTTTTCAAGTTTTTTGGCCTCATTATTTTCAGAAGGATTAGTATACCTGAAAAGATTTCTCATATAAAACTTTTTACTTAGTCTTTTTTTTCTAAAACTTAAACCAAACAACAGATAAGATATAAATCCAATATAGGATGTCAGAACAAGAACTGTGATCCAGAACAAACTATAGACAGGTTTTTTTCTTTCAACGAAGATTATAACGACTACAAAAAGTATATTAATAAAGTAAATATACTTTGCGAAGAAAATCAGATGCTCTAAAACCATAACATTTCACCTCAGATTCTTGTCTTTAATATAGTTATACAAAAGTAAAATTTTTTTCCTCGAGTTATTTTTTTTTAATTAGTTAAATAAAATATAAAGGAAATTCTTTATATCTTTGTAACTATATAGTTAAAAAACATACAAGGAGGAGATCACTATGGCTGATAATAATAACATAACAGAACTTGTTAGTGTCAATGAGATAATGCCGGAAAAACTTGTAATTCTTCCCATTGTAACAAGACCTGTTTTCCCCAATATAATGATTCCTATAACATTTTCAGGGGGACAGTTCCTTGAAGCAATAAGAAAAGTGGAAGAAAAAGAAAATAGGTTAATGGGACTTGTATTTACAAAAGAAGTAGATGAAGTCGATCTTTTTAAATCGGAGCTTTATGATGTGGGAACTGTAGTTAAAATTCATAAGATCACACCGATTTCTCCGAATACTGTACAAATAATAGTACAGGGAATAACTAGATTTAAGAAGATAAAAACAGTGGAGAAGACACCGCTTCTCACTTGGAATGTAGAATATAACCAGGAACCAAGCGGAGCTCCAAATGATGAAGTACGTGCTTATATGCTTGCTATCATGACCTCGCTTAAAGAGATATTTAAGGTTAATCCTATAATGCAAGAAGAGCTGAAACTTTTAATGTCTCAGGTTTCCTATGACAAACCTAGTATACTGATGGATCTCATAGCGGCAATGTTAAAGATTGAAAGCAAAGAGCTTCAGGAACTTTTAGAAGAATTTAATCTAGAAGAAAGATGTAGGAAGCTTCTGACACTTCTGAAAAAAGAGCTAGAAATATCTCAGCTTCAGGAAAAAATACAAAAGCAGATCGAAGACAAAGTAAGCAAACAGCAGAAAGACTATTTTCTCAGGGAACAGCTTAAGCTTATAAAAAAAGAGCTTGGAATGGAAAAAGATGATAAACAGACTGAAATAGATAAACTTGTAGAAAGATTATCAGAAATAGAACTTTCAGAAGAAGCTAAAAATGTTGTAGAAGAGCAGTTTGAAAAGCTGAAAATGATAGATCAGAGCTCTCCTGAATATCATGTGACCAGGTCTTATATACAATCCATAATAGAACTTCCTTGGGGAATATATTCTGATGACAGGCTAGACGTAAAAAAAGCCAGAACCATATTAGATAAGGATCATTATGGTCTTCAGGATGTAAAAACAAATATACTAGAATTTATAAGTACCATAATGAAAACAGGGAATGTAACTGGTTCTATTCTTTGCCTTGTCGGTCCTCCAGGAGTTGGTAAAACTTCTATAGGTAAATCTATAGCCAGTACTCTCAACAGAAAATTTTACAGATTTTCTGTTGGAGGTATGAAGGATGAGGCTGAGATAAAGGGACACAGAAGGACTTATATAGGTGCAATGCCAGGAAAGATAATACAGGCTCTCAAAAGAGTAGAAACTTCAAATCCAGTTATAATGCTAGATGAGATTGACAAAATAGGAAACAGCTACCAGGGAGACCCTGCCTCTGCACTTTTAGAGGTGCTAGATCCAGAACAAAACAGAGACTTTTTGGATCATTACTTAGATGTCAGGTATGATCTTTCCAAGATATTATTTATTACAACTGCAAACACCATGGATACTATACCAAAACCACTTCTTGACCGTATGGAGGTCATTCAGCTTCCTGGTTATATAATGGAGGAAAAGCTAGAGATCGCCAAGAGGTTTTTAATCCCAAATCAGATGAAAGAACATGGCCTTACCAAGCGTGAGGTAAACATCAACAAGGGAGCAATAGAAGATGTGGTAGACAAGTATGCCAGAGAAGCAGGCGTAAGAAATCTTGAAAAAAATATAAGAAAGATAATGAGGAAAACCACCCTACGTATAGCTGAAGGTGATGTGAATAAAGTGAATATCAACAAAAAAAACCTAGAAGAATTCCTGGGACAGCCTCTCTTTATAACTGAGGAGCTTTATCAGAGATCTGTACCTGGAGTTACACTAGGACTTGCATGGACATCTATGGGGGGAGCCACACTGTATATAGAGGCTACCGGTATTAGTAATAAAGAAAAAGGGTTTAAACTTACAGGACAGCTAGGAAATGTGATGAAAGAATCTGCGGAAATAGCCCACTCTTATGTCAGGTCTTACCTAAACAAAGAAAAAGCTTGTTCTGAAGAAGAAAGAAGCTTTTTTGATAAAAATACAGTCCACCTTCATGTTCCAGCAGGGGCAACTCCTAAAGACGGTCCATCTGCAGGAGTAACAATGGCCTTAGCCTTATATTCTCTGGCAAAAGGAAAAGCTGTGAGAAAGGAAGTGGCCATGACTGGTGAACTAACCCTTACAGGAAAGGTGCTGCCTATAGGGGGAATAAGGGAAAAAACAATCGCTGCAAGAAGAGTTGGTATTTTTACCCTTATAGTTCCAAAGGATAATAAAAAAGACTATGAACGTCTTCCAGATTATATAAAAGAGGGAGTTACGGTTCATTTTGTAGATTATTTTGAAGATGTTATCAAAGTTGCATTTGACTAGTATTAGCCCCTGTCTGCAAAGGCAGGGGGATTTTATTTTCTTTGCTTTTTAAGGTTGTGAAATGGGTATTAATAGGGTATACTAAGCTAAGAAATGATTAATATTTACAAGGAGTAAATTATGACAAATTTTATAAATAGATTACGAGACGGGGAAAATATTGTATTATGGATAGGAGATATTTTAGGAAAATTGATGGGTTATCCCAGCAAAAGAGAGTTAGCTAAGCTTATATATGAAGATTTGGATAAGTATTCAAAGTTAGAGGTTACTGACACCAACTCTTTAGCTGAGGTGTGTCAAGTTTATTTAGACAGCGTGACAGGAAGCAAATTGAAGCTTCTTAACAAGTTAAAGAACTCTTATTCGAATACAAGGGCAACCTCTGATCTTCTCTATTTGTTTCCAAAATCTCCCTTTATTGATGCAGTTGTAACAACAAATTTTGATACTCTTATTGAAAATTCCTATGGGCCTGATATCTTTAAGGTAGATATACAGAATGAAGGTGAAGTAGAATCTGACTTACCTAGACTTTACAAAATAAATGGGGATTTTGAACACATGGATAAAATGCTTGTTACAAAACAGGATTTCAGAAAGTTAAAATTATTGACACTTTATAGTCCTCTTTTTGAAAATCTGAAACGTGAACTGAAAGGGAAACTTCTTTTATTTATTGGTTATGACTTAGAGGATCCCGATACAAGAGAGATTTTATCTTTTGTATATAATAAATTAGGTGATTCAAAACCAAATGCCTATTTTGTAACATCTTCCTCTATTATAAATACAGAAACAATTAATTGGCTGAATTCCAATGAGATAAAGCTCTTAAAACAAAATGAAATTGAATTTTTAAATGAACTGAAAAAATATTTGATAGAAAAACAGCATATTTTTGAAACTACTGACACCCCTCAAGAGTTGTCAGTAAAAAAAAAGTTCAGGTAACAGCTGATGATGAGAATCCAAGACTTTTTTCACTGGAAAAAGAACCTAGGAAACCTTTGTTAAAAGAGATCATAATAGATGAAGATTTTGGTGGTGTTGTAAAAACTTATTTTGAAATGCAGTCAGAATTCAATCAAAATATAAAATTTCCAATTTCAAGGTCAAATATTCCAGAATTTAACATGAAAGAAAAAATAACGACTATAGGAAAAGTTGATATTATATGTGGGAATTCTAAACTTTTGAATTTTACCCTGAAGTTTTTAAAATCCAATGGAGTCAATTATTTTGAAGTTAAAAATAGAGAATGCAAGATTATATTTGAAGGAAAAGTATCAAAGGATAATAATAAGGTAATATCCACTGATAGATATTTAGCTTATTCCATATCTGAAACTCTTTCTGTAAAAAGATCTATAGAGGTTTGTAAGTTTTTTGTGAATCTTTTTTCAGGTGAAAAACTTGAGTTTAACATAGGTTATCTATCTGCATCTGTAACTTTAGAAAATAAAATTGAAAGATTTAAAATACAAAAGGTTTTAGACACTCTTAATAAATATAATTTTATTTGTAATGAGGAAAAAATAACACCCAATGAAAAATTCACTAAAGTATTAAAAAATTCTTATGAAGTGGATCTTATTTATCAATTGATGCTTGAAAAACCAATAGAAAGTAAAATTAATATAAACATCAAAAATGGTGAATTTATAGAGGGTGACACTATTAATATTGTTAGAAACTTCAAGACTCATTTAAAAAATTTGAAATTTAATTTAACAGAGGAAATTTATGTGGAAAGTCCTATTACGGAAAGTGAACTCATAGATGGCGAAGTATCCATTTTTGGGAAAAACTCAAAAATTATTTTTAAAAAAAATCTTGATTTTTCAAGTTAGCTGTGATATTATTCTCATTAAGAAAGATCAGATATTGACTGTATAAATAGTAAAATATAAAAAATATTTATGTGGTATATACATTCGATTGATGTTTTACTGGTTTTCGAACTTGATTAAAAAAGTGTTCAGAATTAATAATTTTAGGAGGATGGTTCTTGTGGCAGTTTCTAAATTTTGCTTTTTAAATGAGTATAGTTCACGTTTTGAGCTTATCCAATGCTTGTCAATGGATAAAATCTCATTTTGCAAAAAAGAAGCAGCTGTTTACGGGATAACTTTCTACAGAAAAAGTGGTTTATTTAACACGTGCAGAAACATGGGATAGGATTCTTTTGAATTCCTGCCCATTTTTTATATAATTTTCAATTTAGAGGGGGAAATATTTATGAAAAATAATGATTTTAAAGTGAGACCTTTGACTGAAGTTTATGGAACTAACTGTTTTAATGAGGCTACTTTAAAGCAAAGAGTACCTAAAAGTATTTTTAAAGAGTTTAAAAAAGTACAAAATGGAGAAAAAGATCTTACGTTAAATGTTGCAGAAGTTATTGCAAACGCTATGAAGGATTGGGCACTTGAGAAAGGAGCGACTCACTTTACTCACTGGTTCCAACCACTTACAGGAATTACAGCTGAAAAGCATGATTCTTTTGTTAATCCAGGCCCAGACGGAAACGTAATGTTAGAATTCTCTGGAAAAGAGCTAATAAAAGGAGAACCTGATGCATCATCATTCCCAAGTGGAGGACTAAGAGCTACTTTTGAAGCTAGAGGTTATACTGCATGGGATACTACATCACCTGCATTCTTGAGAGAGGATCAGACTGGTATAACTCTTTACATACCTACAGCTTTTGTTTCATACAAGGGACATGCTTTAGATAAAAAAGTTCCTCTTTTAAGATCTATGGCAGCTGTTGAAAAACAATCTTTAAGAGTTTTAAAAGCTTTAGGAGATACAAAAACTAAAAAAACATATACTACTTTAGGAGTAGAGCAAGAGTACTTCTTAGTAGAGAAAGATTTCTATGAAAAAAGATTAGACCTTATGCATACTGGTAGAACATTATTAGGTGCCGCTTCTGCAAAAGAGCAGGAACTTACAGGTCACTACTTTGGTACTATAAAAGAAAGAGTAGCTACATTCATGCAGGATCTAGACCTTGAGCTATGGAAAATCGGAGTTTCGTCTAAGACAAAGCATAATGAAGTTGCACCAAATCAATTTGAGGTTGCATCAGTATTCTCTACAGCAAACGTAGCAACTGATAGTAATCAACTTACTATGGATATTATCCAAAAGGTAGCAGTTAGACATGGACTAGTAGCTCTTTTACATGAAAAACCTTTTGCAGGAGTAAATGGTTCTGGAAAGCATAATAACTGGTCTCTTGCAACTGAAAGTGCGAACTTACTTGAGCCAGGAGATAGCCCTAAAGATAACGCTCAGTTCCTTGTATTCCTAAGTTCTGTAATAGAGGCTGTGGATAGATATGCTCCACTTCTAAGACTATCTGCTGCAAGTGCGAATAATGACCACAGATTAGGAGGACATGAAGCACCTCCAGCAATTATATCTGTTTTCTTGGGAGATCAACTTTCAGATGTACTTGCTAATGTAGCAGGAGTTGCAACTGAAAGTGCAGCTGTATCTTCAAAACTTGAGATTGGAGTAGACTCTCTTCCAAAATTACCAAAAGACCTTACAGACAGAAACAGAACTTCTCCGTTTGCCTTTACAGGAAATAAATTTGAATTTAGAATGGTTGGATCTTCAGCATCTACTTCAGGTCCAAATGTAATCCTAAATACAATTGTTGCAGAGGTACTTTCAGAATATGCAGATATTCTTGAAAAAGCAGAAGATAAAAATGAAGCTATAAAGCAAATCATTACTAATGCATACACTGAGCATGGAAAAGTTGTATTCAACGGAAATGGTTATGGAGAAGAGTGGATAGTAGAAGCTGAAAA
Source organism: Ilyobacter polytropus DSM 2926 (assembly GCF_000165505.1). Taxonomy (NCBI): domain Bacteria; kingdom Fusobacteriati; phylum Fusobacteriota; class Fusobacteriia; order Fusobacteriales; family Fusobacteriaceae; genus Ilyobacter; species Ilyobacter polytropus. Next base: position 647,089 of record NC_014633.1, on the reverse strand, counting down.
GAGAGGTCTTCCAAACTTAAAGGCTACAAGTGACGTATTAAAATATAACTTAGCTCCAGAAACAATAGAAGTATTTGAAAAGCACATGGTTCTAACTGCAGAAGAATTAGAGTCAAGACATAACATTTATAGTGAAATTTATGTAAATCAAGTAGAACTTGAAGCAAAAGTAATAACAAAAATGTCTGAGACTGAAGTTGCTCCTGCTGCTAACAAGTACATGAAAGAAATAGCAGATACAATCAACAGTAGTAAAGAATTTTTACCTGAAAGCTTATTAAAAAGTCAAAAAGACCTTGTTGTTTCAATAGCTGAAAACGTTGATACACTTTTGAATGAGACAAAAGCTTTAGAGACAATAATTGCTAATAAACCAGAAGACTTAGATGCTGAAGTTCAGTACGCAAGAAAAGAGATATTACCAGCGATGGATAAAATCAGAACTGCAGCTGATAATTTAGAAACTTTATGTTCTAAAGAAATTTGGCCTATGCCAACTTATGAAGAGTTACTTTATAAGTTATAATCAAAATCAATGGAAAACCTTCTTCAGATTTTATCTGATGGAGGTTTTTTTACTTTAAGAAAATAAAAGGAATTTTATTAGAAAAATGTATATATCTATAACATAAAAATTTAGGGGGGTATATATGGAGAACATGAAGCTTTTTATCACAAGTAACTTTGCTGATCTTTTCATGAAGTTACTAGGGGCGATAGTTATTTTCATAATCGGTAAATTTGTCATTAATAACATTATGGCATTGGTTCATAAGGCAATGTATAAGAGAAAGACAGACCCTATGGTACATTCCTTTGCAGTATCATGCTTACGATCTCTGAGCTATGTTATTTTGGTAATAATAACAGCATCTGTAGTGGGAATCCAGATGACATCACTTGTTGCAATTCTAGGTGCGGCAACTTTTGCAGTAGGTCTAGCCTTACAGGGAAGTTTGTCAAATTTTGCAGGAGGAGTTCTTATCCTTATTTTTAAGCCTTTTGAGATAGGTCACTATATAGAGGCGGCAGGTCATTCAGGAACTGTTGAAGGGATTCAGATATTTTATACAGTTTTGAATACTCCAGACAACAAAAAAATCATAATTCCTAATGGAGAATTGTCTAATAACTCATTGATCAACTATTCCAAAAATGATAAAAGAAGAGTAGATATTGATTTTGGAATTTCCTATGGAGATGATTTTAAGAAAGCTATTTCATTTTTAAACGAGATAGCCCATTCACATGAAAAAGTATTGAAAGATGACCCTATCACTATAAGGGTAAAAGAATTAGGAGATTCTTCTGTAAATATAACTTACAGAGTGTGGTGTAGGACTGCAGACTACTGGACAGTATATTTTGATTCAATTGAAAAAGCCAAAGAAATTTTTGACAGAGAAAAAATAGAGATACCGTTTCCTCAAATGGATGTTAATTTTAATCCTAAAAATATGGAAAAGTAAAAGAGCTGCGATAGCAGCTCTTTTGCTTTATTCAAATTAAATTCTAATATAGAATCACTAAGTTATTTTTCTGGTAGATTAAATATATACTAAATGATTTTTAGCTATTAAAATAAAATTATTAGTATTTATATATTTCTCTAGAGACAACAGCCTGATCTGTAGAGTAAAATCTTTTTTCAGTTAATCTCTCTTTAGAATCATAAATAAGTTTATAGTATCCCCTATACTTCCCTGAGGAGTACTCAGAAATTCTGTCGACTCTTCCTAAACTGTCCTTTTTATAAACCAGTCTTGTATTTATTTTCCCACTAATAAACCTTTCTTCTTTAAGAGTTCCAGAATTATCATAAATGAAATTCTTAGTACTTAATATTTTCCCGTCACCGGAAAGTACTGTTACTTTTGAAAGAGTTCCCCCGGTATAGGAAAAAACCTCCTCTTCTAAAAAAGCTCCCTTTGCATCAAAGATTTTTTTTTCGATGACTCTATAGTTGTTGTTGTAGTTATAACTCTTTTTTGTATATAATTTTCCCTGAGGGTCAATATACTTCTCTGACGAAAGCCTCATAAGGGAATCATATTCGTACAAAATCGTGTTGTCGAGATATCCGTACAAATATACCTTTGAACTTTTTATGAGTTTGTTTTTCCCAAAGGAGTTTGATACCCTCTGTATTTGAGTGTTATTTTTAAGAATTTTTTCATAAGATGACGGAATAGGGCTGGTTGAAAAAAGAATCTCGTTATCATTGAATTCTTCTTCACGCCTCTTTATCAGATCAATTCTCTTGATGACCTTTTGCTCCTTTGAATAAAAAAGTATTTCATTGTTTTTTATTTCATAGGTTTTTGAAGGTTCTTCTTCTTCAATTTCTGTTTTAATTTCTTCTTTTATCTCTTCTTTTATTTCGGTTTCTACCTCTGGTAATTTTTCAGGAGTTTTCGATGGTATATCCAAAGTTTCGCACCCAATAAAAATAAGTAGAGAAAAAAAGATTAAAAATTTTTTCATGATCATCCTCCCTAAAATATGCTTTTTAAATAAGAACTTAAATTTTCGTTATATATCTTAATTTTACTAGTTTTAGTCGATTTTTAAAAGAAATAATTAAAAAAAATGTATAAAACCCTAAAACTTTTAAGAAAACCTCAATGGAACATCACATTTATAGAATAATATATCTTTATAAAATGAAATACAGGAGGATGTTACATTATGAGAAAAAATCTTTTACCGCTGAGTGCCTGTCTGTTGTTTATTGCAACTGCTGCATTTGCGGGGATGAATCTGAATTTGAGCAAAGAGATACCTGTCTGCACAGAAGAAGTAATAACGATGTATGAAGGATCTTCACAGCCTAATATAAAGGCCATAGTTAAGGAACTTAGAGTTGTAGAAGCTGATCTAATAAAAGAAAATGAAAAATCTGATAAAGATTGGGATTCTATAAAGGTTCTAACTCAAAGAGCCGGAGAGCTAAAGGGGAAACTAGAATATATCGTTTTGAGTAAAAACTAATACAACAGGAGGAGGTACGATGAAAAAATTTATGGCAGTATTTTTAATTATTATTTCTTTATCAGCATGTAATAATGACGGCAGTCTGAATTCAGATAAAAAAGAAATGAGTGACATCCAAAATAATTCTGTAGAAGCAGAGGAAATTCAGGAAGAAAATATTGAGTTTGTAGCAGAAGAAAATAGATCACACGAAGTGACTTGCTATATAAATTCGGCGAAGTCAATGGATGATCCACAGCTAGAAGAATTATATGGCAAACTTTTAAAACTTCAGACCAGTGCCGACGAGATGTCAAAGTATCCTAAATCTTCTGAAGTGCTTAAGGATATTACCAAAGAGATCGGAATGATAAAAGGACTTATTCAGTACCGAAGTCTTGAGATAAATACAACGCTTTAATAAAAATTTTTAAAAGGGGCTTTTCAAAGCCCTTTTTGTGTTTTTTTTGATTTCATTATATAATTGACTCAAGGCATAAGGAGGTATATTAATGGAAAGAATTTTACTTTTAGAAGATGAGGATAAAATGAGAAAGGTGGTAAAGAACTTTCTTGTAAAAGCCGGTTATGAGGTTATAGAGGCCTGCGACGGAGAAGAAGCTTTAGAATTATTTTACGAGAATACTTTTGATCTGGCAATTTTAGATGTTATGGTTCCCAAAATTGACGGATGGACTATATGCAGGAAAATAAGAAAAGAGTCTAAAATTCCAATTATAATGTTGACTGCAAGAAGTACTGAGGATGACGAGCTGTTTGGATTTGATCTAGGGGCGGATGAATATATAACTAAGCCCTTCAGCCTTAAAATACTCTTAGCAAGAGTCAAGGTGCTGTTAAAAAGAAAAGATACTAAAACAGAAGAGAATAGCTTAAAAGTTGGTAAATTAGAAATTGACTCTAGTAGCCATCGGGTAATTTTTTTTGATGAAATTTTGGATTTGACTCCAAAGGAGTATGATATGCTCCTTATGATGGTTGAAAACAAAGATATTGCTATTTCCAGAGAGAGATTTTTAAACCAGATATGGGGTTTTGATTATTATGGAGACCTTCGAACTGTGGACACCCATGTAAAACAGCTGCGTAAAAAACTTAAAGGGAAACATATTAAGACTGTTCGTGGAGTTGGGTATAGGTTTGAGGAGGAATAATGAAAGGTAAAATAAGCAGGGATATATTTTTTTATATGATGATAATATCCATACTGCCCATATTTCTGATATATCTTTTGAATGCGACGCTTCTAGATAGCTACTCTTTAAACAAAAAAAAGGAAGAACTTCATAAAATATCAACACTTCTCACAGAAGGAGACGGCAACATAAACATTCCTAGGCTAAAGAGGGAGAGCAATATAGAGGTTTATTTTCTCAATATGGAGGACAGGTATCAGTACCGTATAGATGACGATGTGAGGGGAATTTTAGACGATTTAGACTGGGCTGATGTGGAGATCGGTGCCAATATAGAGAAAGTATATCAGAAAGAACAGGGAATAAACCTTCTGGTCAATATAACAAAAATAACAAATCAGATGTTTTTAGTTATAACAACCCCGGTATCTTCTGTAGAGAATTCTGTAAAAATAAGCAGGGAATTTTATTACTATAGTTTTTTTCTTGTTGCTTTCTTATCCCTGGCTGTTTCATATATATTTTCTAATAAGGTTTCTAAACCAATTATTCGTCTAGAAAAAAATGCCAAGAATATATCGAGACTCAATTTTGATGAAAAAGTGGATATAAAAACTGGAAATGAACTTGAAAGTCTAGGGGAAAGTATAAATACTATGTCTGAAAAGCTTGAAAGTGCCATTGGAAATCTTAAAAATGCCAATACTCAGCTAGAGATTGACCTAGAAAACGAAAGAAAACTGGAAATAATGAGGCGTAGCTTTATATCTAGTGTAAATCATGAACTCAAGACACCCCTTGCCATCATGAGGGTATATGCAGAAGGACTCCTCGAAGGAGTAGCTTGCGGTGAAGAGATTGAGGAATACTGTTCGACTATTGTAGAAGAAGTTGAAAACATGGAAAAAATAGTAAAAGAACTTCTGTATTTTTCAGAAATAGAAGCGGGATACAAAAAAGCCCAAATGGAATCTTTCAGAATAGACTCACTTGTAGAAAATGTACTGGAAAACTACTCCTATGACTTTAAGGAGAAAAAAGTTAAATTGAATTTTTTATTGAAAAATGAAGAAGTTTATGGAGATATAAAACTCGTTGAAAGAGTTTTGGAAAACTTTTTTAGTAATGCTGTTACCTATGTTCCTGAAAATGGGGAAATCAAAATAACGGGAACTGCAAAAGATGGCTTTCTTAAAATAAGGATTTATAATAGTGGAGATAAAATTCCAGAAGATAAAATCAATGACATATGGAAACCTTTCTTCAAACTTGATAAAGCCAGAACTAGAAAGTATGGCGGAACAGGATTAGGGCTCTCTATAGTAAAGAAAATATTGGATATTCATAACTCTGACTATGGAGTTCATAACCTCGCAGACGGTGTTGAGTTTTTCTTTACTCTGAAGAAATCATAAAATATCTTTTGAATAAGTTACTAAAAATGGAGACTAGCAGATAAACAAAGTAGTCCGGTGAATATTCACCGGACTACTTTTGCTTGAAACAGTTTATTTTAGGTATTCCTGTGATACTTTTAATTGGCTTTCTGGCTCTAATAGAGGTATAGCTGTGAGCTTTATGCCTATAGCCCCTATAGGAGCCGTTATAAGGACGCTCAGAATGGATACAGCCTGTATCAGTTCGCCTCCGACCACTCCCATTTGAAGTGGTACACCCGCCTTGGCAGACTGCACAGTTGCCTTTGGGAGGTAAGCAATAACACAAAATAATCTTTCTTTATATGTTAAGTCTGTTCCGATAAGCGAGATCCATGTTCCTATTGACCTAATTACCAGGGCACTCATAATGGCCAGTGTTCCAGGAATAAGTAAATTTCCTATAAGAGTAGGATTAATTGCAGTACCCACAAGGGTAAA